>NZ_LIRK01000262.1 GCF_001419765.1 Streptomyces torulosus
GCCCCCGATCGACGCCACCCCCACCGAACAAAGCACCTACGATGCCCAGAACGCCGTACGCCTTCCCCAGGGGCGCAGATACAACAAAGCGGTAACCCTCGTCACCGAGAACGACGAGGAACCCGAGACCATCATCATGCGCACCCTCGAAGACGACCTCATTCCGGCCTTCGAGTACAAACCCAGGTACGTCGGCAACCGCCCCTGGGTCGACCTGTTCGACAATGCGCTGTCCGAAGTGATGGGTGAAGCCACGCCAGCAACGGACACCACCCTCCAGGGGCGGGACCCCGCGTCGGACGACATCGTCGGATCCGCCGAGAAGCCCGCCGACGCCGAACCCGGCCCCGCCGTAGAGGGGCACCCACAGCTGGCCGCGACCCAAGAAGCTCCACACGAGCCTGCGAGCCCACCGGTTCAGGCAGGCTCACCGCCTCGACGGATACGCCCCCGACGGACCTCTGGGAAGGGGGCGAAGTGACCGTGGACGTCGACCAGCTGTGCCCCTCCTGCGGCGTCGCCCCCGGGAACCTTCACGAGAAACGGTGCGACGTGGCCCGATGCGCCGCCACGGGAAGGCAGCGGAGCGGCTGCCACCACGGGGAGGGCTGCAACACCATGTGGACCGGTCAATACCCGGGGTTCGCCGAGGCCATCGAGTACGGGTACTTCGCGCGCCTGGTCCCCGGCGCGGGCTGGCAGGAGTGTGCCGCCGACGCCCCGGATGCGATGCCGGACCTCAACCGGCTGTACCGCGACTGCCACTGGGATCCCCGTACCCAGCGCATGGTTCGTCACGCTCGTTGACCGGTTCGGGCCGGCCCCGGCAATAGCCGAAAGCGCCCCGTTGTAGCTCCGGCTGGCCGCCTGAACGGGTTGTCTTCTTCTACGAAGACGTTCGGCTTGTGGTGATTGCCATAGAGGCTCCGCCCCTACGCAGAGGGGAGGGGCCTCTATGCGTTGGAACAAACGGAGAGCTGAGGATGCTACGCACCCAAGCGTTTTGAACGGACACTGGTAATGGTCGCCCAGGCCTCAAATGTTCTGTCCTGTTTCGACGGTGACGACTCGTGTTCCGGGCGGGGCTGCCTCTCTTAGGGCTGCGGCCTCGTCAGGGATGGTGAATAGCACCAAGCCGAGTTGCTCCACTAATTTCATGTCGAGTTTGGTGGGATCGGGACGAATCAGGCCGTACCAGCCCCTGGTCGACCCGGGCACGGCCGAGCCGATTGTGACTAGGACACCGCAGCCGAAGTGATAAGCGGTCGCAGTCAGATGAACGAATGCTGGCTTGCCGGTCTCGGCACGAGCCTGTGCCAACGCGGTGTCCTCCAGCCGCTGCCGGGCGGCGGGAGCTAGCGTCTCCTGCCACTCGCTGACAAAGGGGGCATTGGCCTCGGGGAACCGGCGAGCTGCGTACTCAATCTGCTGGGTGCGCCAACGCTCCCTGCCGACACGCTCCTCCTCTGCATAGGCCTCGGCCTCCGCAAGTGCACCCGCTGTCGCCCACAGCCATCGCCAGACGCCCGTGCTCCCCAGACTCATTGGACCTGCCGGGGCATGGGGCAGAAGGGCGGCATTGAGAACACGGACCACTACCTCCCTCAGAGGGGCCTCACAGTCGCCCTCCCAGTGTCCGTGCCGACCAGCCGGGCACGTACGATGGCCGTGGCTGCAGGTACATTCCTCGGTGACGAACCGTGCTGGACCGGCCTCCACGGCATAGCCTCCGCCGTCTGCGATTTTCACGAGCAGCGACGGGGCGGACCCCAGCCAATTCCTGGATTGGTTGGATACCCAGCACACCCCAATGTCGTCGGCAGCGTAGCGAGCAGTGCGCTCTTCTATGTCCGCGTTGGTGGTCGCGGATAGCTGAACCTCCCAGGCCCAGCGATTGGTGCCATCGGGACTGGCCGACAACACATCCGCCCGCCATCGTCCCTCGGGCCCGGCCGCTTCCACGGATGCCTGATGACCCGCAGCCCGAATGGCACTAGCCAGCGCCAGCTTCAGTCGGTGGTGTGCCACCGACTCGCCCGCCAGGGCACACCGCCGAGACGCTCCCGAATCATGTGCGAAGAACCGGATGCTGCCTGGGGAGAGTTTGGCGTGAACGCGATTGTGGCAGGCCGGACATAACAGGACCGGTCGAGGCCGTACCCTGTGCACGGTTGACCAATCCCGCCCGCATCCGAGATCCGATTGAGTTGCGTCCAGGATCCCGACGGCGGGATCAATTGCTGTAAGGCCCATTTCTATCCCCCCGTTCCGTAATGCTTAGAACAGGCGTGCCTCGAGGGCGATGGCTGTGTCTGTTGTGGTGCTTAGTTCAACAGGGACGGAGACTCCGAGCTGGATCGCCGTGGGGGTATACAGATCGGCGCTGACCTCAGGCGTGGTCAAGGAGACCAGCAGGCCGTAGGTGACGCTCCGGCCGATGCGGTCGGAGCTGTTGTGGTACTTCCACCAGCCGCCAGCGGGGTAGACGGCAAGGACACCGCAGTCGGCCAGCTCCCGAGCAGTGCCTTTCCAGATGTCGGCGTGCAGGCAGCCGCGGTCGCGATTGGTTGGGCCGACGAGCCAGTTCTTGTCGGCGTCGAAAGGCCGGATGGTCGTACGGGCGTCATCTTCTGCCTGGGCGGCTCGGGCGATCCGTCTCTCGAACTCCTCCATGGGCTCAAATGGGCCTTTGAGAGCAAAGCGGAGACGATGGGAGGCATAGGTGTGCTGCCCGAGCATGCCGCGCCGACCGGGATTTGGCTCGATGAAGTAGGACAGCGTTACTCGCAGATGCACATCCTCGGCGTCCAGGTCCAGCAACTGCTCACGCGGCCAGGGAAGCTCGTGCAGTTTCAGCTCGCCAAGGCGCACCGCGCTGCCGTCGCGGACGAAGGGCTTCAAAGAACCCTGAACGATCATGGTGACTGCACTGGCGGTACTGGACAGCACTCGCTCTTGGCTGGGCACTCCCCAGCCGTAGCGTCGCAGCACGGTGCGGGCGAGCTGGCCCGCACCGATCTTGCGGCGGCCGTTGCGGTTATAGACGCCGTCGATCATGGCACTGGTCCACTGGGCTTCATGCACGAGCAGGCCACGGATGGTTTCTGCGCGCAGGTTGGGATAGCGGGTGTAAGCGAGGGCTGCAAGACGAGCAGCCTGCGCCGTCGCTGCGCTCGTGGCATCGATCGTGGTAAGCAACTGACCGAGGTGAGAGCGGGCAGTGGTGGTGAGAGAGACCGCATCGTGGCTGCTGACTTCGGTCAGGTCAGAATCGACCAGAAGGTTGCCTCCCTCCATCACGACGTCGGGCTTCAGAGCCGCGGCGTCGCGGAACATCACAGAGGTGCGGCTGTGCGGGGACAGTAGTCCGGGCGCGGCAACCGCGCGGTAGCCGGCGAAGTCGGCGGCGGTAGGCACATGATCAAGCTCGGTGTGAGCGCCAACCGTGAGCGCATTCCAGGCCTGCGCAGGATCCTCAATCCGGGAGGTATCGCACAAGTCTAAATATGTGGCAATTCCACTTTCGTCGACCAGGTCGCTGGCGCGGTGATCGCGGACGTTGCCGGCAGAGACAACGATCAAGCGAGCTTGATCGGGTTCTGGTGGCCCGATCAGATCGATACGGTCGTGCGTCACCGTCACGTCGGTGCCAACTGCGAGAGCGTCTACCGCCGCAGACCACAGAGTCGCCGTTCCGTCAGTTCCGTTGATGCCCTGCCCGGACTCAGCTGTCACGGCCATGGCGAACACACGTGTCCGCAACTGCTCGGGATTCGCTGTTTCGGCTGTGGCGACCGCCGTCGCCGTCACCTCCCCGAACGGCCGCGGTGTGTCTGGGGCTCTTCGTGGAAGGATCTTGACCGACTCCAAATGATGGTCCAGCTGCACTGCCGCGGGCGAGGAGAGTGCGTCGTCAAGATTCCCGAAGGCAGCCAGACCGGCCATCCGCGTGCCATGCCCACGCGGGTCGTTATCGTCCGGCCCCTCTTCGCTGATGACGCTGTGAGCGCCGACCAGAACGGAGCGCAGCAAGGGATGCTCCTGGTCCACACCGGTATCAAGCAGCGTGATTGCGGGCGCGCCAGCTGCCGGAGGGCGAAGACGGCCGACGAGATCGACCACGAAGTCACGATGCAGGTCCCGCAGCTCACGGCTGTGGAACTCCTCAGTGAACGTCGGCTTGCGGATCTCAGACGGACACGCGTTCGTGCGCAGGATCTGGGTCAGCCCGCGCACGCTGGTGCGCAATTGGGCGACCCGGAAACGCCCGATTCCAACGGTTCGCCGCAGCATCTTCCAGTCGTGGACCCGCGACAGGTGCCGAAGAGTCTCCACGGGGTCCGCCTCGCTGAGCGTGGGGTCAAGCCACAACTCCCACCACATCGCAGCACCGGGATCAGGAAGTGGATCTTCCTCCTGCCACAGACTCTCTACCGTGGCCTGTTCGATCTGCTCAATGTTGGCAACCAGTGCAGCATGCTTGGGTTTGCCGGACCGGGTGTTCTCGGTGAACTGGTCGATCTTCCGCAGAAGCATGGGCGCCGACCCGTCAGGCACCCACACCACGGCTTCCTGCGGCTTTTCCCCATCGGCCTCGTGGACGCTCATGAGCGTCAGCCCTGATTTGTCGAGCGAGTCCAGCTTCAGCTCATGCTCTGGAGCCGCCTCCAACCGGATGGCGAACCCGTCCGCGCGATCACGAGGATCCAACGAGTTGCGCGCGCTGAGGGCCTCCGCCTGCACATCCTCGATTTTGCTGATCAGCCGAGCCGAATGCCCAGGACGATCGGAGGAACGGTCAACCAGTATCTGCGCCTGTCCAGCCGCTCGGGGTGGCTTGGGCGTCAGAGTGCGCGGTGACCACGGAACTAGGAGATGGGGGACGCTCGGAGGGGGACCCTCAGGCATGACGCAGGAGGTGCCTTTCGTTCAGGGCGTCCCTCAACTGGTCGGCGTCGATCGTGTCGCTTCCCCCGAGGATCGCCCGCTTGGCGGCTGCCTCGGCAGCCTTGACCAGCTCAGCGTGACTCAGCTGCTCCGTGAGAGCAGAGAGATCTCCCCACGCTACCCCTGAGGTGTCCATCGCGGCGAGGCGTCGTCGCAAAACTTCGATCGCCTGGTCTGCCGAAGGCTGCCCATAGACGATCGCCAAGTCGAACCGGCGGAAAAGCGCACCGTCCAGCAAACGACGGTGATTGGTGGCTGCTACCACCAGGCTCTCCGCCGGAGCCTGATCCAAGAAGAGCAAAAACGAGTTCAGAATCCGACGAGCCTCGCCGACATCATTGCCATTGCCCCGGTCAGCACCCAGCGCATCGAACTCGTCAAACAAGTACACAGCCCGAGTCTGCGCTGCGGCATCGAACACCAGGCGCAGCTTCGAAGCCGTCTCCCCCATGAACCGGCTGATCAGCCCATCCAAGCGGATCGTAAACAACGGCAGCCCCAGCTCCCGTGCCAACGCTGCCGCCGTCATGCTCTTGCCGGTGCCCGGCGGCCCAGACAACAGCAGTCGGTGTACCGGCGTGAACCCAAAACGCTCCAAACGGCCGCGCTGGCGCTGCTCATGCAGCACCTTCTCCAAGGCTGTGCGCGTTTCATCGGCCAGGGTCATGTCGGCCAACCTGGTCTCTGGATAGTCTGCAGTGAGCAGGCTCGCCAGCTCCCCGCGCGGCTGCACGACAGGAGTAGGCGCGGGCTGACGGCTGATCTTCTCCGCGCGCGATGCGTCAATCAGCTCTCGCAACTCCGCCGCAAGACGGCTATGGCCCTGACGCGCGGACTTCGCCGCCACCTGCAGCGCAATGCTGTAGAACCGATCATCATCCCCAGCCGCATGCGCGCTGAGCAGTGCTTTGAGGTGATCGGCGCTCGCCGTCACGGTCCACGCCTCCCTCGCTCCTAGGTTCAGCCACCGTAACGCGAACCTCGGACAGTCAGCACCACTCCCGCCGACAGCCGGGCCTCATGGTAATTGTTCCCAGCCAGGGCCTAGGTCAGCGCGCCTTCCCCTGTCTGGCCGCCGACTCCGCGGGTGTCTCCTGGAGCGGCCGGCCACTAGCACTCGGACAAGCTCTGCGTAGACGTCTGGCCTGCGGAAAGGCCACAGGGGCTCCGCCCCGACACCCGGGGCGGAGCCTCTCTACGTTGGAAAGGGAATCCGCTGCGGACGGGTTCGACACCACCTCCGAGCTGACGTAAGCGCCCGATGACAGCCTGGTGTGCCCCACTGACACTCCGGCGCGGTGTCAGGACGCCGCTGGGGCACAAGTGCCTCACGGTGCGAGGTCTGGCGGGGCCTGACGCGGTGGAGTACGGGTGAAGAAGACCGTCAGTGGATCCGTGACTACGTTCTGGCGGACTGCGTCAGAGGTCAATGCCGTATCCAGACGCTTTCCTAGATCAGGGCCAGCCGCGGCTGCGGTGATCAGCCAGCGCAGAGTCACGTTCGTGGCAAGCTTCCGGAGATCATGCAGGTGCTGGACGTCTTCCCTCGTGTCGTCGCCGTGAGCATACTTCGACCGGCTGTCGTAGCTCGTGGACACCATGTCGAGCACTCGTTCGCGGGTCTCGTCGGTCATCCAGAGCATTGCCGCGCGCTGCTTGATCTTCTGGGCGACCCCGCTGTTCCCATTACCGGTCAGCAGCGCCTCCATCGCGATGACGTACTGCAGCGTGATCTCGTCTGCCTCCTCTTCCCAGATGGATCCGTCAATATGCGTGCGGTGGGAGGCGCGCACTAGGTGCTTTGCTGCACGCTCCAAGCGACGTGCCCGCTTTTTGCCAGCTTTCGTGGTGTCCGCCAGGACGATGTCGATCAGTGAATCAACGGCGTTACAGAAAGTGAGGAATCGGGGCATCTCCTCTTGCGACACCTCGTAGAGACCCCTTTGGCGCCGCTCCACTTCCACCTCTTCTCCCTGCTCATTGACGAAGATGTCCATCGTCCAGGGAACCGCACCGCTGCGGCGATCGATGCGTCGGCCACGCTCGACCACGAACCAGGCATCCATGTGGCACGCCACATCGCTGCGCCACAACAGCAGGATGAACAGCGGCCGCCAGTGATGCAGCTCGGGCCGGGTTGGAAGGTCCATGAGCGGCCAGCGAAGGCCGTGGACCAGCTCCCCTTCCGGATCGTCACGGCACAGGAAGGCGGCACCGTCGAGCAACTTCGGGTCCATCTCAGACCGCTCCAACACGTCGCACACCGCCCGGGCCGTGGGCAGTGCCAGGAGCTGACGCAAGTCCTCGGCCGTCGCCGACTTTAAGCTGTACCCACCGACCGAGACCAAAGTGCCCTTGGGTATCTGGGCGTCCAGAAGAAGCCAGTCCTCTGGCATCGGCAACGGAGACTGGCAGAAGGTCACGAACTCCGCGACGGCGGTGCCCACCTGCAGGTCGTCGCTGTGCTGGTAGGACCGTGGACAGCACTGGTCGTTCACAGGTAGGCCGTTGGTGATGGCCTGCGCAGCCCGGGCGAGGCCGGTCATACCCAGTAGCGTCGCATCCCGTAGCTCTCCCTCGCTCGTGTAGAGATCTGGGCGCACAGTCAGCGGAACTGTCGCCTGTACTGCGGCCCGTACCGATGCCCATGCCGGGAAGCGGCTCATGGCATTCACGAGTGCGGCGCCGGACTCGATGGAAATCCCCGCCTGCCTCACCTCGTTGAACCAGGCATACAGACAGGTTGCCAAGTCCGGAGCGGTGTTCATGCCGGCACGCTACCGACATTTGGGGCCATGGGTCACTCCAAATCCGGGGGTTGGTGTCGGTCGCTGAGGGTGAGACTGCGTCGCGCCCCGCCTCCTCGGCCAGTGGGCTCGACGTACACGAGGTGCTGGCGGGGTTGCCGTCGTGGATGCTTGGTCCCCCTTCTGGCCGGGAGCGGAGCATCTGCGCAGGGGAAGGGAAATCCGCTGCGTTCACCTTGGAGCGCCCTCTCCGAGCAGGTTAGACGGCTGCCCAAAGGCTGGGCTTGTCCATCCGCGAGGGTGTCGGGACGCAGTTGGGACGCAAGGATAGGAACAAACCGGCAAAGACGCAGGCGCGTAAACACGGTGCGCCCATTCTGACCTGCAGAAATGTCACGAATGGACGTTGATCGGCAAGGACCGCCAAGATCCTCAAAGGACTCATAATCCGTCGGCCGTGGGTTCGAGTCCCACCCGCCCCACCACTCGCTACGCGAGAAGAATCGATCTGACCAGCAACTATGCGAGCTTGGCAGCGAGTTGGGGGACGCTCGTAGAGCGTCTCGATACGAGTCTTCATGATCGGCAGGACAGATTCGGGACGCCGATTACGGTCAAGTCGGTCATAGGGCCCATGGGGTGATTCGTGTCGGGGTGCAGCAGGCCCCGCTGATCCGTCCTGCGTCGGAAAGCAGCCCAAATGGAAACGCCTCGGCATCCTGCGCACTCCCTTGAGCGGTCTGTCGCGGTCGGTGGGCGTATGCAATGTTGGCGATGTATCTTGGATACATACATTGCGTATGTTGGAGGTGTCCCCGGTGGCCGTTACCCAGATTGATCTCGACGACGAGGCGCTGGCCGAGGCCATGCGGCTCATGGGTGCCACGACGAAGAAGGAGACCGTCAACGCGGCTCTTCGGGACTACGTGGCGCGGATCAAGAGGCTGGAGGCCGCGGAGAAGCTGGCCGCGCGAGGTGAGCGCGGCGAGTTCGAGCAGGCCGCAGCGGTGCATGAAGCCGAGAAGCGTGCGCGACGCGAGGCCTTCGAGTGATCACGTATCTGGTGGACACCTCGGCTCTGTGGCACCTGTTCCGTACCCCGGGCGCACTGCGCCCCTGGGAGGGACACATCGCCGCCGGGGTGTTCCACATCTGCGAGCCGACACGAGCCGAATTCCTCTACTCGGCGACCAGCCCGTCTCACCGAGATGAGCTGGCCGAGGAGTTGGACGCGCTCTGTCTGCTCTCTCCGGTTCCGAAGAATGCCTGGCGGTGGGTCGACGCTGCCCAGTACAAACTGACCCAGAGGGGCCAGCACCGGGCGGCGGGAGCGATCGACCTGTTGGTGTGTGCGACGGCTGTGCACCATGGGCACACCGTCCTCCACGTGGACAATGACTTCGCGACGGTGGCCGGAGTCCTCAAGGAAGTTCAGCAGCGAGACGCACGAGCCTGATCTCCTGAGTCAGGATCACGTGTGTCGGTCTCTTGACCTCTTGGCGATCGACGTCGCTGGGCGCATGGCTGTTCGCCGAAACTGGCTGTGAGGTGGCGGCCCCTGCTGTAACGGCCCAGCGGTGTGGGTGGTGCCCGGTCGGTCCGTCGTCCGGGCTTCCCTCGCACATCCCGGTTCGCTGCGGCCTCCTGCCGCATATCCTGCTCAACATAGGCGCGGATGGGAGGGACTTGTGGATCCGTCTGCTTTCGACCCGTCGGAGTTTGACCAGTGCCCCTGCGGCGGCGCATACCTGAGAAGGACCGTCGAGGTCAGGGTCGGGGGAGAGCCGTACCCGGTGGAGCAGGGCAGCTGCCCCGCCTGTGGTTCCCGGGTCTACAGTGCGGCGACTCTGTGCGCGGTGGAGGCAGCCATACGCGGGCGGACAGCGCCCAACTCCCCTGCGATGCCCTGATCATGTCGCCGCCCAGCCGATCCGCGCAACGGGCTGCACGTTGTAGTGCGGCGGCAGCTCGTCGTAGGACAGGACACTGAGCGGCGGATACAGGCCCCGCAGCAGAGCCGCGACGAGCTGTCGGACCGGCGCGAAGACGAGAAGGGCCGGCGCCTGGGCGGTCGGAGGCAGGTTGGCGAGTTCGGCACCGACGGCGCGGATCACCCTGGTGGTCAGGTCCGTTCGTATCGCCGGTTCATGGTCTGGCCCGGCCGCCGCGTACTCAACGACGGCGTCCTCGATCTCCTGGTCGAGGAGGTAGGCGACGACCGTCCGCGTATTGCGGGCGGCCTGGAACGAGATCTGATCGGCCAGTCCGGCGCGGACATGGGCCAGGAGGTCGCCGCCGTCGAGCTCGGGACGGCGCAGGAGCAGATGGCCGATCCTCGGCAGGTCGCGGATCGACACCTGTTCGCGCACGAGGTCGCGCAACAGGCCGGTCAGCCGGTCCCTGACGGGTTGTTCGGCCAGGAGTCCCGCGAGCGAAGGGAAGGCCCGGCCCAGTTCGCGAAGCGAATCGCCGACCCGTCGACCGGACACGACGGTGAACATCCAGCGACGCAGGAAGGTCGCGAAGTCCAGGATCAGATACCCGGCCGGTGTCCAAGTCGTCAGGCCCGCCGCCTTGAGTAGCGGGCCGTGCTCGTCCGCCACGATCGCCGCCGGCTGGTGGGAGGCCGGATTGAGCGCCGCCTCGCCGGAGACACCCATGAGCCGCAGACGCTCGATGGTGTCGTTGACGAGGAGGGTCCCGGGGGGCAGCCCAATGGATGGTGTCATCCTGACCGCGTTGACACGGAAAGCGTAGGAACGAGGGTGCACGCCCGTGTCGAGTTCGCAGTGGAGAGGCGGCAGTGGTACACCGAGTTCCGAGAAGAGGCTGTCCGTCATGAAGGCGAACAGCTCCGCCAAGTCCTCCGAGGCCAACGTCTCGAGGTACTCGGGATGGATGCGCACCTCGAGTACCTCGCCCACGCCATCGTCGACGCATGCCTCGACGGAGGTGCCGCCGCCCGGCCCGTCGTCCGCGCGGTGCGGTACGGCCATGCCCAGGTCGAGCATCGTCCGGTCGACCGGAGTCACGCCGAGCACGTGAGCGTGGACGGCTACGGTGTCCTGCACGATCCGCGTCACCACACCGATGAGCACGTTGTCATCGGCGACGGCGGACAGATCCCGGCCGGACGGACCGGGGCCCAGCGGCTGATGCCGGTCATGGGACAGGGCGCGGTCGACGTCGCGGGCGGAGCAAGGACACAGCACTCCGTCGATGTGCACTTCCAGGGTGCCTCCGAGCGGGTCCTCCGTCCCAGCCAGCCCGAGCTCCATGGGTCTGTCCGGGCAGAGCTCCTCCATCACCGTGCCCAGCGCATGGGAGAGCCCGGCTTCCACGCCGGGGCCGCACCTGTCCAGCACGGCCGGCGGCAGTCGGATCTCGAACCGCACCATGTCGGTGTTCGGCGTCACCGCGACCTCAGCTCCCTGTAGGTGAAGGTGGTGATCAGCGGACTGTGCGCCCGCACGAGCGGGACGAGCAGTTCGCGCACCTGGTCGTCGGCGACTGCGAGTGACAGGAACGGACTGTGTTCGGTGACGGTCTCGCGGAGCCAGCTCAGCAGGCGCAAACGGGGTTCGCCACGCTCGGGGAGCCCCGAAGGAGACGCTTCCCACAAGTCGCTCTGGAGGTCCTCAGGGAGCATCAGCGCCTCCTCACGCGTGCCGGGGAGGTGATCGCGCATCCTGTCGCGGACGGCACGGTGCAGCTCACGGGGGTCGTCCCGGCGCACGAGTTCTTCCAGGATCACGTCCTGTTCGAGGAGGGGGACGCCTTCGCGGAGCAACTCCTGTACGAGCCACAGCAGACGCAGTTGCAGCTTCGAGTCGGCGCGGACCCGATCCAGCAGCCCGGCCCCGTCCTGCGGCCACTCGGTGAGGAAGTGCTCCAGCAGATCGAGGCCGATCAGACGGTGCAGATGGCCACGGACGGTGTGCTCGAGCTGGCAACAGAGGAACTGCGCGGCGGTCAGCACCGTGTCGTCCGGGTCGGGCTCGTTGCGCGGAACGAGCCACCAGCGGCCCCGCTCACCAGTCAGGGGGTGATACGCCGCCGGGTACGCGATGGTGTCACCGGCCGGCCACCTGCCGCCGGCCTTGACGGCATAGGCGGGGTGGTCGGCCCCACCGTGAAGGACCGGGATCTCGTTCACCTGGACCGTGAACGAGCCCGGCGCGAGATCCGTGCTCGTGCGTGCGCGCAGGCTCGGCGGCTCCGGGACCGCCATGGACCTCTGCACGCGTTCGCGCATTTCCGGGACCAGCCTGTGGAGGAATTCGCCACCGTCCAATTGCGGGTCCACCAGATGCCTCAGCGAGTCGTGCACCTCCATCACCAGCGGTGTCATCATCGGCAGCGACCGCTGCTCGGTGGGGGCGGTGAAGCCCAGGAGCCGGTCGAGGCCCTCGGCGAGCCGGGCGCGGACCGTCCGGTCGACCTCGCCCAGTGACCCGGGAACGTCCGCTGCCGCGACGAGACGGCTCAGGCGCAGGTATGCGCCGATACTCTCGACGGGAGCCAGGATCCCGTCAGCCATCAGCTCGCCCGCGTACTCCTGTGACAGGCCCGCGATGTACAGCTGGTGAGCCGAAGACTGGTCGCCGTCACCCACCGCGTGGACGAGGTCTTGGCCGCGCATGGCGAATCGTGTTCTGGCGAGCTTGTGGCCGAACGGCTCCTCGTACGTCGCCGGACTGCCGGCCGCCTCGACCGCCTCCCGGTGGTCGAGTAGCTCCTGTTCCCTGATCAGCTCGTCCAGGGTGCGCACTGCTGCCTGGTGGGGCTTCGGTGCTCCGATACGCAGGTACAGGTAGTCGGCGCCGCGTAGATCGAGGGCCTGGCCGTGTCGGTCGCGCACGATGACCCGTCCGCCCTTCACCTCTCCGCCCGCCACGGCGGACAGATCGCGCCCGAACAGGACGTTCTGCTCCGGCTCATCGATCAGGGCCGTATAACGCCCGGCGACGGCCACCCGGGTTCTGGGCGCGTCCAGGAGTGCCCCCGTCCGGTCGAGGATCTCCGTGGCGACCGCGTCGGAGCCAGCGGGGTCGGCAAGGTAGTCCAGTGTGCGGGCCAGTGCCATGATCGAGGTGACCACGTCGGAGGCGCGCGTTGCCGTGTCGACGCACAGCACCAGGACCGACACGTGGCTCACGGGGGCGCCGGGGTCGCCCAGCCGGATGCCGGCCGCGGTGAGCCCCAGCGGGTTGCTGCCGCCGTGCTCCCAGAAGGTGTCGGGGCCGATCACCACGAGTTCCTGACGGACGCTCAGGTCGGAGTGGGAGGTGTGGTGCGGCCCGATCGACGCACCGCGGCCCAGCAGACCCAGGAGCAGCAGGGCCCTGGTGCCGCGCGCGGAGGCAGGGGCGGCCACGGACAGCTCACCCAGCTCGACCTGGAACCGATCCGGGAGCGGCGGTGCGCTAGCGGTGGCGAGCGCCAGCGGCCGGCCGATCGTGGCCCCGCCGGCCCGGGTCAGCTGCCGCTCCCAGCGGTCCATGATGCCGATGCGGTCGCCCGTGGTCCGAAAGCTAGGCATGATGCTCCTCCTCCGACTCCAGTTCGGCCCGGTCGGCGCGCAGATCGCTCAGCAACCGGGTCACGTCGGCCCTGAGGGATGCGTACAGGCCGGTGAGGATGGGGTGCGGCTCACGCTCCTGCTCCGGCCCGATCAGGTTCTCCGCGAGGGTGCGCAGGACGTCCGAGGCCCGTACGAGGCGGTCGCGCAGCGGAGCCAGTACTTCCTTCCGATGCGCCTCCCACCGAGCCACCAGCGTCTTCTCCTCCTCGAAGAAGGCGTGCAGGCGATCGGCCGTCCGGTCGTCCCCGGAGTCCAGAAAGGCCCACCACAGTTCGCTCAGTTCCAGCGCGCGGGGGCTGTCGCCGTTGTCGTACGCCCTGGAGACGGGCGGGTCGTCCGTGACGATCTCGGGTGTGAGCTTGCCGTACGAGAGCATCAGGTCGTCCACCTTCTGCCGCAGGTGCGCGATGGTGGCCAACCGGTGGCCGAACGACCGGGCGGAGGATGCGGAGGTGACGACGGCACCCAGATCCACCGTGGTGTCCTCCAGCGCCGCGTCCAGCTCCTCGACATGGGAAATCCAGCCGCTCGCCGGGGTCTCGGTACGCGGCCTCGACCGATAGCGCGCAAGGGCCTCCTCGATGGGGAAGTCGGTCGCCTGAAGCACCTCGCACAGCCGCTCCGCGTACAAGTGGGGGTGTGTGCCGAGGCGGCCTGCCTCGTGGTCGGTCGCCAGGTGCCGAGTCGCGCGTTCGCCCAATTGCCGGCGCTCCTCAGGAGTGATGCGACACTGCAGCGCCACGGTCAGCTCGGCGTGGGACAGGTCGGTGTCCGTAGCCCAGACACCCTCTTCCTCAAGGATCGTCTGTGCTCGCTGATGCTCGCCGTGGAAGTCGTACTCCCTTGCCACCTGGAGCCGTTCGAACCGGTCACGGGACTGACGGAGCACGCGGTCGAGGACGGCGACGGTATTCTCCCGGTCGATGTCGTCGGGGCGCTCCTCGCGCAACCGGCGCTGCAGGATCGCCAGTTCCAGCAGCTCCGAACTGCTCTCGGCCCGGCTGCCCGCCAGCAGGAGTAAGTCCTCCGCGTCGTCCGTGCGCTGGTGCTTGGCAGCGAGATCACAGGCACGGACGAGGTCCTTGAACTCGAAGCGGCCGAGGCTGAGCATCCGCTCGAAGAGCGCGGTGGCGTAGTCGGTCCCGTCGGCACCCGTGGTCCTGGTGTCCAGGCCTACGTCGAGGACCGTCTCGGCGGTCTCCAGCAAGGCCAGGGGATCCTGCGAGTTCTCGGAGAGGACCAAGTCTACCAGGTAGCCGGCCGCCCGGGTGAACTGCGCGGCCGCCAACTCGCCGACGAGCCGCATCGCCGACCGGTGGTTTCCGGTCCGGGCGTAGCCGGTGAGCGAGGTCTCGATGGCCGTCGCCTTCTCGCCGCGGGCTTCCTGCGCCCGGGCCCGGTCCTCGTCCGGCCAGTTTGCGCCGGGGGCGGCCACGTACTTTATGTCGCCGGTCTCCGCGGCCAGCCAGGCGGCGATCGAGGCTGTGCGGGCGTCGTCCTCTTCGCCCGCCAGAGTTAGGGCCTCCTCACTGAGAGTCACCGCTTCAGGGACGAGGCTGACACCCTGGAACAGGGAGATTCCCAGCACCCATGACAGGTTCGTGGACGCCAGGCTCGCGATAGCGAAGCCGGCGCCCGCCGGGGCGCGGGACATGGACCGGCGGAGGTGGTGGTCGGCCTCGAAGTGATGGCGCCTGCGAAAGGCCAGCTTGCCGAGTTCTAGGTCGATGAGCCAGTCGTCCATGGGCTGCCACAGGCAGGCGTTGAGGAAAGCCGAGCAGCGTGCGAGCTCGGCCTGGTCGAGTTCGCCGTCCGTGCCCTGGAGGACCTCCAGGGTGGGCTTGTCAAGCTCCAGGTGCGGGCCGCCGCTGTCGCCGGAACGGACGATGATGCCGAGCATCGCCGCCCGGTGGCGGTGGTCGGGCCAGCTGGAGCACCGGTAGCGGGCTAGTGCGGCCTCCCACTGGCCCTGCCGCTCGTCGATCTTCCCGAGGAGGTCGAGCACCAGCGGACTGGACTGGTCGATGCCGGGGGCGGTCAGCACCGAGCGCGCCTCGTGCACGGCTCCGATCTCTACGAGTTCCAGGGTGTACTGGAAGACGAGGGGCAGAAAGGTGTGTCCGCCGCGGCGTTCGACCCGCTCACGGAGCCGGGCCAGCCGCTGGACGGGCGGTTGGTCCGGGCCGAGGACGGTGTACTCGGTGGGGAGCTCACCGGCCTCGGTGAGCAGGGACCTCCCCAGTCGGGTGAACCCGTTCCAGCACAGGATCTGCCCCCACACCGCGCGGAGTTCAGCGGTCGCGGGCTGTCCTTCAGCGGCCAGACGGTCCCGCAGCAAGGCTTGGGCGTCCTCGGCGGTCCGCTGGGCGGCCGGCTTGCCCGCCACCCTGCTGAGCCAGGAGAGGTAGCCGCTGACGGTGACGGCCTGGCTCAGCAGGCGCAGCCGGACGTGCCTGTCGGTGGCGGCATTCAAACGCCTCAGCAACTCGTGGAGCGATGCCTGCCAGGTGGGCACGTCCGTGCTGGACAGAAAGGTCTCATAGGGATCAGCGGTCACGTTTCCCACCGCCTCACTCCGTGACCGTGAGGGTTACCGAGCCGCCCAGTACCCGCGTGGTGCCCTCCTGCAACTCCAGAGGGCTCAGCACGCGAAGTCGCCGGTCGACCGGGAGCAGCAGCCGGGCGAGCGGGTACCGCAACGGGGCACTGGTGATCAGGACCGGATAACTGCGATCGTCGTCGCGCAGGGCGGCGGTGGCCACACGGCTGACCGCCTGGACCAGCCTTCTGGTCTGGGTGGGGTCCGCCAGCAGTGAGGGGCCGCCGCGCTGCCGAACCTGGTTGTTGAGCCGGTCCTGGAGCTGCCGCTCGAGTGTGATGACGGTGAGCCGTGTGGAGTCGCCGAGCGCGGAGCGGGAGACGTCGGCGCGCAGGAACACCCGGATCGGCGCGAGGAAGTCCGCGGGGTCGCGGCCGCGGCCGAGTCCGTTCAGCTTCCACAGCTCGGTGAGCAGTCCGTCCCGTCCGCTGTCCAGCCGGACCCCTTCCTCGACGAGGTTCACCATGATCTGGCGTACCAGGGAGCCGTTCACTTCGAAGCGGTGCCCACGGGAATTCGTCGTTGTCCCCTGCAGCTCATCGACCAGTTCCATGGCGAGGCCCCGGTCGAAGAGGCGGTCGAAGTTGCTGCGACAGTGCTCCTCCAGCCAGTCCAGCAGGGTGGCCTCGTTGTCCTTGGCCATCGTCGCGCCCAGCTCCCGCGCCTGCTCGGCGGGAAGCCAGACGAGTGCCCTGTCGGCACCGTCGTCCGAGCCGGGGCGGGGCTCGGGAAGCCCTTCGTGGGCCAGCTGCTCCCATCGGCGCCTGGCGAGCTGTACATGCCCCGGAGGGAAGAGGCCCCTCGAGACGCGCTGCCCACGGATACGGAGCTCCGCCTCGTCCCGCTCGCACTCCCCGGGGACCAGGCTCAGGTCGGGCAGCGGTGTGCCGATGCGCTCACGCAGTTGCTTGGACCACGCAGCCATTTTCGCGGGGGAGACCTCGGCCGCCAGGTCCTTCCCCAGTACGAGGCCCAGTGCCGTGGCCGCCCGGCCACCGTGCGCCGCCATGGCGCGAGAGGGCACGATGCCGTCGGTGCTCACCGCGGCGAGCCAGGCGTCGACGAGGTCCGGGGCGACCAGTTCGTCGGCGTGCTCCTGCACATACCAGTAGTCGGATGTCTTGAGCAGCTCGGCCGAGTGGCTCAGGGTGAGTACCAGCTCGCCGCGGTCGTGGTTGCAGGCCAGCACGACCAACTCGAGGGCCGTCCGCGGAAGGCGGCCCGGCTCCCCGCGTACCTTGGACAGGGCGATCTCCAGGAAGCCGGTGAGCACCTTCTTCCGGAAGCGCGCGGCGGACAGGGGCTCCGCCAGGATGTCCGCGATGGCGCGGCGCACCGAACCGGTTTGCGGGCCGGACTCGGCCAGCACCATCTCGGTGAGGAACTCGTGTGCCGCACGTCCGTCCAGTTCGATCAGGTAGCGCAGGACCGCCTCACGGCTCCCGGCCGGGCAGTCTTCGAGCCATGCGCGGCAGAGTTTGATGCGCTCGGCTTGATCGGGGAACATCTGGGTGAACGCCCACCGGCCGAGGTTGTCGTGCACGAGCGCGGAGAGCACGAAGCACTCCATGGCGCCCCGGCCCAGGGCACGGCGCGCGTCGGCATCCTGTCTCGGGAACAGAAGCTCGAAGTGACCAGTGCTGTCGACGGCGCTCCTCGTGTCGCGTGCGTCGCCACGCCCGCGGCCCGCCGCCGCGTAACTTTCGGCCACGACCTCGCGGTGTTCCATCAGCGCCTGTACGTCCTCGGCCGACAGCAACTGCTGCGTGTGTTCCCAACTGTGGGCGTACAGGGCGAGGCGGTCCAGGGCGCGCCATGTGGCGGGCGTACCGCCTGGGCGGCCGAAGCCGCGGATGTCCGCCCCGCCGTGCACCATGACGTCGCGCAGCAGATGGTCGCGCAGGTTGGCGTGGAAGAACTCGACGAACCGCGGCCGACCCGCGAACGCGGAGCGGGTGCCGCCCGCTCGGACGTGGACCGTACGGCCGAGTGTGCCGAGCATCCACAGATGCTCGAGAACACCCGTCATACCGAGTTCGTGTACCCGTCGGGTCAGCTTGGGATTGACGAGTCGCAGCCGCCACCACACCTCCTCGACTCGGACGATCTCGGTACGCGCATGTGCCATGGCCAGGAGGAAGTACCAGGCGAGATCGTCCCGGGCGGCGGCCACCAGGTCGAGGTCGAACAGGTGCTCCCATGGTCGATGGTGGTCGAGGTCTCCAGTCGACAGTTCACCGCCGACATCCTGTGACAGCAGGTGGATGAGAGCGAGTGAGGTGTTGAGCGGGTGTCCCTTGACCTTCGAGACCAAGTACTGGGCGACGTCGCCGGGCAGAGTCAGATCGGAGCGGATCAACTCCTGCTCGCGGCACCATGCGACGCTCTTTTCCACGAAGTAGCGCTGTTCGCCGGCGTCTGTGATCGCCTGCAGCACCTGGAACTCCAGCCGCGAGCGGGCCGCCTTCGCCGACGATCCGAGGAAGTCCGGCAGGTACTGCTTGCGGGAGGCGACGAAGAAGCGGACGCCCCGGTCCGCTCGGACCGTCTCGAGCAGGGCGACGAGGTTCTTCGAGACCTGCGCGAGCAGCTCCGAGTTCGGTTCGTCTCCGGACTCGAAAGTGCGCTCCAACTGGTCGATGAAGATGACCACTTCGTCGATTCCGTGAGGGGACCTGCGTAACCCGCGCACCGTCTCATGGAGGAACCCCCCGAGGTCGGTGGCCTCCGACAGGAGCAGGCCGGCGGCCTCGCCCAGCTTCTCCCGGATCGCGGCCACTGTTTCCCCGCGAATGCGGGCCTGGACGGCGGCCCACTCGGAGTTCGGGGCGTCGACCCGGTACCAGACCGCGATACGCGACGTCTGGCCGGCGATCGTCTCGTAGAGGTGGTGCAGGAAGCAGCTCTTGCCCGTCCCTCCGGCACCGGACAGATAGAGGTGGAAACGCTCCTTCTGCCAGACGAGCTTGGTCGCCGAGTAACGTTCCTCGCCCACCGAGCGGTCGTAGTAGCGGTCGCCCGACGAGATGGCGCGCAGATCCATCAGGTGGGGGAAGACCGCCGGCTCGACCTCACCGAAGGCCTGGGCGAACAGGGGGAGGCCCGCCCACGACCAGCAGTGCCAGGTCAGCGCCTGGCGCAGCAACGGCGCGTCGCCGCACTCGGCGGCTCGCCCGGCCACCAGGCTCCGGATCCCGGTCACGATGCTCGGTGCGGCAAGCCGGTCACCGTGGTCGCGAACGGCCGCCTCCAGCGCGTCGAGAAGTTCCGGGTGCGCCAGTCGAGGGTCGCCGACGGTCAGGAACGGCAGCAGGTCCAGCGTCTCGCGGACCGCGTCGGCTCCGATCTCCTCGGGTGTGAAGGACATTACGGCCCGCGTCGTCGCCGCCTTGTCCGCCCGTATCCCGTTCACCACGTCGGCCAGGCTTGTCCGGCCGTCGGTCAGCAGGGCGTCCGCGCTCGCGGTCGTCGTCGTCCGCGCCGCCGCCCGCTGTACGCGTATCTGGGCGTGCTGTGACCGTTGCCGGAGCGTGCGGGGCCGGCTGTCGGAGTCCACCGGGGTGAAGTAGGGGGCTCCGGCTCCGACCGCCAGGAATCCGTCCGCTCCGTCGCCGCCCGTGTACGCCAGCGGGATCGCCGTCCGCAGCCGGTCGAGCAGTTCTCCGCGGCCGCACCAGGCCACCGGCTGACAGATGCCGGCCCGGCGCACTCTGTCGATGAGCCCCGCCAGTCGGCTCTGGGCTGCCACCAGCTCTTCCCAGATACGCCGCCCCACCTGCACCAGTTCGGGTACGTCGGCCTTCTCGGCCGCCGCTGCCGCGGCTGTGACACGATCGAGGACGTCGGTGCTGAGCGACACCGTCAGATGCCGCTGTGTCCGCGGGAACTCCGCCTCGGTCAGCGGTGCGTCCTCGGCCTCGACCGCAATCTGTATCGGGCTGCGGACCGGTGCCGCGCCGATCAGCAGCCGGTCCGTCTCGGCGCTGAAGGAGCTGCCCCCGAACCACCGGAGGGCGGGGGCGTCGTCATGGGCCGCGGTGGTCTTGATCGGTTCGTAGTCGGTGCCGGGCGGAGGCCGGTCGCCGAGGATCGCTTCGCGCAGGCGCTTCTTCAAAGAGTTGTAGGACTGCTTCGACTTCAAAATGCTGAAGTGATCCCCCGGGAGAGCAGCGGCTTCGGGGAAAACGCTCTGTGCCGAGGCCGGGGTAACGATACCGTCGCTCTCGCCCGCGAACACCGTGAACGGAATCCGGCAGGTACTCGCTGTCGCCTCCGGTGCGGCATAGACGACGTTCCGCAAGACCGCGCGCCGTGTGTTCTTGATCTCCTCGTCAAAGGGCTTCAGCTGGTGTTCCTGCGGGTTGTTCCGGACGAGCAATTTCCGCAGGATCCCTCCGAACTCGGACCCGTCGTTCGGGCAGCCGAAAAGTACGATCCGCCGAATACGCTGCAGATCGAATCCCCGTTGTTCCGAGAGCATCACGGTGAGGTAGCGCTGGATGATGAGACCACCCTGACTGTGTCCCACCAGGACGAGACGCCCGAAGTTCTCGGCTTCGGTGTCCAGGAATTCCTTCAGACTTTCGGCGACCGTGCTGAAGGAGGGTATCGACTGCATGGGATTCGGCTTGTAGAGGCTGGTTGCGTACTTGAACCTCAGAGGCGTCACCTCCTCGTTCAGGTCCGCGTCCTCGGCCAGGAATTCCCCAAGGGTGTCCCACGTCTCCGGCCCCGACATGAATCCGTGAACGAACACCACACCGAGCTCGTCCCGAACCGGTGACATCGCCATGCGTCCCCCTTACGCGAAAGTCGGCAGCGCACGCATCACCCCCGCGCCGCTCCCGGGGAACTGGATGGTCCCCGTCAGATCTTTCCCCCGAAGACTCTAGTGCGCTCGCCCTGCCGAGTCAGTAGATCGGCCACATATGCCGTCCGTGGGCAGGTGGGCTGTCGACGATCAGGAGAGAGCCGGGGCCTGGGCTGCTCGGTGATGCGGCTGATTATGACTGGGGCGGAATTCGACTTCCAGCTTTTGCGGAAACTCAACGTACCCAGGGCGGATGTCGGTAGCGTGACGCGCACAACCCCACCGGTTACCCGGGGAGAGCTGCGGCCGTTGCGGCACCGGCCGCGCGCGGGGTCATTGTGGGGCGCAAAGGCGCACATGGGTGCGCAAGGGGGGCTCGTCCATGAGTGATATCAAAGAACGGCTCGACGCGGTGCTGCACAGGCGGCGGGAGTACCTTCCCGTGGTCGACGAACTGATCGACCGGTGGCGCCGGATCCTGCGACTCTCCCAGGAACTCGGCAACGGGGCCACCGAGGGCGTTCCCGGCCTCGGGAAACAGGACGGCCCGGCATCGGACTCCCTGGACGCGACGGTGCTGGTGAGGGCAGCACAGGAGTGTCTCGAGGTACTCGCTACGGTCCGCAGCAGGGTCGCCCGGGACACCGTCGACATCGGCGTGAGCGGCCGGGCCCGCAACGGCAAGAGCACACTGCTCCAGTCGCTGTCCGGGCTGGGCGACGAGCAGATTCCCGCGGGCCGGGGGCAGCCCGTGACCGCTGTCCGCAGCCGGATCTACCACTCCGCGACCGACCGGGGCGCGCGGTTGACGATGCACTCCGAGCAGTCGTTCCTCGACTCCGTGATCGCTCCGTTCCACACCGAACTCGGTCTCCATCCGGCCCCGCGCAATCTGACGGAGTTCGCGGACTACGACTATCCGCGGGAGATCCGGGCGGAGGACGTCAAGGCCCAGCCCACGCTGGGTCCGATGCTGGCCCGGGTGCGCGAGGCCCAGGAGGCGCTCGACACCTACCGGCACTGCCTCACCGGTGAGACCCGCAGTGTGGACCTGAAGGACATCAGGGAATGGGTGGCCTATCCGGAGGACGGACCGGGTCCCGTCAAGCGGTCCTATCTGGCCGTCAGGGACGCGGTGCTCACCTGCCCCTTCCCCTTCGAGGACGTCTCCGCGCTGGGGCTGGGGGACCTGCCGGGCCTGGGCGAACTGGTCCCCGAGGCGGAGGCCCACCACCTCGACGGCCTGCGCAACGAGGTGGACTTCGTCGTCGTCGTCAAACGGCCGACCGACACCAACGCCATGTGGGACAAGGCGGATGCCAACGCCCTCCAGCTCGTCGGCAGTGTCTGCACCGCGGTCGACGTACGCGACTTCGTCCTGATCCTGGTCAACACGGGCGACTGCCTGACGGAGAACGTCAAGGCGCTCGACGACGACCTGCGCCGACGGCTCAACGGCCCGGACACGCAACGCGCCTACTGGGTGATCCTCGCGGACGCCCAGGACCGCGACGCCGTGCGCGACCACGTTCTCCGGCCGGTTCTGGAGCATCTGGCAAACGCGCTGCCGCGGATGGACGAGGCGGTTCTCCAGGATGCGGAAGCGCGCTGCCGTGAGCGCATGGACTTCATCACGAGAGAACTGGCCGCCTGGTCCGAGGCACTGCGTGCCCTCGCGGCGCCCACGGCCACGGAACAGACGATCGCCCGGGCCGAACTGCTGAGAGAGGAGGTGGCGGCCTCCACCCAGGCCTGGGTCGACACCCTGCGGGCCCGCGCCGGGGACGACTTCGAGGACACCGAGTTCCTGGAGCGCGTCTCGGAAGTGCACGAGGAAGTCCGCACCTGGGTGCTCACCGGGTTCGGCACCGGGGCCGAGCGGTGGCAGGAGCGGGCGCTGAACCGTGTGCGTGTCGACCGGGCGTCCCTGCCCTTCGCCTCCGCCGAGCTCAACCGGGTGCGAGTGGAGATCGCCCGCCGCTTCTCCGCCGTGGACGACCTCCTCCAGCAGCGCCTGGACGAGTACTGGGCGGGTCTCGTCGACGCGCTCGGGCCGCGCTTGGCCCTGCTGGTCGGCGACGCACACGGCGACGCGGACACCGGGCGGTCCCGGGCCTTCCTGCAAGCGCTGGCCGATGCCCTGCGGGAGGCCTACGACCCGTGCCCGGTCCTGGCCGAGACGATCGACTTCGCCCTGGACGTCCGCCTCGACTACCGCACTCGGGTGCTGCCGAGCGTGCGCCGGGCGCTGGGCGTGCTGCATCCCGAACCGGACGATCCGGCACACGACTCGGGCCCGACCAGTCTGCTCGCAGTGCCGCGTACGGCCGAAGGCGCCGAGCTGCTGCTGGAAAGGATCACCCAGCTGGCCCGGCAGGCGGCGTACGACGCCCAGACGGTGCTCGCCCAGGAGCCGGCGACCGCCGCCCAGGCGCTCTTCGCGTACGCCGAGCAGTTCGAGGACTCCTTCGTACGGTCCGAGTCCTCCGAGGCCGAGTTCCGGCGCCTCGTGGGCGCGTTCCAGGACCGTATGTGGCCCGAGGACCGCACCGGGCACCGGGAGACGACGGAACGCGTCCGCCGCCTACGCGGCCTGGTGGCCGAGCTCGAACGCCTGCTCGGCGAGGGCCGGCCGGGCCGTATCACCACCGGGAGGGCAGCACGGTGACCCTGTCGTTCAAGGCATCGATGGTGGGCCCGTCGAGAGTGGGCAAGACGACCTTGCTCACCGCCGTTCTGGCCGAGACGGAGACCATGCTGGCGGGCAGCGGGATCAGCCTCGTCATGGACGAACAGACGGAGTTGCGGATCCGGCGCAACCGCGTGGAACTGCGCAGGGCCATCGAGGCGCGGGAGTTCGACGCCGCCTCGC
This sequence comes from Streptomyces torulosus, assembly GCF_001419765.1. GTDB lineage: Bacteria > Actinomycetota > Actinomycetes > Streptomycetales > Streptomycetaceae > Streptomyces > Streptomyces torulosus. Next base: position 23,560 of record NZ_LIRK01000262.1, read on the forward strand.
TGAGCGGCAGCCAGTCGATGGCGCTGTACGAAGTGGGTCTGCAGGCGGTCGGGGAGAGCACACCGGGCATCCCGTTCAGCGTGCTCGACTATCCGGGCGAATGGCTGGACCCGTCGAAGCGTGCCCAGCATCCCCGTGCCAAGGCGCAGTGGGCCACGTGCGAGGCACATATCTCCGAAAGCCTGATGCTGCTCGTTCCGGTGGAGGCGGCCGTCCTGATGGAAGCGGTGACTCCCGCGCAGCGGCGGGCGGTCGCCGACCTGCTCGCCTTCGAGGACGTCGAGGCCATGGCCCGCAAGTGGGCGCGCGCCCGCAACCAGCCGGCCCACCAGGACGAGCCGGCCGTCCTGGTGCTCGCGCCGATCAAGTGCGAGAAGTACTTCGACGACAACGGCGGCAAGGGCCGGGACGCGGCACGGCTGCGGCAACTAGTGCGGGAGAAGTACCGGACGATCACGGAAGTGGTCCAGGCGGAGGCGAAGAACCGGGACATGAGGGTCATCTACGCCCCCATCGACACCTACGGCTGCGTGGACCTGATGGAAGGGCAGTGGCACAAGCCGCTCGATGACGACGGACCCGAGCTGGACTTCCGCGGCCACTACCGGTTCCGGGAGATCCCGCCCATAGTGAGGCCCAAGGCGGCCGCCACCGTCATGCGTGAGCTGTGCCGGTGTGTGGTGTCGGGCCAGGACACCGCGGAACGCCGCCGGGCGGAATCCGCACGCGTCACCTACCAGGCGGCCCTGGAGCGCAAGTCGGAGCCCAAGGGATTCTGGGGTGCGCTCGACTACTACCTCCTGGGCGAGGCCCTCGACAACAGGAACCTCCGGTTGAGCAATCAGCGGGTGATCGGAGAGGCCGCGCGACGCCAGGAAGAGCTCCAGGCCGTCCTCGAATGGATGGCCAAGCAGCCCGCCGACGAACGAGTGGAGGAGTGGTGAGCGGTCGGACGCGTGCCTACCTGATGACGCGGGGCAAGATGCGGAACCAGGGGTACGGCTTCCTCGGCGAGGTCCCGCCGGAGGTGTGGTGGGAGCCGGTCGCCCCCTGGGTGATCCTGGAGAGCGAGGAACTCGTCGTCCGCCGGGGTGCGGACGGTGTCACCGGCCTGCTCATCAGCGGTGTCCCCTCCCAGCGCACCGATGTGATCGGCACCCGCATCCGGCACACCGTGGTGCTCGACTACGCGCACCTGGAGCCCCGGCTCGCCCTGTGGCTGGTGCGGTGCGGACTGAGCGACGTGGAGCGGACCGAGCTGGGAGAGGCTCTGGACACCGCCTTCGACGGCGACCTGGTACACGCCCTCATGTCCGATCCGAACGCCGACATCGAGGACCGGCTGCTCGGCGTGCTCCGGCGGGCAGCCGGGGACGTGACTGCGGAAGCCGGGGGCGACGACCTCCTCGGCTCGTGGACCGGCGCTGTCCGAGACGAGACGGCCGTCACGGCCTTTCTCGCCCGGGCCCGAAACCTCCTGGAGGACGGAGGGCCCGGATACGCCTTCACGACCCACGCAATCGGCAGCCCGGATGGCGCCCGCCGAGCGGCGAGGGCACTGGCCGGTACAACGGCCGTACTGCTCCATGAAAGTGACATACGAGGAGTCGAACCGCTGGGAAAAGTACCCGGCCAGGCGCCGCAGAGCCACGCCCCCACCGGGAGCTGGAAGGCGTATCTCGTGGCCGCTCTGGTGGTTCTGGCGGTGCTCCTGGGCGTCTGGTGGCTGGTCCGGCGGCTCTGACGGATGCGCTGGCGGGCGTCCGGGCCTTGTACAGGGAGGTCACCAAGGACATCGCACTGCCGCCGGGCTCCACGGATGACGGCCGTGCCGGTCACTTGGCCGTGGACATGCTCCTGCCCGCGGTGACGGGCAGCCTGACGACCGACCGCGAGTATCCCGGTGACGGGCGGATCGTGCTGCTCGAGCACAGGGGGAAGAACCTGGTCCGGGGGGCCTTCCGCTTCACGACGCACGACGCGCGCCAGTCGATCGGCTTCGAGTTCGACCACTCTCTCTCGAGTGAACTGCGCATCTTCGGTCATTTGTGGGATGAAGCCACCGAGCGCCGATTCGACCTTTTCCGCCTGCATCTCGCGGCTTTCCTCCGTGACGCCGTCGAAAGACTCCAGTGCGTGGAGGAGTTGTGTGCTGCGTCGGCCGGTGCGAGAACGTCCGATGAGCATGTGGCCCACGCGGAAGCCCTGTGGGCCCGCTCCCGGTTGCTGCTGATCCGCGACGACATCGAGAAGGCCGCTCGCTGCGCGGTCGAGGGCGCCGAACACGCCGAGCGTTCCGCAGGGGCGCCCGGCTGCCATCTGGAGGCAGCCGGGCGATCGCTTGCGCGCGTCCTTGACGTACTGCATCAGTCCGGGACCGCCCAACAGGTCAGGCGGAGTCTGCGCGGCACATGACACGAATGCGGGGCGCATCCCCGCTCAGTCCTCCGAAACTTCCCCGTCCCGGCGCGACAACTCGAAGGCCTCAGCGATCCGCAGCGACTCCAACGCCTCACGCCCGTCGCACGGATTGGCCTGCTCGCCTCGCACGACCTCCACGAAAGCAGCGATCTCCGCCTCGCGCGTGGGTCCGAAACGATCAAGGAACCCGGTCCACAGCTTGTGCCGCGGGCAGCGGAGCGTACGGCTCGGCCGCCGCGATCGGCGTACGGTCGTCCACGCCGACCACGAACGTGTCGAGGACGGCTTTCGCGGATCCGGTGCTGTCAGTGCGGACCAGGACGTTGGTGCCGTGCCGGTGCGCGTCGGGAATCTGTGTGAGGGCCTGGTCGAACAACGCAATGTGATCGGTACAGGTTTCAGAGCCCTCTGACTCGTCGGAAAGGCAATCCGCTGCGAGCGAATCTGAGCCCCTTCCCCGAGCTGACCCCACCGTCCCGCCCTTGGCGGAGTCTGTCCGTCCTGGACGCGTTCGGGACGCGTGCAGGACGCAAGGTAGGAACAGACAGACAAAGACCGGAAGGGCCAACGTGGCTCACGGCGTGTGACCTGCGAAATCGCCATGAATGAGCGTTGATCGACAAGGGTCGACAAGATCCTCTAAGGACTCATAATCCGTCGGCCGTGGGTTCGAGTCCCACCCGCCCCACCAATGCAGGTCTCTGACCTGCGGAAACGTTAATTTTGTCCTGTTGGGGCGTCAACTTTGCTTGAACGGACTGAATCCGTTGCTCGCGAGTTCGACAGTGTTGCCGCCAAAGAGCGTCCGAACTGCTCTGACCTGCGCAGATGTCTCGTCTCGCAGCCGGGGAAGTTGCCGCAGGTGGCCTCTGTGGGTGGCTGGGAAGCCTAAGTGCGTTGTGGCAAACCGGATCTCGTTCGAAGCCTGCGGCGCGGGTGATCATTCGGACAGGAATGCCAATGTGGTTGCGGGCATGAAAGAACGGGCCCCTTGGTAGTGACGCGGTTACGACACCAGCACGACCAAGGAAGCCCGTTGCCTGATCAGTTGAGCAGTATCTCTGCGTCTGCGTCCACCGCGGTCACCCCTGGGTGTGACTGCTCCGTGCACCGGTTCGGCTCGATCGCGCCGGGACGGCGGGCAGGCTGCTATCCCAGTGACATGACGGATGCGGAATGGTCCGAGGTCCGCGCCGCGATGCCGGTGCCGGCCTGGCTCCTCAAGCGGGGCGGGCGTCCGGAGGAGTTCTGCCACCGCGAGATGCTCGACGCGGTGCGCTACCTCGTCGACAACGGCGTGAAGTGGACGGCTCTGCCGGTCGATTTCCCGTACTGGCGGGCGGTCTACGACTTCTTCCGCCGCTGGCGGTCCTACGGCTATGCGCGTGAACTGTACGAACGCCTGCGACGTTCGGCGAGGGATCGCGCAGGCCGCAACGCCGAGCCCAGTGGCGGGATCATCGACAGTCAGTCGGTGGACGCCTCCGAAACCGTCGGCGAGGACAGCCGCGGATACGACGGCGGCAAATCACGTGACGGGCGCAAGCGCCACATCCTGACCGACACCGAGGGCCTGCTCCTGGAAGTGACTGTGACCACGGCCGATGTGCACGACTCCAAGGCCGCCCCCGCACTGCTGGAGACATTCATGCAGCAGCCGGGCCGGCTGCTGAAGCTGGTGTGGGTCGACAGCGCCTACCAGGGTCGGGCGCTGGCGAAGGCGTTCGCCCGCCACGGCGTGCGCGTCGAGGTCGTACGCCGCTTGGACGGGCGGCGCGGATTTGTCGTACTGGCCCGCAGGCGGGTGGTGGAGCGCACGCTGAGCTGGCTGGCCCCCTCCCGCCGCCTCAACCGTGTCAACTCGCAGTAGTGCTCGAAGCATGACCGGGCACACCAGGACGGACAACGGCGGGGTTTCCGCCCACTGTGTGCAACGGGATCCTTTGGTGGTTGTTGTCCTTCCGGCATTGAGGGCTGGGTTTCCGCTGGTCAAGCATGGGGTCGGGGGTCTCGGGGAGTGGTGACGTGTCGAGTCGTCGCTCAGGTGGAGGTCGGGGATGCCGTCGGTCGTGGGGCTGCTGGAACAGCGTGAGCTGACCGCTCGCCGTCGCATGGACGAGCTGCGGGAGGAGGCCGACCGCATCCAGGCTGAGCTGGTCGTGGTCGAGCGGGAGTGGAACGAGTGGGTCATCGCCCGCTCGCGTGTCGGCGAGGTCCTGGCCCCCGGCGATGACGAGGCCTGCGAGGAGCGGTCGGATCGCGGTGATCTGCCGGCAGCGCCCGGGACCTCGGGGGCCGCGAAGCCGAAATCGGTGGTACCGATGTGGCGTGCGGGACTGGTCTGGTCGGCACTGTCGGCGGACTACCAGCGGATCCTTCAGGTTCTCGCGGACCGGAACCGTCTCGGTCAAGGACCGTTGACCTGCCAGGAGATGGCCGCCTGCTTCGGCCTGGACCCGGTGCCCGCGAAGATCGAGGCGTTGCGGTCGAAGGCGAAGCGGCTGGTGGCCCGGGGCTGGCTGGTCGAGTCGGCGCCGGGCCGGTTCACGCCCGCGAAGAGCGTGGCCGGGCCAGGCGGCGGGTCAAAGGAGAGCGGCCCTGTTGGACCGTTCTTCCCCCTTCCCCGTCTATCCGACGAAGGAGCTGGTCAAGCGGCTCCAAGCGGGCAGATGTGAGCTGTGTCAGCAGGCGGATACGAATGTGGAAGTCCATCACGTCCGCCAGCTGGCCGATCTCGAACGGGCCGGGGACCCACCACCGGAATGGGTACGGATCATGAGTCTCCAAGCGCCGCAAATCCCTTGTGGTCTGCGGAGCTTGTCATGACGGTATCCACGGGAGGCGGGCCGCAGAAACGCTCACGTTGTAGTCACTGGAGAGCCGCGATGCCCGGAAACGGGCATGTCCGGTTCGGAGGGAGACCATGCGGAAAAGGGCCAGCTCACAGCTGGTACCTCGCCGCGTGGTCGCTGGGGACTCACCGGCGCCGAAGCAGTGCTGAAGAATTCGAGGCCGTCATGACCACACCGGCCCCACAGGCCGCGTGACCGAACCTGTCACCCAAACCTGCAGCAGACCCAAGAGCATGCGATCCGCCGTTGCATGAAGACCGCGTGATGCGGCAGCCGCGCATCGCATACTTTGACTGTACTCTCCGCATTACAGTCAAAGAATTTTCCACTTCTGCCGACGCTGGCGCGTCACTTCACGGGCACTTTTATTCCAAACAGTTTTTCCGCATTTCGGAACGCAATTTTTTCCTTGGCTTCGCGTGGTAAATCGACTCCGCGGAACCAGTCGGTCTGCTCCTTTATGTCCGCGAACGGGTAGTCGGTTGCGAACATCACTCGATCCACGCTTATGTACTTCAGCAGGAGATCGAGCAGTTCGGTCTGGGGGAATGCGCTGGTTGTGACCCAGAAGTTGTCCTGGAAGTATTGCCCGATGGGCTTCTCGAGCGAGTCTTTGGTCGGCTCGCCCATGTCATTGACGATCCGCTCGTAGTAGAAGGGAAGACCTTCGCCCATGTGGCCGATGATGATTTTCAGTTTGGGGAATCTGTCGAAAACCCCGTACGCGATCATCCGAATGCATTGAGTCAGCACCTCCTGGTGCCAGCCATATCCAGACCCACTGAAGATGTAGTCTTGGTACTCTTCCGTGTATTTAGACCGTGTGGTGCTGTAGTAGATCTTGAAGACCTCGTCAGCTGGATAGCCGGGATGCAGGTAGATCGGCACATCGAGAGCAACGGCACGTGCCAGCACAGGCTCGAAATCGGGATGATCGAGATACTTCTTCGCGATGTGTCCGTTGGTCAGTGCGCCCAAGAAGCCATCTTCCCGAACCGAGCGTTCCAGTTCGTCCGCCGCCGCCTCCGGGCTCTGTAAGGGCAAGGTGGCGAAAGCCTTGAAGCGGCCCGGATATTTGGCGATTGGCCCGTCTACGAGTTGCCGGTTAAGACGATAGGCAAGGTCGATGCCCCTTTGCCCAGGGACATTTTGTACGGAGGGTGTATGAGCAGAGAGGATTTGAACGTTGAGTCCCCCCGCATCCATATCGCCGATGCGGCGTTGGCCTAGATCCGAAAGACCAGTTTCCTCAAGGAACGCTATGTGATCCTGATTGATGGAGTTCAGCTTCAACAACGTGGGAGTCGTAAAGGTCTCCTCCGTGCCGATGAAGGGCAGGTCCCGGTCTCGCAATGCAATGTCCGGAGTCTTGTTCCCGTCCGCTGCCGAAACGGCGGCATACGCGGACACGCCGGCACCAGCGCCAAGTGCCGTGGCAGCGGCTAGAAAGCCGCGACGTCCCATAGACTTCATGTCAGTCTCTCTTCAGGTGTTTGTGTGGTGTGGTATCCGTACGGCATCCGTCTGCGAGATGCTTCAGTTCGACCCTTCGTCGTTACCAGACGCGCCCAGGTGTCCGCCCACGCCGCGTCCCCCGCTTCGACCTCGACGCCAGCCACGCAGGTCCCGCCGAAACACTGCCAGCCGAGACCAGGGGTCTTCGCGTCCTGCTCGCGCACCGCGGCAGCGCCGCCCGGCGGCACCCCGTACACGTCGGCGTGGTGCGCGATGGCAACGGTCTCCGGTGCGAATTGGGTCCCGGTCAGGAACGCCGTCTCGGTCAGGCCCGGATCGCACTGTTGTCGGCGTGCGACCCGCGGGCGGCGACAGGGAACGCCGTCGCCAGCGCCCTGGTGGCCGCCCCGAACCTCAACCGCCCGGGCGGCGCTTTCCCTGACGGCGCTGCGTCGACTGCCATCACTCGCCTCCTACATACGGGTTGCATCGCTTATCTGGATGCCTACTTCCTACCGAGCGAACCTGAGACGAACGTTAGAACCCGTCCTTAAACCGTCGCGGTGCAGAGGCCGGACGGATGCTCGACGGCCGACGCTGTCGCATATGGCTCTCCACGCCCACTACCCGCTGATCGCCTTCGTTGGAGAGCGGCTCTTCGTCTATCGGACCGAGTTCGTCGCCCCACCCTCCTGGGCCGCCGCCCTCGGAAGTTTCGGCTTCACTCTCTTGACTGCGGCGGAACTCCTGTCCTCGCTGGAGGACGCAGACACTTCAGCTCTGTCCAAGGCGGAGTGGCGCCAGATCAAGCACTGGCAGCCCGCGACTCTTGACGCGGCGATCTTCAACTCGTGGGACTGACGGGTCACTCAACCTGCGATGGCACGCGTTCAAGGTCCGGTGGCGCAGGACCACCGTTCCACTCGTCGGCGCGTACACCGAGGCCCGGCGCTCCAACAGAGACGTCATGCCAAGTGCCGTTGTGGAGGCTGCCGTTCGCCTGCCAGGCGGGCGATACGTCCCCCACCGTGATCGTGTGTCTGCACCGCCTGCGCCCCCGCCGCCGACAGGGCCTCCGCCTCCGAACCGATGGCAACGGGCGCGGGCGCGATGGGCCGACCGGCACGCTCTGCCAGGCCTCGGGTGGACCCGGTCCCACGCCTGGGTTTCGGCCTTGCCGTAGTTGGTGGTGTCGGTGACGGTGGTGATCGCCGCCTCGGGTCAGGTCTCGGGGTTGGCGAAGCGGAACTCCTTGCCGTGCTTCGGCGGTCGCCCGCCCTGGGGACAGGCCAGGGCGTACTCCTTGATCGAGGGCTTCGGCAGCCGCATCACCCGGTCGCTGCGGATCCGCCCCACCAGCCCGACAGGAGCCCTGATGCGACCCGGCCCGCAGGAGGGCGCTGTGGGAGATGTTCTCCGACCTGATGGACCTCGACGACGCCCACCGGTACGTCGCCGACCCGCTCGCCGGCATGGACGCCCGGTACGACCTGGGCGACGACCACCGGTTCGTCGCCACCCTGTGCCCGGACATGAAGTTGACGCTAGAGCGGCCCGACCCGGACGTCGTCACCGCGGTGAACCGGTCGGCGGACCTGCTGCGTGAGGGGTGTGGGCCCCTGCTCGACCTCGTCGACCGTGTGGAGGCCCGCGACGCCGCGGCCGCGTGGAGCGGACGGGTCAACACCGTCACCGCCCGCTCGGGCCGGGTGGACGTCGATGCGTTGCTCATCCGGCCCGACGGCCTCGTCGCCTGGGCCTTGCCCACCGGGCAGGACCTCGACGCCACCACGCTGGTGCGTGCGCTGGGCACATGGTTCGGCCGACCGGTCTGAGCACCGCATTAACAGTCGTCTCAGGTTCGCTCCGTAGGAAGTCGGCATCCAGATGAGCGATGCAACCCGTATGTAGGAGGCTAGTGATGGCAGTCGACGCAGCGCCGTCCGGGGGAGCGCCGGGGGGCCGGTTGGCGGGCCGGTGGGTGCCGTGGTTGGTGATTGGTTTGTGGTTGGTGCTGGCGGCGTTCATGGTGCCGCTGAGCGGAAAGTTGAGTTCGGTCACCACCGACAGCGCCGTGGACACCCTGCCGGCCGGTGCCGAGTCCACCAAGGTGGCAGCGCTGGACGACCGTCTCCCCGGCGGTGAGGACAGCACGTTCGTCTTCGTGTACCACCGGGCCGGCGGCATGACCGACGCCGACCGCGCGACGGTCGAGCGCCACTACGACACCCTTGCCAAGCGGTACCCGACGAAGGCGACGGCTGCGGTCGGCGAGGACGACGAGGGCTCACCGACGAGCCTCTCCACCGACCGCAAAGCAATGACGTTCACCCTCGAGGTGAGCACGGCCTACGGCCCACCGGAGGAGATCGTCGGCCCGTTGCGTGACGCCGCGAAGGACCGCCCCTCCGGTCTGGAACTGGACGTGACCGGCCCGGGCGCGATCGACGGCGACATGGATGCCGTCTTCGACGGCATCGACGTGCAGGTCCTCCTCACCACCATCGTCGTCGTCACGCTCCTGCTGATCCTCACCTACCGCAGCCCGGTGTTGTGGATCATCCCGCTGGTGGCCGTCGGCGCGGCCGCACTGACCTCGATGGGGACCGTCTACCTGCTCGTCAAGGGCTTCGGCATCGTGGTCAACGACCAGAACTCGGCGCTGCTGACGATCCTGGTGTTCGGCGTTGGCACGGACTACGCGCTGTTGCTCATCGCTCGATATCGGGAGGCACTGCACCACCATGAGAGCGTCCGGGTCGCGATGGTTCAAGCGCTACGCGGCGCGGCGCCGGCCATCGTCGCGTCCGCGGCCACCGTGGTCGCCGGCCTGCTCTGCCTGCTCGTCGCGGACCTGAACAGCACCAGCGGGTTGGGTCCGATCGGTGCGGCCGGCATCCTGTGCGCGCTGGTGGCCATGCTGACGCTGTTCCCGGCGGTGCTCGTGGTGCTCGGCAGGAGGATCTTCTGGCCGGCCATCCCGCGGTTCAGCACGGCCGTGGTGGAGAAGCCGGGGCTGTGGGGACGGCTCGGCACCGCAATCAGCCGCCGCCGGTGGTTGGCGACGCTCGGCTCGCTCGGATCCCTCGGCGTGCTCGCCCTCGGGCTGGCGGGCAACACCGGCGCCCTGCGGGAGCAGGACCAGTTCCTCTCCGCGCCGGAGTCGGTCACCGGCTTCACCGTTCTCCGCCAGCACTTCCCGGAGCTCGGCGGCCAGCCGATGGAGATCTTCACACGGCCGGCGCACCAGGAGCGGGTGCTCGACGTCGTCAAGGACACTCGCGGTGTGGCCCTGGCCATCCCGGAGCAGACCAGCGGTGGCTGGGCCAACATCTCCGTGTTCCCGAAGGACGCGCCGGACACCGCCGCGGAGTACGACACGATCAAGCGGGTGCGCACCGCCGTGCACGCGGTGAGCGGGGCGGAGGCGATCGTCGGCGGGCCGAGTGCGGAGAACCTCGACACCGAGGTGACCACCAAGCGCGACGAGAAGCTGGTGATCCCGCTGGTGCTCGCCGTCGTCCTGATCGTCCTCGGACTGCTGCTGCGCGCGATCCTGGCCCCGCTGGTCCTGATGACCACCGTCATCGTCTCATTCGCCGCAGCCTTCGGCGGCAGCGTGTTCGTCTTCGACACGATCCTCGGGTTCAAGGGCATCGACTATTCGGTGCCGCTGCTGGCATTCCTGTTCCTGGTGGCGCTCGGCGTCGACTACAACATCTTCCTGACCAGCCGGGCCCGGGAGGAGACCGTGCGTCTCGGCACCAGAGAGGGCATGCTCAAAGCCCTCTCGGCCACCGGTGGCGTCATCACCTCGGCAGGCCTGGTCCTGGCGGCCACGTTCGGGGTCCTCGTCACACTTCCGCTGGTGATGCTGGTCGAGGTCGGGTTCCTGGTGGCCTTCGGCGTGCTGCTCGACGCCCTGCTGGTGCGGTCGGTCCTGGTGCCCGCCCTCACCTTGCTGATCGGCCGCCGGATGTGGTGGCCGAGCCGGCTGTCCCGTCCAGCGGCAAAGCTGCCGGACGGTCAACAGCCGCTCGCCGACGAGGAGGAGCCCGCGCTGCAACGGTGAGCGCGGCGGCACGGACGAGATCCGGGACGGGGACCCAGGCCCGCCCCGGATCTTTGATGGGGCTCGACGGCCGCCGCCCTTTGGGCCTACGCCGTGCGGCCGGGGCTGGGGTCGGCGCACCGCGGTGTCCTGCCTTGACGGTGAGCCGCGCGGGGCCATGCCCGAGGGCCGCCGTCCCTTGTCCCGCGCCGCGCCGCCGGGGCGGGTCAACACGCCGCGGTGTCCTCCCCGGTGGTGAGCCGCGCGGGCGGGGCGGGCGGGGCCGCGGCCGGAAGGTCGATGCGAAGCAGCGCACCACCGCGTGCGGAGCGGGCGACGCTGGCCCGGCCGCCGTGGGCGTCGACGACCCGCTGCACGATCGACAGCCCCAGACCGGATCCCGGCAACGCCCGGGCGCTGTCGGCACGGTAGAACCGGTCGAACACCCGCGGTACGTCGGCGGCGTCGATGCCCGGCCCGGCGTCGTCGACCTCGAGCACCACCGACGCGTCCTCGGCACGGAGCCGGACCTGGACCGGCTGGTCCGCGGGGGACCACTTGCCAGCGTTGTCGATGAGGTTGAGCACCGCCCGCTCGAGCGCAGCGGGACGCCCGCTCACCCACACGGAGGTCACGTCGAGCGCGACCTCGACGTCGGGCGTGCGGGAACGTGCCCGGGTCGCGGCGGCCGCCACCACGTCGGCGAGGTCGAGCAGCTCGGTGTTCTCGTCGCTGACGTCACCGCGCGCCAGGTCGGTCAGCTCGGCGACAAGGGTGCTCAACTCGGCCACCTGGGCGCCGAGATCGGTCAGCAGCCGGGTCCGGCTCTCCGCCGGCAGTGCGCTGTCCAGGGTGCCGCGCCGATCGAGCCGGATCAGCAGCTCGACGTTGAGGCGCAGGCTGGTGAGCGGGGTCTTGAGCTCGTGGGCGGCGTCCTCGGCGAGCAGCCGCTGGGCCCGCCGGGAGTCCCGGAGCGCGGCGAGCATGTCGTTGATCGACTGGATCAGCCGCCGGATCTCCCCACCGCCCTCATCCGGGATGCCGGCGTCGAGATCCCGGGTGTGCGCGACACGTACCGCGGCGGCGGTCAGCCGGTCGATCGGTGCCAGCCCGGTCCGCGCCACGGTCCGCCCGACAAGGGCGCCGCCCACCACGCAGAACAGCCCGATCAGCAGCATGCCGAACCCGAACTGGTTGATCGGGCTGTCGTCGGCGACCTGGGCCACCTGGACCGCGCCGTCGCCCGCCCGCAGCGTGTAGATGAGGTAGCCGTCCTCGTCGCTGTCGTCCGACTCCATCAGGTCGGCCGACGCGCCCTGCGCCACGCGCCCGGCGTGCTCGCTGACGGGGGGCAGGGCGGGTTGGCCGGCCGGCGTCCGGGTCGAGCCGTCGGGCAGGATGACCCGCACCAGCCGACCGGATCCGGGATACGGCGGTAGCTGGACCTGCGCCAGACCGGCGCGCTGCGCGTTCGTCGCCAGGACGCGGGAGTCGGCGCGCAGCTGATTCTTGGCGCTGTCCTGCAGCTCCCAGCCCAGTAGTTGGCTGGCCACCTGGAAGGCCACGAACACGCTGACCGCGATGGCCGTCGCCGCGATCACCGTCAGCCTGCTCCGCAGGGACCGCCGGCGCCACCATCGGGTCAGCCGGCGCGGTTCCCGGCTGGTGGGCCTGCTCACGGAGGAGTCTCCCGCAACGTGTATCCCAGGCCGCGCAGCGTGTAGATCAATCGCGGCTCACCCTCGGCCTCCATCTTGCGGCGCAGGTAGCTCACGTATACCTGGAGGTTGTTGGCGGTGGCGCTCATGTCGAAGCCCCAGATCGCCTCGAACAGCGCGTCGCGGGTCAAGACCCGGGTCGCGTTGCTCATGAGGACCTTTAGGAGGGAGAACTCGGTCCGGGTCAGGCGCAGCGGCCGCCCGCCCCGCCACGCCTCGAACCTGTCGGGATCGAGCCGGACGTCGGCGAACGACAGGATCTGCGACTCCCCGTCGGTCGGCGTGCGCCGGCGCAGCAGGGCCCGCACCCGGGCCAGCAACTCCTCGGTGGCGAACGGCTTGGGCAGGTAGTCGTCGGCGCCCGCGTCCAGCCCCGTGACCCGGTCGGAGACCTGGTCACGGGCGGTCAGCATCAGCACCGGCAGATCCCGACCCGCGGCCCGCAACCGCCGGCAGGTCTCCAACCCGCCGAGGCGGGGCATCATCACGTCGAGGATCAGCAGATCCAGCGTGTCGCCGTCGGCCCCAACGACCCCGTCGAGCACGGCGAAACCGTTGGCGACGGTGCTGGTGTCGTAACCCTCGACCTGGAGCACCCGCTCCAGCGACTCACGGATGGCCGCTTCATCATCCGCGATCATGATCCGCACGCCGGCCCGCCCCCTTCCAGTCGACGTTTTTGCCGCCCATTGTCCCCGATCAACCTGAGGCCAGGATTAGAGCGTCGCTGGGGACCGCGTTCTCAGTGCGTGGTGGCAAAGCGGATCTCGTTCGAAGCCTGCGGTGCGGGTGATCATTCGGACAGAGATGCCGGTGTGCTCGTAGGCATGAAGGGGACACCGATGAGGCGACTCCACCTAGGAGCACGCAATGACCATCACCGACACCGGCACGGTGCGTTGGAACCCCGAGGCCCTCGACGAGATCCTCTCGAACGACGAGGGGCGGCCCATCCTGTTCACCAACGCCCGCATCCTGACGATGGACCCGCTGATCGGGACCATGACCGGCGCCGACCTCCTGTTCGTCGGCTCCCTGCTCGTGGGCGTCGGCCCGGGAATCATCACCGCCGCGGGCGACGACAACGCCATCGTCGTCGACTGCACCGGACTGACCATCGCCTCCGCCGTCGTCGACACCGTCGCGCTGGCCGGCGGCCGTGGCCACCGCTCGGAGTACGTCGCGACGCTGGCTCCGGGCAACATCCCCGACTTCCTGGTGGTGCCCGACGAACTCGCTGCCGCCGTGCCGAACGCGGTAGCCATGCTCATGACCCGGCCGGAGCAGGTCCGGGCGCTCGTCGCGGCCGGCCGGCCGGTCCTGTGGTCCGGCACCGACGTCCCCGGCCGGGCCGCCGCGCCCGAGGCGGGCATTCCGGCTGCCGAGGATCTGACCGGCAGTCCGCGTGTCGGCGTCTGGATCGACAGAAACGGCTTCCTGCACCAGGAGCTCACCGCCGACGGCCGCTACGACGAGATCCGGGGCGGGCGCCCGCACGCCTACCAGGGCAGGTACTGCATCGACGGCGACCGCATCGACTACCTGGACGACCTCGGCTTCTGGGCCTACGGAGAGTTCCAGGGCGACGAGCTGCGCCACGCGGGCTACGTCATGAAGCTCGGCTGATCCTGCGCCGTTCAACGCCTCCCTGGTTCCGATCCTGCTGGTTCCGATCCTGGGTGCGCGGCACCTGGGGAAACCGCGGCCTGGTTGCCGCAGCGGGCACGGCCGAGGCTGGTGTTCGAGCACCTCGTCCGTCCCCCGGCGACCCACTTCCCAGCCCTCCGACAGGGAGCTGGCGTCGAGGAAGTCGGTGCGGAAGACGCCCGGCTCGACGACCATCGACTGGATCCCGAACGGCGCCATCTCGGCGGAAAGCGCCTCACTGATGCCGGCGACGGCGAACTCGACGCGCAGTACAGGCTGACACCCGGCTCGCCCTCGAAACCGGAACGGGAACCGATGTGCACCAGCCGACCCGAACCCTGCTTGCGCATGACGGGCAGCACGGCGGGGGTGACGTTGATCAGACCGAAGACGTTGAGGTCGAACAGCGACCGGGCCTCCGCGTCGGTGATCTCCTCCAGTGCGCCGAGCAGGCCGCGGCCCAGCGGCAACCAGTGGGGCCACGACGCCCAGTCGCAGCAGCAAGCGGCTCAGCCACGGACTGCGCCCTCCGGGACCGCGCCGCCCACACCAGCGAATCAGAAGCACGCAGAAACAGCGGCTCATAGCGCGCAAGAGGCATACCGTTGGCACCCTGAAATTATGCGCAAACGGAAAGACCGGGAAGCGGTCGAAAAGCCGCACCCGAGGACGCGGAAGACGTGTGACAGCTGACTCTCGATCCGCCGGAACCCGGCTGGGTACGGATTTCCGGCTATCTCCCGTCCGGAATTCCGGGGTAGGAGTGAGGAATGAGCGGCAGCAGTTCGGGGTGGGGCGCGTGCCGGTCCCGCCGGCGTACACGCGGGTCCGGAGCGGGAGACGGTGTTCCGGCTGTCTCCTGGTTCAGGCGCCGCGTCCGGGATTCTGCTGGTGAGGTACCTCGGGTGCGCTGGGGGAGCCCAGCAGGGCCAGACCGTCGGCGGAGGCTGAGCCCGGCTCGGCCTGCAGGATGATGAGTTGCTGTCCTGGGACGCTGCGGATGTAGAGGGCCTCGTGCCTCAACTCCAGGTCTCCCACGACGGAGTGGTGAATCTGCTTGACCTCATAGGGCGGGACCCGGGTGTACTCGCGTGCCCACAGCGAGCGGAACTCACCGCTGCGCAGCGACAGTTCACCGACCAGCTCCAGGATGCGAGGATCCTCCGGCGCGCTCGCGGCGGTCTGCTGAAGGTCGGCGACCGCACGATCACGGGCCCGCTCCGGGCTCCGGTAGAAGGTCTTCGCCGCGGGGTCCAGGAAGAGCATGCGCAGTACGTTGTCGTGCTGCGCGAAGTCGCGGTAGAGAGCGTCAGCCAAGGCGTTGGCGGCCAGCAGGTCCTGGGCGTGGCCGATGATGAAGGCCGGAGTCCGGGTCCAGCTCTCGATCAGTTGCCGCAGGTGCGGGCGGACCCGCTCGACCCGGGAGGGAGACTTCGTGCGGCGGGCTGTCGGCTGGGCCAGATGGAACAGTTCCCTCTTGTCCACGTCTGTTGGTTGCCGACCTCGGTGATCGATGTCTCCGGGGCGCATCAGCAGTCCTTCCGGTGACGGGTTCGACCGTACGTACCGCCGCACGACGCCTCATGGCTCGCGGGATCGCTTGGACCAAGGCGGTTTCCACTGGGCCTGGCCGACCTGGCGTGCCTGGCGGCATGCTGGTGAATCGGGGAGTCCACGTTCACCGTCCATTTGATGCGAATTGCGCCGGTAGAGGTCCCCCGGCGGGAGTGACTTGGCCAAGCAGTCGTTTCCCCGGGCCGGAGCCTCGTTGCCCAGATGCCCTACGCCACGGCGTTGAGCGCGGAGTGCAGGGCGTAGAGGACCGCAGGAAGTGCGCCTACGAGCCCGGTCACAGCCGCGATCGCCACGGGCAGCCGCTTGTTGACGTTGTCGGTCGAGCTGCGTGGAGGGCTCTGCGCCCTTCCGGGCGATACGGTGACGGATGCCGCGTTCGCGGAGCCCTCGGTGCGTGCGGGTGCCTCGTGGTCAGGGCCCTTCCCGGTGGGCCCTCGTCCGAGGGGTGCGACACCGAGGGCGCTCGGCCGTTCATCAGGCTGGCGCGACGGAAGGCGGAGCGAAGGCATATGGGCGGAGTTGTGGTCTACACCAGGCGCCTCTGTCTCACTATCCTCATCTGTGGCCAGTAGCACACCGTCCCCCACCCGGGTTGCGTGCTGGCGCGGGCGGCACCCCTGAACCTGCCCAAGCAGCCGGGTGACCTTCCCGTTCGCCGCCCCTCCAGGAGGATCACGGTGAAAGTTCGTACCAGAAGCTCGGCGATCATCGGCACCCTTTGCCTCGTCGCTTCCCTCGCGTTAACCACGGCGTCCGCCGACGAGCCCGCCACCCCACGTCAGGCAGTGAAGGTCGCGCTCAAGAAAGTGGCCATGGCCAAGAATCCGGTCGCCGGCACGGCCGGTCCCGGTGGCACGATCTGGATAGCCGAACGTGCAGGCACCGTGAGGGTCTTGGGAGATCAAGGGCTTGGCGAGCCCGTTCTCGACATATCCGCCGAGACCACCACCGATGGCGAACGCGGCTTGCTGGGCATCGCGTTCGACAACGGGTTCGCACATTTCTACATTTCGTTCACGAACCGCAATGGCACCAGCACCGTGGACGAATTCGCCGTGCGGGACGGCAAGATCCAACCGGACACTCGGCGCACCGTCCTCACCCAGACGCAGCCCTACTCGAACCACAACGGCGGCGACATCGCGTTCGGCCCCGACGGCTACCTCTACATCGCGTTCGGCGACGGAGGCTCAGGTGGCGACCCGCACGGCAACGGTCAGAACCTCGGCACGCTGCTCGGCAAGCTTCTGCGGATCGACCCGAGCGGCGCCAAGCCGTACGCGATCCCGCCGGGCAACCCCTTCGTGGGCGACCCGAAAGCGAAGGACGAGATCTGGGCGTACGGGCTGCGCAACCCGTGGCGGTTCTCCTTCGACGCGGGCACGGGCGACCTGCTGATCGGCGACGTCGGCCAGAGCGCCTGGGAAGAGATCGACTGGGCCCCGGCAAGCAGCAAGGGCGGCGAGAACTACGGCTGGTCCCAGATGGAGGGCAACCATCCCTTCCGGGGCGGCATCGAGCCCGCGAACCACGTGCCGCCCATCCACGAGTACGGCCGCAATGGGCGGGGTTGCTCAGTGACCGGTGGATACGTCTATCGAGGCACAGCGATCCCGAACCTCAAGGGCCACTACGTGTTCAGCGACTACTGCGACGGCACCCTCCGCACTCTTCAGATGGAGAACGGCAAGGTGACCGGCGTGAACGACCTCGCAGTCAACGGCGGCTCGGTCGCCTCGTTCGTGCAGGACGGCAAGGGCGAGCTGTACGTGCTCGACCTGAGAGGCAGCGTCTCCCGCATCGACCCGGCGTAACGACTACGGGAAGAAGCCGCCGGGTAGCGAGTATCACCCGGGCTCACTGGATCGCCTCCGGGATCTCCGGCCCAGCATGCGGAACCTGTCTGCCCGGTCCGAGGACCTTGGCGTCCTTCGGGTGCGGTACCTGCACTTCGGCCGTCTTGCCGGACCACGCCGAGTCGGTGCTGTGTTCTCGGGCCAGCGGGCGGTGATCTTCACCCCACCGAGTGAAGATCACCATCCGTATCCAACAAGTGGATCAGAGCCAGTCCAACTGGCCGCTGACAGACTGCTGGCCCGAGGGCTGAACAACGCCGGACTCGTCGTCCACCTCCCCCTGTCGGAGGCCGGCGTCACGACCCACGTCGCCCGTATCCTTGCCAAACATGGACTCCGCGACCGCGTCCGAGCCGTCATCGTCGCCTACCGGACCGGACTCGTCAGTCCCACGATCAGAAGGCACCGTGTCGGCAGCGCGGGCCGGGCGGGCCGGGCAACCATGGTCGCGATCCCCGTCAGCGGTGATGCGGCCGCGAGGGTCGGCCACATCACCGGCGACGATGCCGCCGCCCGAGGTCAGTTGTAGACGTTGAACTCCGCGACCGACCACCAGCTACGCGCCACGTTTCCGGTGTTGACGACCTTGATGTAGCGAGCTGTCTGCGTCGGGAAGGAGATCAGGTGGACTCGCTGGCCGTCCGCTACGGAAGAGACCTTGGTCCAGTCGGTTCCGTCCGTGGACACGTGTACGTCCGCGCTCCGCGCGTAGTCGCTCACGCTGGCGCCGACATCCAGCACGATCTTGTCGAAGGTCCGCGTCTGCCCCAGGTCCACTTGGATCCACAGACCGTCGTACTGCCCTGTCCCGGAGCTGTACCGGGTGTCGGAATTGCCGTCGAGCATGTTTCCGGGCGCGTCCCACTGGCTCGCGTCCGAGGCCGTGGCGGTCCAGCCTGTGCGTGGCAGCGCGGGGCCCAGGTCGATGACGTCGAACGACGATCCGCCCGCGTCCGCTCCGCCGGCTCCCTTCACGGAAACCGTGACCTTCCCCGCTGGTAGCCCCTTCGGGACGTAGGCGGTGATGCTGGTGTCCGACCAGGTGTCTATTTCGGCATAGGCTGATCCGAAATAGACCGTACCCAGCCCCTGTGCATCGCCGAAGCCGGAACCGCGAATCGTGAACTTGGAGCGCGGCATGCCTCGCTCCGGCTTCAGATCGCTGAAGGTCGGCGAGGGGAAGCTCGGCACCTTCCTCGTCGTGAACATCGCCGAGGTGCCGCCCGGCAACGTGTAGGTGTACGACCCGTCGGTGGACATCTTGAAGCTCTTGCTGTCGCTGGTCCCGTTGAAGACCACGGTGACCTGCTCCCCCTTCCTGCCGGTCCAGGTCTTCAGTCGGAGGCCGTTCGACACCGCTGTCGGAGCTGTGATCGAGCCGGTTCCCCGCGAGGACCCGTACACCTCGATGTCGCCGATGGCCCACCAGAAACCGGATGCCGCGGTACTGACGATGCGAATGAACTGTGCCGTTCGGGTCGGCAAGGTGACGGCAATCTTCCCGATGCCCCCGCTGCCGCTCGCGATCGCGCTGCCCCAGTCGACGCCGTCGTCGGAAACGTAGATCTGATACTTCGTGACGTAGTCGAACGAATTATTCACACCGGTGTCGAAGACGATCTTGTTGAAGCTCGTGGGGCTCCCCAGGTCGATCTGGAACCAGTCGCCGCTCGTCGGCCCGTGCCCGAGGCTCCACCTGGTGTCGATGTCACCGTCGATCGCGTTGGCCGCCACACCCCAGTCCGGCTGGGCGGAAGCCGTGGCGGTCCACTTGCCGCGACTCAGTGCCCTTCCTGTCGTCCGGACGGAAGCTCCGATCGGAAGGGAGTACGTGACCAGCTTGTTTCCGGTGCGGACGGTGTTCTGGTGGGGCAGCAGTGCCGGATCGTACGTGACGGTGACCGGACCAGACGCCGAGGTGAATGTGAAGTCGTGCGTCGGGTCCGGGACCTTGGTCGCTGCGGGGGCGTGGCCGCTCCGCGCGGGTCCGGAGTACATGAAGGTGACGGCGTCGCCGGCGTTCAGGGTGTAGTCGAACGAGTGCGTCCCGTCCGCGACGCTGAAGGTCTTCGCCGCCTTTCCCGAGTTGTGCGCGATCAGGACCTTCGATCCGTCCGGGTTCTGGAACGCGACGTTCTCTATGCTGCCTTCCCCGAAGGTGTTCGAGTAGATCCGGCGCGCTCCGGGCTTGACGAACCTGCTGGCGTGAGCGAGGGCGTGGTAGTCCACGTTGTAGGACACCCGCCCGCCGTCCGGATCGATGGTGAGCAGTCCCCGAAGCATGGGGATGCCGGCCGTGTCGCTGTTGAGCGGGCCCCGATCGGGGTCGAGTGCGATGTTCCACAGCATCACCCCGTTCGCCCAGTTGCGCGTCCCGTTGATGATCCACGTACCCAGTGCTTCGCTGAACGCCGTCTGGTCGCTGTCCTGCCACACGCCCCCGGTGGCCTCCGTGATGAAGGTTTCCTTGCCCGGGTAGTCGTTGTGGACCACCGTCTGGTAGGTCGGGTCGCCGCTGTAGATGTGCCATCCGGTTCCCGCGGTGTACCGCGAGGCCGCGGGGTCGCTGAAGATCGTCTCCGGGTACGAGGGCACGTCCCAGTTGTGGTCCCAGGCCAGGATCTTCGTGGAGATCCCGTTGGCTTCGAATGCCTTGCCGATCTCCTTGATCAGCTCGGCTTCCTGGTACGCGGACAGGAACATTCCGGGCCAGGTCGGAGTACCCATGGGTTCGTTCTGCGGGGAGATGTAGGAGATGGGCACGCCGGCTTCGCCATAGGCCTGCACGAACTTGACGAAGTAGTCGGCGAGCGCGGAGACGTACTCGCTCTTGAGGGTGCCTCCGATCATGGAGTCGGAGGTCTTCATCCAGCCTGGTGGGCTCCACGGGTTGGCCATGACCTGGAGGGACGGGTTGAGTGACAGTGCCTGCCGCAGGGCCGGAACGATGTACGGCACGTCATGCTGGATGGAGAAGTTGGAGAGCGTCGGGTCTGTCTGGCCGGCGGGCATGTCGTTGTAGGAGTAGCTTCCGGACGCGTTGAAGTCCGTGGCGCCCATCGGAGAGCGGAGCAGGCTGAGGCCGATTCCCTTCGAGGGATCGAACAGCTTCTTCATCAGCTTGGTCCGCTCGGCGGGGGACAGCTTGTCGATGAGCCAGGCGGCGGAGTCGGTCATGGCCGCGCCGAAGCCGTGGACCTTCTGGTACTTGACGCTGTCGTCGATCTTGATCGTGAGTGGGTTGGCCGCTCTCCTCGCCTTGAACGGCACATCGTCCTGGCCGGCGACCCACTGGTCGGCCGATACGTCCGTCAGCCACACACGGACGGAATTGTCACGTGAGGCTTGCTTCAGCGGCGGGGCGGCGATGGCATTCCGGGACACCTGGGTCCACGCGGCGGCGACGCCGACCGCGGTGGCCAGGAACCGGCGTCGTCCGAGACCGTACGAGTTCATGGAAGATCCTCCTTCGGACCAGCTTGTTCAGTACGTGGGAGAGGGGGTGGGACACGGTGCCGAGGTGGGGGATCGACCGGTCGGAGTCGGTGCTACGGCGACGTCGGCGCCGATACCGCGGCGCCGGCGCTCGGCTCCTTGATCATGAGCGGGTGCAGTTCCCAGGCGTCGACCGCGAAGCCGAGGCGCGTGCCCGGCGCGGTGCGGGCCTGCAGTAGCCACGGGCTCTGCCCTGTGGGGTAGAAGCGCAGGGTGAGGACCTGACCGGTGGTGGTCAGGAAGATCTCGGCGATGGAGTGGTCGACGACCACGCGCAGGTCGACGGGTCGGTCTGCCGGGCAGGGCATCCGGTGGGAGCCGCCG
Organism: Streptomyces torulosus; assembly: GCF_001419765.1. Lineage (GTDB taxonomy): Bacteria > Actinomycetota > Actinomycetes > Streptomycetales > Streptomycetaceae > Streptomyces > Streptomyces torulosus. The sequence goes on from NZ_LIRK01000262.1 coordinate 44,954, forward strand.
CGGGCCCGGCTGTCCAGTGAGGCGTGGTCACGGTCGACGACCAGGTCGCCCGCATCGACGTCGAGACGGATGTCGAGGTACTCGGCGCCGTCCGGGGTGGTGAGCAGCCGCAGAGCGGCGTTTCCGGTCGGCTCCAGACGGGCCGTCAGGTCGAAGGCGCGGCCCACCGTGCCCAGGTCCACCGGCTGCGGGCCGTCCGTCGCGCCTGCGGAGTGGAGGGTGTGCCGACCGCGCAGGCCGAGCAGTTCGGTGGCGGGCCGCTGGCGCAGTGTGCAGTCGTCGTGGACGTGGATCTCGCGGGGCAGCGTGAGGACGCCGGCCCATCCGTCCCCGACGGCCCAGGCTTCGTCGCGGGCCTCCCACGCCCAGTTCCACAGCAGCCACCGGTTGCCCGGTGCGCGCAGCAGGGCCGGTGCGTAGCAGTCGGGGCCGTGGTCGGCCGGTACCGGCGGGCCGGCTTCGAAGTGGCCGTCGTGCTCCTCGCCGATCAGCGCCGCGACCCTCAGCGGGCCGGTGGGCTCGGTCCACGTACCGAAGATGAGGGCGCCGCTCCCGTCGGCCGCCGGAAGGTACTGGGGGCATTCCCAGCCCTCGCCGGAATGCAGGCCGGTGTCGCCGACGGGCTCCGGGCGACGGGCCGCGAAGGGCCCTCGGCAGGTCCACGTCTCCAGGTCGGGCGAGTCGTACAGGAGGGCGGCGGCGCGGCCGTCCGCGAGGGCGGCGCCGACCAGCATCCGCCAGCCGTCGCCGTCCTGCCAGACATACGGGTCGCGGTACATCGTGCAGCCCTCGGGCAGCTCGGGGATGAGCAGTTCGCCCCGCGGGGTGAAGGTGCGGCCGCCGTCGTGTGAGACGGCGGCGGTGACCGGCTGGTGCTGGAAGGAGCGGTCCTCGCGGTGCGCGGAGTAGAAGGCGACCAGCCGTTCGCCGTCGGAGACGGCATTGCCCGAGAAGCAGCCGTCGGTGTCCGGGCCACCCGGGGTCGGGGAGAGGGCGATCGGCAGTGGCTCCCAGGTCAGCAGGTCGGGGCTGCGGAAGTGGCCCCAGTGCAGGTTCGCGTGCGTCGCTCCGTACGGGTTGTACTGGTAGCAGACGTGGTAGTGGCCGTCGTGGAAGACCAGTCCGTTGGGGTCGTTGATCCAGTTGTGGGGCGGGCGCAGGTGCGCCACGGGGCGGTGCGGATCGCGGGGTGTGGTGGACACACGCGTGCCTTTCGGTATGTCTGGGTCCCGCCCCGCCGGCCCTCGATTCGGCGGGGCGGCCGGGTCGGCGGGGCGGGGGTCTTCGAGCCCGCGTACGGCCTTGAGGTCCGGATGCGGTCAAGTCCGGGACGCGGTCAGCTTCGGATGCGGAATCGTGCGCTCAGCTGCTGCTCCCGTCGGGAGCTGGGCCCGACGCGGAGTGCGAACTCGCCCGGTTCGACCACGCGGCGGTTGTCGGCCGTGACGAGTGAGCACTGCGCGGCAGGGATGCTGACGTCGGCGTCCAGGCTTTCGCCGGGAGGGATCTCGACCTGGGTGAACGCCTTCAGCTCCTGCTCGGCCCAGGTGACGCTGGTGGTCAGGTCGCTGATGTACGCCTGGACCGTCTCCAGGGCCGGACGGCTGCCGCTGTTGGTGAGTCGTACCGTCGCGTGGACGGTGCCGTCGGCGGGGATGTCCGGGTCGTGGACGACGAGGTCGGAGTAGCTGACGGCGGTGTAGGAGAGGCCCTCGCCGAACGCGAACAGGGGGTCCTGGGTGAGGTCGGCGTAGCGGTTCCCGTGCTGGCCCCGCACCTGGTTGTAGAAGACCGGCTGCTGCCCGACGTGGCGTGCGAAGGAGACGGGCAGCCGGCCGCTGGGTTCGATGAGCCCGAGGAGCAGTTCGGCGACGGCGCGGCCGCCGCGCATGCCCGGGTTGAACGCCTCGATGAGTGCGGCCGCGTTCAGTGCCGAGTCCGGGAGGGTGCTCGGCTTGGACTGGGCGAGTACGACGATCATGGGCGTGCCGGTGGAGGCGACCGCGTCCAGCAGTGCGATCTGGCCTCCCTGGAGGTCGAGCGTGGCTGTGGAGCGCACCTCTCCGGTGAGGGCGATGGTGTCCCCCACGACCACGACGGCGTAGTCGGCGGCCTGGGCGGCGGCGGTGGCCTCCTCAAGTTGCGTCTGGTCGACGGGGGCGGGGGTGAAGACGTCCGGCTGTGGTTGGCCGTCCGGGCCGAGGGACCACCCGGTGTTCTGGTCGGGGCTCGCGATGTCGGCTCCGCGTGCGTGCGTGATGGTCCAGTCGGCGGGTGCCACGGCGCGAAGGCCGTCGAGCACCGTCTCCACCGACTCGCGGGGATGTCCTTCGGGCATCCACGGAACCTGGCCGGTGGCTCCCGCCCAGTCGCCGAGCATGGCTTCCGTGCTGTCGGCGTTGGGGCCGATCACCGCGATCGTCCGCGGAGTACCCCGGCTCACCGCGCGGCCGGTTCCGTCCTGGGGCAGCCCGCCTTCCAGGGGCAGGACTCCTTCGTTGCGCAGCAGCACCAGGGAGCGTCGGGCGGTCTCGAGGTTGAGGTCGGCGTGGGTGCGACAGCCGATCACCTGCGCCTGCCGCTCGGGGTCGGGGGCGCGCGGGTCCTCGAAGAGCCCGAGTTCGAACTTCAGCCGCAGCACCCGCCGCACCGCGTCATCGATCTGCTGCTCTTCGACCAGGCCGCGGGCGACCGCCTCCTGCGCGCCCTCGAAGAAGGCGGGGGTGGCCATGACGAGGTCGTTCCCGGAGTTGACGGCGACCGCCGCCGCTTCGGCGTAGTCGGCGCAGGTCCGCTGGTCGTAGACCATCCGGCCGACGTTGTCCCAGTCGGTCACCAGCGTGCCGGTGAAGCCCCACTCGCCCTTGAGCACGTCGTTGATCAGCCACTCGTTCGCGGTGATGGGCACCCCGTCGATCGACTGGTACCCGAGCATGAGGGCCCGGCAGCCGGCCCGGACCGCCTGCTCGAACGGCGGCAGGAACCACGAGCGCAGCTTGCGCGGGCTGAGATCGGCCTCGCTCGCGTCGCGCCCGCCGAGGGTCTCGGAGTAGCCCGCGAAGTGCTTGGCGTACGCCAGCACGGCGGTCGGGTCGCTGAGTCCCTCGCCCTGATAGCCGCGCACCATCGCCGCCCCGAGTTCGCCGATCAGGAACGGGTCCTCGCCGAACGTCTCGTTGATCCGGCCCCAGCGCAGGTCCCGGGTGATGCACAGAACCGGGGAGAACGTCCCGTGGATTCCGGTCGCCGCGATCTCGGTCGCGGCCGCACGGGCCACCCGGTGGAGCAGGGCGGGGTCCCAGGCGCAGGCCATGGCCAGCTGGGTCGGGAAGATCGTCGCGCCGGGCCAGAACGAGTGACCGTGGATGCCGTCGTCGGCGGTCAGCAGCGGAATGCCGAGCCGTGTCCGCCGGGCCAGTTCCATGGCCTGCGGCATCAGGTCGGGAGACACGTGCAGGACCGATCCGGCCAGCTTGGCCGACACGATGTCCGCCAGGTCCCCGTGTTGTGCGTCGAGCATCAGCAGCTGCCCGACTTTCTCCGGCAGGGTCATCCGTGACAGCAGGTCTTCGGTTCTCGCTTCCACGGTCGCTTCCGGGTCCAGGTACACGATGGTGCGGACCGGCTGTCCCACGTTTAACTCCCAGTGATGTGTGGTGAGGGGCGGAGAGTCGATGTCCGGCGGCGGTCGCCGGGGCGTCACTTCAGGCCTGTGGTGGCGATGCCGGCCACGAACTGGCGCTGGAAGACGAGGAAGACGACCATCACCGGCAGCAGGACCACCACGGCACCGGCGAGCAGGATGCCGAAGCGGGTGAAGGACTGCCCGCTGCTGGCCAGGGCGAGGCCGACGGGAAGGGTGTACTGGCTCTCGTTCTGGGCCACGACCAGGGGCCACAGGAAGTTGTTCCAGGAGCCGAGGAAGGTGATGATCCCGAGGGTGGCGAGGGCCGGCTTGGTCAGCGGAAGGATGATCTTCCAGTAGATGGCCAGTTCGCGGCAGCCGTCGACACGGGCGGCGTCGATCAGCTCGTCGGGCAGGGTGGAGATGAACTGCCGCATCAGGAACACCCCGAAGGGGCCGGCCAGGAACGGCAGGATCAGCCCGAACAGGGAGCCGGACAACTGCATGTTGGACACCAGCACGTACAGGGGGACGAAGGTGACCAGACCGGGAATCATGAGCGTCCCCATGACCAGCAGGAAGACGGCGCGCTGTCCGCGGAACTCCAGTTTGGCCAGGGCGTATCCGAGCATCGAGCAGAAGAGGAGGTTGCCCGCGGTGACGGCGAGGGCCACGGTCACGGAGTTGGCGAACATGCTCGTGAAGTCGAGCCTGCTGAACAGCTCACCGTAGTTGGCCGTGGTGGGCGCCGTGGGTATCAGCACGGGCGGCACCCTGCGGATGTCGGCCTCGGGCTTGAAGGAGCCGGAGAGCATCCACAGGAACGGCGCGATCATGAGCAGCAGGGCACCGGCGAGCGGTATGTACAGCCAGGGTTGACCCCAGGTCCGGCGGATGCGGCGGCGCCTCAGTACACGGTCCGTGCCGGGGTGGTGCGGTGTGGGACGAGTGGAGAGGGTGCTCATGGGTCGTCAGTCCTTGTCTCGCAGCACGCGGAACTGCAGCACGGTCAGCGCCACGATGAGGACGAAGATGACGTAGCTGGCGGCCGACGCCATCTCGTAGTTGCCGTTGCCGAACTGCTTGTAGGCGTACAACGTGGCCGACAGGGTGGAGTCCAGCGGTCCTCCGTCGGTCATCACGAACGGCTCGTCGAAGAACTGCAGATAGCCGATGCCCGTGGTCACGGCGGTCAGCAGCAGGGCCGGACGCAGGAGCGGGAAGGTGACCCGCCAGAACCGCTGCCACGCCCCGGCGCCGTCGAGTTCGGCCGCCTCCATCAGGGACTGGGGGACGGACTGCAGACCCGCCAGCATGATGATCATGACGGTGCCGAGGTTGCGCCACACCGCCATCACGATCATGACGGGCAGAGCGAAGCGGGTGTCCGCCAGCCAGGCCGGTCCGTCGATCCCGAACCAGCCGAGGACGAGGTTCACCAGGCCCGCGCGAGGTTCGAGGAGCGTCTTCCACACCACGGCGACGGCGACGATGCTGGTGATCACCGGCAGGTAGAAGCCGACCCGGAAGACGGCCCTGAAGCGCCGGATGCCGCGGTCGAGGGCGACCGCCGCGGCAAGCCCGGCGGCCAGCGTCAGCGGCAGGGCCACCAGGACGAACACGGCCGTGTTGCGCAGGGCCGTGAAGAACTGTTCGTCCTGGAAGAGCCGCACGTAGTTGTCGAGGCCGATGAACGACACGTTCAGGGGTGTGCGCAGGTCGGAGCTGCTGGTGTCGGTCAGGCTCATCAGCAGCGACCAGACGAGCGGCAGCAGCATGAAGGTCGCGAACAGCGCGAGGAAGGGCGCGGCGAGGATCCAGGCGGCCCGGGCCTGCCTGCCCCGTGCCAGGCCCCGGAGCGGGAGGCGCCGGCGTTCGGCACGTCGCTCCGGCCCCGCGGTGCTCTGCTGGTTGGTGTCGCCCCGCCCGGGGAGCGTTTTCGTGGACATGGATGTCATCCGTCCGTACGAGGGCTGCTCATGGCGGTGGTGCTCAGCGACCGGTGCCGATGCTGCTGGCCTTGGACTGCAGCGCCTTCTGCACCTCGGCGACGGTGGCCTTGCCGAGGGCCAGCTTCTCCAGTTCGGAGTCGATGGCGTCGGCGATCTGCTGCCAGGTCGTGAGGGCGGGCGGCGCCTTGCTGACCTTGAGCTGCTCGTCGAACGGCTTCATGTTCTCGTCCGCGCTCAGGTTCCCGTCCGACCACGCCTGGGGCGAGGCAGGCAGGCCGCCGGTGGCCTTGACATAGGCCGCGAGGTTGGCGGGCTCGGTCAGGAACCGGGCGAACTTCCATGCCGCGTCGGGGTTCTCCGCCTCCTTGAACACCGCCAGGTCGGTGCCGCCGGCGAACCCGGCCGGCTGCTCGGAGTACGGCACCGGCATGGTCTTCCACTTGCCGTCCAGCTCCGGGGCGTCCTTGTGGAAGCTGGCACCGGCCCACGCGGCCTGCTGATAGGTGGCGATCAGCCCGTCCCGGAAGCCCTGCACACCGTCCGACCTGTCGGTCGGCGCCAGGCCCTTCTGCGGGACGCTCGCCCAGTACTCCAGCGCCTTGGCGACCTCGGGCGTGTCGAAGGTGAACTTCTCGGTCTTGGCGTCGTAGATGTCACCGCCCTGCTGCCAGACCATCGGCACCCAGAAGACCCAGGAGTTGAAGCCCATCACCAGCCCGGCGGCATGGCGCAGCTTGGGGTTCTGCTTCCCGGCTGTGGCCTGGATGGCCTTGAGGTCCTTCAGATACCCCTCCCGGTCGCCGGCCAGGGCACCCTTGATACCGGCCTTCTCGGTGAGGTCGGTCCGGTAGTAGACCACCGTGGTGTCGGCGGTGAACGGGACGCCGTAGGAGGTGTCCTTGTACTTGGTGGTGTCCCACTGGCCGGGGTAGAAGTCCGACGACTTGATCGACGTCGGGGTGGCCTGGAAGCCGTTCATGGCGGCCATCTCGGCCATCCAGGTGCTCCCGATCATGGACATGTCCGGTGTGTTGCCGCCGGCTATCGCGGTGGTCAGCTTGTCGTGGGCGCCGTCCCACGGGACCGCGGTGATCTTGACGTCGGCGTCCGGGTTCTCCTGCTCGAACTTCTCGGCCAGGTCCTTCAGGGCGGGTTCGATGTCGCCCAGGTTCCACATGACCACGGTCCCCTTGGCCTTGCCCGCGCCGATCTCGGCGGGCGCGTCCTTGCCGGGACCGGAGTCCTCGCTCCGGCCACAGCCGGTGGCCACCAGGGCTGCCGTGACGGTGACGCACAGGACCTGGACGGTTCTGACAGCGTGACGGGTCGATATACGCATGGTGCGGCTCCTTGCCAGTGAGCGATACGGAAGCGGGTGTGCCGGCGAGCGGCGAAGTGGGGGAGCGGACGTGCGCTCGGACGCGTGGTCCCACGAGTGGGGACCGTGTGCGGAGAGAGCGGCATCGACGGTCAGACGCAAGACGCGGGTCGCGGCAGGGAAGTCCGACGCTGAGTGGGACGACGGCCCGGCGGGATGTGCCAGGCGCATCGATCGGTGTCCGGGATCAGGAACGCGCGAGAAAGAGGGTGCGTGTGTGCGCTGCCACGCCAACGCAGGCGCGGCCGAACGGAGTGGTGAGGAGGGGGAGGCCGAAGAGGGTTCGCCGAGACCTCGGGAGGACAGGGGCGGTGTGTCACACAGCGGCGACACACCGCCCGACCACGAAGCGCCGACCGGCCGGGCGCATCGCGGTGAGGAGCGTCAGTTCGCGCTCGGCCCCAAGGTCGAGCCACGCACCACGAGGCTGGTGGGAATGATGCGCGAGGTGGCGGCTTCCGGAGATCTGCGCACATGGTCCAGCAGCAGACGCGCCGCTGCCTCACCCATCTCCCGCATCGGCTGGCGGATGGTGGTCAGCGCCGGATAGGTGTAGGACGCCACCTCGACGTCATCGAACCCCACCACGGCGACATCCTGCGGAACACGAAGGCCGGCCTCGTTCAAGGCCACGAGCACACCTGCCGCGGAGGGGTCGTTGTGCCCGAAGACCGCGTCGAACTCCACGCCGTCCGCGAGAGCTTTCGCGACCGCGGCCCGGCTGGTGTCGAAGAGGAAGTCGCCGCAGACGATGCTGCGCCGGTCGAGCTCGATCCCGGCCTGCGCATAGACATCGACGAAGCCGCCCAACCGTTCCTCGGTACAGCCGAACCCCTCGGGGCCTGTCACCACCAGAGGGCGACGACGGCCGATGTCCAGCAGATGGCGTGCCGCCTGTTCACCGCCCTCCCTGTTGGTGGTGGCCACGTAGGGGAACCCCGGCCGGTGAAAGCGGTCATCGATCAGCACCATCGGCAGCCCCGCTTCGTGCAGTTCCGTGATGTATCCCAGGGCGCCCTCGGGCTCTATCACCAGCAGACCGTCGAACGACTTCGCGGCGACCTGCAGGCCCAGTCTGCGCAGCGACTCCTCACCGCGGCTACAGGTCAGCATGCGCAGACCGAACCCCTCGGTCTCCAGTGTCTCGACGACTGCCTGCACGATGCCGGCCCAGGCCCATGCCATGTCAGGGACCAGCATGCCGATCATCTGCGTCGTGCCGCGGGCGAGCCCCACGGCCCCGGCGCTCGGCACGTAGCCCAGCTCCGAGATCGCCTTGCGGACCTTCAAGACGGTGTTCTCGTTGATCTCGCCCTTGCTGTTCAGCACCCGCGAAACCGTCGTCTTGCTCACTCCGGCCCGCGTGGCCACGTCGGCGATGGTGACTCCCATGTCACCTCCCTTCTCTCCCGGTAGAGGCGGAAGACGTCCTCCCGCGCCGAAGGGCCGATCGTACAGCGACCCTCGGAACCGGTACCGGAAGCGGTTCCGGAACCGGTTTCGGTACCGGTTCCGGAAGTGAAGCACCGAGAGGACCGACCGGTCAACACATCGGAAACAAATCGCCTGGCCGGCCGGTCGCGACCTCGCCGATGCCCCGGAAGGCAGCAGGAAGTCGCCCGGCTTTACCTGCTCTGACCTGCACGGTTGCGGCACGGGATCCGCCGGGCCTCGCACGTGTGGGCACAGTTCGCGACCGCCGACGACGCCCGAGGGTCGTAGCCCGTATCGGAGCGATCGCGTCAGAACCGTTGACGCACTGGCCGGATTGCGCTTCATAATCGGGCACTCGCTGTCATCGATGACATAAGTCAACGATGACACTCCAGTCGGCTGCGTGGACGTCGCCGTCGCTGGGATGCCAACTTTCGATCCGCCCGCGCCATGGCCGCGGTCACCGCTGCGCGGACGGTCCGCGGGACAAGGAGTCACCATGAGCTCTGCACGTGTATCGGGGCATGCCCGCATGCGACTTATGGCGGCGGTGGCGACCGTCTGCGCCCTGTCGGCGGCCCCGCTCGCCCCCCGGGCCGTCGCCGCCGACACGCCGCCGTACACCGAGACCCACAGACCCCGGTTCCACTTCACCCCGGAGAAGAACTGGATGAACGACCCCAACGGCCTCGTCTACTACAAGGGCGAATACCACCTCTTCTACCAGTACAACCCGAACGGGAACTCCTGGGGCGACATGTCCTGGGGGCACGCGGTGAGCAAGGACCTCGTGCACTGGGAGGAGTTGCCGCTCGCCCTGTCGCACGACGACGAGGAGATGGTCTTCTCCGGCAGCGCGGTCGTCGACCGGAACAACACCACCGGCTTCGGAACCAAGAAGAACCCGCCCATGGTGGCGATCTACACCAGCGCCTACAAGAACGGCGGCAAGCAGGCCCAGTCGCTCGCCTACAGCACCGACCGCGGCCGCACCTGGACCAAGTACCAGGGCAATCCCGTCATCGACATCGGGTCCAAGGACTTCCGCGACCCGAAGGTCCAGTGGTACGCACCGACCAAGAGCTGGCTCATGACGGTCTCGCTGTCCGAAGAGCACAAGGTGCGGTTCTACTCGTCGAAGAACCTCAAGGACTGGAGCCTGCTCAGCGAGTTCGGGCCGCAGGGCGCGACGGGCGGCGAGTGGGAGTGCCCGGACCTGTTCCCCCTCGCGGTCGACGGGGACAGGAAGAACATCAAGTGGGTCCTGGTCGTCAACATCAACCCCGGTGGCATCGCGGGTGGTTCGGGATCGCAGTACTTCATCGGTGACTTCGACGGCAAGAAGTTCACCGCCGAGGACAAGGGCACGTACACCCCGCCCGTGGGCACCGTGATGCAGGGCTTCGAGAGCGCGGGCTTCGAGGAGTGGACGACGGCCGGCACGGCGTTCGGACAGGGACCGGCCGCCGGGGCCGTCGACTGGCAGGGGGCCGTCTCCGGCTTCGAGGGCAAGGGCCTCGCCAACAGCTTCCACGGCGGTGACGGCGCCACCGGCGTTCTCACCTCCCCCTCCTTCACCGTCGACAGCCCCTACCTGAACTTCAAGATCGGTGGCGGGAGGCATCCGCACGAAGCCGGAACCGTTCTGGACGCGTCTCCGCCCGAGGGCAAGGTCCTCGCCGACTTCGAGGGCGGCACCTACGGCGACTGGACGGCGACCGGGGACGCCTTCGGCACCGTACCGGCCACCGGCACCCTCCCCGACCAGGGCCAGGTCTCCGGCTTCCTGGGGGAGGGGCTGGCCAACACCTTCCTGAACGGCGACTCCACCACGGGCGCCCTCACCTCGCCCGAGTTCACCCTCGACAGAAAGCACATCAACTTCCTCATCGGCGGCGGCAACCACCCGGCCGGCTCCGACCACCCCACCGCGATCGAACTCCTCGTGGACGGCCAGGTCGTCCGCAGTGCCACCGGGAAGGACGCCGAAGCACTCAACTGGGCGTCCTGGGACGTCAGCGCCCTCGCCGGCAAGAAGGCGCGGATCAGGATCGTCGACGACAACACCGGCGGCTGGGGCCACATCAACGTCGACCACATCGTGCTCTCCGACACCACGGCCCCGCGCGTCTCCACCGAGACGTCCGTCAACCTGATCGTCGACGGCGAGGTCGTCCGCAGCGCCACCGGAGCCGGCAGCGAAACCCTCGACTGGGCCTCATTCGACCTGCGCCCCTACACCGGCAAGCAGGCACGGATCCAGGTCGTCGACATGAACACCGGCGGCTGGGGCCACGTCATGGCCGACCAGTTCACCGCCGCCGACAAGCCCGCCAAGTCCGTCCTGCAACGGGCCGACTGGACCGACCACGGCAAGGACTACTACGCGGCGGTCTCCTGGGAGAACGCGCCGGGCGGCAAGCGGTACATGATCGGCTGGATGAACAACTGGGACTACGGCCTCTCCGTCCCCACCTCCCCCTGGCGCGGCGCGCAGAGCATCCCCCGGGAGATGGCCCTGCGCACGGTCGACGGCCGGATCCGGCTGACCAGCAAGCCGGTGAGCAGCCTGGAGTCTCTCAGGAACAAGCGCCCGGCGACGGCGTCCGGCGTCACCGTCAAGAACACCAGCAAGGCTGTGCTCAGCCGAACGGCCAAGGGCAGGGCGCTCGACATCGAGGCGACCTTCTCCCTGAAGGACGCCGACCGCTTCGGTCTGAAGGTGCGCACCGGCGCGGGCGGCGAGGAGACCGTCATCGGCTACGACGCCACGACTCAGGAGCTGTACGTCGACCGCTCCCGCTCCGGCGCCGTGGACTTCCACGACGCCTTCTCCACCGGCGTCCAGACCGCACCCCTGAATCCCAAGAAGGGCAAGATCAAGCTACGTGTCCTCGTGGACTCGTCGTCCATCGAGGTCTTCGGCGGCAACGGCGAGACCGTGATCACCGATCAGGTCTTCCCCGACCTGTCCGGCACAGGCGTCGAGGTCTTCGCCGAAGGCGGCACTGCCACCCTCAACCACCTGGAGGCGTGGCAGCTGAGCTCCATCTGGAGATGATGAGCCGTCAGCGGACGGAGCCGTGGTACGTACCCGCCCGTATGCTCGGCACCGATGTCGTCGGCCTTGCCCTCGACGTCTTATCCGCGGGAGGGGCGAACCACTGTGAGTCGGACCCGGGTGTCGGCGCCTCCGGCGGAGTGCCGACACCCTGGGTCTCCTGCCCCGGGCGGTGACGGTCGGTAGCGGCCGGCTGACGGCAGTCAGGTGGTGGGCACGATCCGCCACTGCTGGCAGTTGTTGTTCAGCCAGGTCCACTGGCGGACATCGGTTCCGTTGGCGGTGCCGCAGTTCGCGACGTCGGCGACCTTGCCGCTGTTCTCGTTCATGATCCGTACGTAGTCACCCGTGGCCGTGTACACCAGGCGGAACTTCTGGCAGTTGTTGTTCAGCCAGGACCACTGCCGGATGTCGGTGCCGTCGGCCGTCCCGCAGTTGGCGGTGTCCATGACCTTGCCGGTCGAGACGTTGACCAGCCGGTTGGTGTCGTTGCCCAGGTCCTCGATCCGCCACTTCTGGTTGGCGCCGCCGTCGCAGGTCCACTGGATGATGTTGGTGCCGTCGGCGGTGTTGGCGCCCGCGACGTCCAGGCACTTGCCGCTGTTGCGGTTCACGAGCGTGTACGCGGTCGGGGTGGCCGCCGTCTCTCCGGAGGGGCCCGGCAGGGTGGTGCCGAGGGCCACGGGGGTGCCGAAGTCCGGTGTGCCGTCGGCGTTCCAGGTGAACTTCTGGGCCCTGGTGGTGCGTTCGTTGCCGCAGCGGTCGGTGGTGGAGTCGTTGGCGTGGTAGACGATCCAGTTCTCGGTGCCGTCGGGAGAGGTGAAGAAGCCGTTGTGCCCTGGGCCGTAGACGCTCGCCGCGTCGTCGCGGCTGAAGACCGGTGTCGGCTTCTTCGTCCACGCGGCGGGGTTCAGCGGGTCGCTGCCGGTCAGTTCCAGCTGGCCGAGCTGGTAGTCGGGGGTGTCGCAGGCGCTCGCGGCGTAGATGAGGAAGGTGCGTCCGTCACGCTGCAGCGCCTCCGGGCCTTCGTTGATGGCTGCCTTGTGGGTCTCCCAGCTGAGGGTCGGCGTGGAGATGACCGTCCAGTTCCCGCTGACGGTGTACGGGTTGGTCATCTGGGCGATGACCAGGCCGGGTGGCGTGCTGCTGTTCGTTCTGCCGCTGCCGACCAGGTAACTCTGACCGTTCACCCGCAGGACGCTCGCGTCGATCAGCCAGTTGGTCGGGTAGAGGTTGGCACCCGTGATCATCGACTTGTACGTGTAGGGGCCCATCGGGTCCGTGCCGGCGCTCTCCAGGACGTGTGTGCGCTGGGTGCCGTTCGCCCCGCAGCACGGGGTGCCGCTCTGCCCGGCGGAGTAGTACAGGTACCAGTGGCCGTCGGAGAAGTGGATCTCCGGGGCCCAGATGTTGGAGTTGCGGGTGGGGGTGGTGTCCGACCAGATCTGGACGCTGGGGGCGGTGGCGAGGCCGGCGAGGGTGGGCGACTTGCGCATGCCCAGGACGCCGGTGAACGTCGTCGTGACGAGGTAGTAGTTGCCGTCGTAGTACTCCAGCCAGGGATCGGCGCCCTTCACCGACTTGAGCGGGTTCGTATAGGGGCGGCCGTCCACCGCGGACGCGGGGCCCTGTGCGCAGACCAGCGCGGTGAGCAGGGCCACGGCGCCGGCCAGCCACGACCTGAGATGGCGACGGATCACGGTACTTCCTTCCGGGCATGGGAAGGGGACGCCGGCGCTCTGCAGGAGGCGCCGGCGTCCCCGTCGGTGTCGGGTCAGTTCGTCACGCGGAAGGTGGCGTCGGCGCGTCCTGTCGCGGTGGTGATCGGGTCGAGCTTCAGGTAGTAGGCGTAGTGGCGGATGTACCGGTCCGGGTGGTTGTAGGACTGGAAGGAGGACCAGGTGGAGTCGGCGAGGCCGGCGACCTGGCGGAAGGTGGCGTCCGCTGCGAACTGGGCGGTGCCGTCATTGCGGACCAGCTGGAAGTCGTTGTTGGCGTGCCGCAGGAAGTAGCCGCGGTAGTTCACCGACTCGAAGGAGACGGTGCCGGTGCCGGCCAGGCCGGGCCGCAGCCGGAACTGGGCGTCGGGGCCGGTGATGTTCTGGTCGATGCGCACGTCGAAGTTGGCGTGCCGCACGTACCGGTCCTGGAAGTTGAACGACTGGAGACGCTTGGCCGGGGTGTCGCTCCAGCGGGCGAGGACGCGGGTCTCCTCGGCGGCGGTGAGGTCCAGGATCGAGCCGTGACGCTTCTTGTTGACGCCCATGTTGTAGCTGCCCGCCGCCGGCAGCTGGTAGCTGCCGGGGACGGACGGGTTGGTCGTGGTGACCGGCATGTACCCGCGGCCGGAGGCGTACTGGTCGAGGTAGAGGGCCCACTCGTTGCGGTCGCGGAACTTCATCCACATCGGGCCCTCGACCTGGGCGCCGGTCAGCCCGATGCCGGAGAGGTTGCCGAGGTTGGTCCACGTCCCGAGGATCGAGTTGCTGCCCTCGAGGGTGATCTGGCCGTCACCGGAGGCCCGCACGTAGCGGTAGTTGCCGACACCGGCCGGCACCTCGACGATCTGGGTGTCGATGATCTCCTGGGCACCGGGGCGGTCGATGTAGATCTGCGGGGTGGTGATGGTGCGGAAGTCGCTGGTGCGGGCGTAGTAGATGCGGTGCTTCGCCTTGCCGTTGAGGGGCACGTTCGTCGCCCAGTACAGGACGTAGTCGTTGGTCTCGGGGTCCCACACCGCCTCGGGCGCCCAGGCGTTGCGCGCGTCGGGGATCGCGCCGGCGACGTTGAGCAGCCACGGCTCCGACCAGTTGATCAGGTCGGTCGACTCCCACACCACGAGGTTGCGGCTGCCGTTGAACACGGCGGCCTCCCAGTTCTGCCCGCAGCTGATGCACAGGTCGGTCGCGATGATCCAGTACTTCTCACCGTCAGGGGACCGCACCAGTGCGGGGTCGCGCACACCCTTCGTACCGACCGTGGAGCGAAGGGCTATTCCGCCGCCGTTGAGCTCGGACCAGTTCAGGCCGTCCGTGCTGTACGAGAAGTAGATCTGCTGGCCGTTCGAGCCCTCCCCGATGAAGTGCGTCATCAGATAGCCCGGTTCGGCGGCGGCCGCCCGCTCGGGTGCGGCCAGGGATTGAGAGGTGAAGAGCAGACAGGCGGCGACCAGTATCGCCGCCAGCCGCGAGAGAAGCGTGCGCATGTGCGTTTCCCGTCTTTCTGCGGGTGCCGGGACAGGCGAAAGGCATCCGGCGAGTACGCGTATGGTTCGAAATGCCGGACATTGTTCGTGAATTCGGCGAAAAGTTAGAGGTGGGTAAGAGTGAGTGTCAAGAGACAAGTCACGAACGGTGGTGCGCGGGAGTCGTACACACAGGAGACGCACCGGCGTGTCGCGCATAACGGAAAGGGCAGGGCGGGCCGCACAGAGATGTCTGGTGCGGCCCGCCGTAGGTCGGCCGAGGGTCAGCCGAGGGTGAGGACGGTGACCGAGTAGGCCGGGACGGTGCGGGCGAAGGCCGCGCTCACACCGCTGATCGACGTGGTGGTCGGGGTGATCCTGTCGGGGTCGCCGATGGTGTTGGTGTCGGTGGGGCTTGCGGAGCTGAGCGTGGTGGCCGTGCCGGTGGAGGGCAGGGTGCCCGCGCCGGAGAGGTTGACGTTCACGATCTGCGCGGCGGAGGAGGGGTTGACCAGCGTGACGTAGATCTTTCCGGTGGCGGAGTCCTTGGTGACCACGGTGTTGACGGTGCTGGTGCCGGCGTAGGAAGCGGGCAGCACCTGGTTGCCGTGGGCGTCGGCCATCATCTTCTGGACGTAGTAGGCCGGTGAGTTGTAGCTGGTCAGGGCGTTGAAGCCGATCAGGTTCGGGGTCCACGTGGGGTCGTTGACGTTGACCAGCAGCGGGGCGTAGGCCTCGTGGGTCACCACGTCGGAGTTGCGCAGCATCCCGGCGAGCCAGGAGGCGTCACCGAGGGCGGCGTTCAGGTTCGGAGTCGGGCTGCCCTCTCTGGTCGCCCACTCCCCGACCATGATCTTCGTCGGGGAGGTGCGGGAGGTGTTGTCGTAGAACGAGGAGTGGCTGTTCATCCACTCGGCGTTCCGGTAGTAGTGATCGTCCTGGATGTCGGCGGTGCGGGCCGTCACCCTGGCGGTGGAAATGAGCTTGATCGACGGGTACTTGGCCTTGATGGCGTCGTAGAACTGGGCGAAGCGGCCGTTGTCGCCGTCGTAGCTGCCCGACTTGTCGAAGAAGTCCTCGTTGCCGATCTCGACATACTTGACGTCGAACGGAGCCGGGTGGCCGTCGGCGGCGCGCCGGGCACCCCAGGTGGTGCTGGTGGAGCCGGTGGCGTACTCGATCTCGTCCAGCGCGTCCTGCACATACGGTCCGAGGTCCGACAGCGCCACGTGGGTGCCGTTGAGGTGGTAGCCGGCGTAGACGGCCAGGACCGGCTCGGCGCCGATGTCCTCGGCCCATTCGAGGTACTCCAGCAGGCCGAGGCCGTCCGTGGACCAGTAGCCCCAGGCGTCGTTCTGGTGGCCGGGGCGGGTCCAGACGGGACCGATGGTGTCCTTCCAGTTGAACCGGGTGGCCAGGGTCCTCCCCTCGAGGTAGTTGCCGCCCGGCTCGCGGATGAAGGAGGGCTTGAGGCCCGCGATCTTCTCCATCAGGTCGGGACGCAGACCGTTGGCACGGTCCTTGTAGGTCGGCGGGAAGAGGGAGACGTTGTCCAGCCAGACGGTGGAGCCGGCGCCGCTGGTGGCGGAGACGACGAACCGGTTGGTGGCGGTGGTGGGGGCGTCGGCGGAGGCGGTGAGGCTGACGGTGAACTGCTTCCAGGAGGTGGTCAGTCCGGTGATGGTGCCCGAGGCGTGGACGGTGCCGCCGGTGCTCTCGACGTCGACGGTGAGCGGGCCGGTGAAGCCGGGGCTCGCCTTGGCGAACAGCGAGGCGGTGTATTTCTGATTCGGGCGGACCGGGATGCCCCAGAAGCCGCCGTTGGCCACACCGGCCCGGGCGGAGCCGGACGCGTTGTTGATGGTCAGTCTGAGCGACCGGGTGAGAGCGGTGTTGAGGGGGTTGTCGGCGTCCAGGGCGATGGCGGAGCCGCCGACGGCGGACCAGCCGGTGGGGGAGGTGGTGCTCGCCATCATGGAGCGGTTCTGGATCAGCTCGGGGTACAGGCCGCCCTCACCGGAGTGGTTGATGTCCTCGGTCATCACGCCGAAGAACGTCGAGGGCACGCTGTGCGCGGGGTGGGCGACGTCCACGTTCAGGGTGCCGCCGCTGCCGCCGGACAGCGCCGCGACCTCGGAGCCGGTGAGGGCGTGGTCGAAGAGCTGCACTTCGTCGACCGCGCCGTTGAGGAAGTCCACCGGCCTGCCGCCGAAGCGCCCTCGGCCGATGGCGGTGGTGCCGGTGGCCTTCCAGTTCCCGGTGTGGGCGACGGTGGACTGCAGCAGCCCGTTGACGTACAGGCGCAGTTGTCCGGCGGCGACGTCGTCCACGCCCACCAGGTGGTACCAGGTGCCGGTGGCGGGGGCGGAGGTGGCGTCGGCGCGGGTCTCGGCGGCGGTGGTGCTGTCCGAGGCGCGCCGGGTGAAGGCGAACCTGTGGGTGACGCCGCTGAGCTGGAGGTAGAAGCCGCTGACGTTCGTTCCGTCGACACTCACCGCGGTCTCGTTACTGTGCAGTTGTGTTGGGTTGGTTTCCTCGCCGCATTGCTGGTCACTCAACGGAGAGGCATACAGCCATGCAGCTTCCATCGCCTTCGGTGTCCCGCCGAGGACTACTCAAGGGCGCGGCCGTCGCCGCCGGTTCGGCCGCGGTCGGCATCGGTACGACGGGTACGGCCGCGGCGGCGGACACCTCCGTCACCGCGACGGCCCCCGACGGCAGCACCACGATCACGATGTCCCCGACCGGCGGCGCTCTGAGCTGGTCGGCCAAGCGCAGGGGCGCGACCGTCGTGAACAGCTCGGCCCTCGGCCTGAAGCTGAGCGACGGGACGATGCTCGGCCGTAGCGGCACGGTCATCACCAACTACCAGCACTGGACCACCGACAAGACCTGGACGCCGACCTACGGCCGCAACGCGACCGTTCGCGACTGGTACCAGGAGATGCGCTGGAACCTCCGGGACACCGCCACCCTCATCAACTTCAGCGTCCAGATCCGCGCCTACCCCAGCGGTGTCGCCTTCCGGTACGTGCTGCTCGACAAGGGCACCGCCACCATCGCCGACGAGCTGACGACGTTCGTCTTCCCCGACAGCACGCTCGTCCACAGCGCCCGGGACGAGGCCGCGTACAACCCGGTCGCCCCGGGCTCGATCCCGGTCACCGGAACCTCCGGCACCGACAACGGCCCGCTGACCGACCTGCCGCTGACCGCGACGTACGCGAGCGGCGGGCTGATCGCCTGCATCTGCGAGTCGTCCCGGGTCAACTTCCCCCGCCTGATGCTGAGCTCGGTGTCCGGGCAGCCGAACACGCTGGCCACCTATCTGATGGAGCACACCGCCCGCGGGAGCGGGCCGGTCCAGACGACCTCCACGGTGACCACTCCGTTCGCCACCCCCTGGCGCGCGGTGGTGACCGGCTCCCACCACGCCGAACTGGTCGACAACGCCGAGCTGGTGCTCAACCTCGCGCCCGCCAACGTGCTGACCGACACCTCGTGGATCAAGCCCGGCAAGGTCTTCCGCTGCCAGCTCACCACCGCCGCCGGACTGGCCGGCGTCGACTTCGCCGTCGCCCGCGGGATGCAGTACATCGAGTACGACTCCGGGTGGTACGGCCCCGAGCGCGGCACCACCGACGCCACCAGGTCCATCCCCGAGATCGACCTGCCCAGGGTCCTCTCCTACGCCGCCGACAAGGGCGTCGGCCTGCTGCTCTACATCAACCCCATGGCGATGGCCGATGTCGACGGCTTGTTCAGCCTCTACAAGAGCTGGGGTGTCGCGGGCGTCAAACTCGGCTTCATCAACGACGGCACCCAGGCGATGACGAACCAGATCATCGCCTGGGCGAAGACGGCGGCCACGTACAACCTGCTGATCGACATGCACGACGACGTCCGCCCGTTCGGCTTCGAGCGCACCTACCCGAACTGGGTCAGCATGGAGGGCGTACGCGGCAACGAGCAGTTCCCGACGGCGAGCCACAACGTCACGCTGCCCTTCGCCCGCAACGTCGGCGGCCCGATGGACTACACCATCTGCTACGGGCAGTCGCGCGACAAGACGACCAACGCGCACCAGATGGCGATGGCGGCGGCCTACTACCAGCCGCTCAACTTCATCTACTGGTACGACTCCCCGTCGAAGTTCTCCAACACCGCCAACTGGCCCGGACTGCCGTGGTTCGACGCCATCCCCACCACCTGGGACGAGAGCCACACCCTCACCGGCTCGATCGGCCAGCACATCGCGGTCGCCCGCCGCAAGGGCACCACCTGGTACCTGGGCGCGATGACCAACGAGTCGGCCCGGACGCTGTCGCTCCCGCTGTCCTTCCTCGGCGGCGGCAACTGGACGGCGACGGTCTACGCCGACGGCACGCCCGGCACCTCCGCCTACCAGACGCCCGTCGTGGTCAGCACCCGGATCACCTCGGCGACCGTGCTCAGCATGGCCATGGCCCCCTCCGGCGGCCAGGCGGTGGTGCTGAAGCCGAGTTGACGCCGCCGGCACCTGAGAAGCGACCCACGCGAAACCCTCCGGATTCACTCCTGGCACACTGGCGCCTCGGCACATCGGCAGGACGACGGGACAGGTGGGACGGGGTGCGCTCGCAGGACAGGCAGGAGCGGCCGGACGCCGCCGTCGTCACGGCGGCGCGGGCGGGCAACCGGCAGGCCACGGAACAGCTGGTACGGGACTGTATGCCGTTGGTCTACAACATCGTCGGGCGGGCGCTGGACGGGCACAGCGACGTCGACGACGTGGTCCAGGAGACGATGATGCGGGTCCTGGACGGGTTGCCCGGACTGAAGCAACCGGATCGGTTCCGGTCCTGGCTCGTCGCCATCACCGTGCGACAGATCCGTGACCGGTGGCGCAGAGGGCGTACCCCGCTCACCGCGGAACCCCTGGAGGAGAACGCCCACGAGTCGGACCCGCGGGCCGACTTCTCCGACCTGACGATCCTTCGGCTCGCGCTGTCGGGCCAGCGGCGTGAAGCGGTGGAGGCGACCCGCTGGCTGGAGGAGGAGGAACGCGAGGTACTCGCGCTGTGGTGGATGGAGAGCGTCGGTGAACTGACCCGCGGCGAGCTCTCGGAGGCCTGCGGTCTCACACCGCAGCACGCCGCGGTCCGGGTCCAGCGGGTCAAGGAACGGCTGGAGACGGCGCGCACCGTCGTCCGAGCCGTGACGGCCTCGCCGCGCTGTCCGGACCTGGCCGCCGTGCTCGCCTCGTGGGACGGGCGGCCGTCCGGGCTGTGGCGCAAGCGGCTGGCACGCCATGTCCGCGACTGTCCGCGGTGCCTGTCGAGCTCGTCCGACCTGATACCGGCGGAGGGGCTGCTGGCCGGCCTCGCGCTGGTGCCGGTGCCGGTCGGCCTGGCCGGCCTGGTGCTCGCCAGGGTGCTGGGGGCGGGCTCGGCCGAGGCGACCGTCGGCGCGGGCACGCGTACGGTGAGCGGTGGAAGCCGTACGGCGCGGACGATCGGCCGGCTCGCCGCCAAGCCCGTGGCGACGGCAGCAGCGGGTGCCGTCACGCTCGCGGCTGCCGGAGTGGCCTGGTACACGGCCACGGGACCGCACGAGCCGGCCCCGCGGCCCGCCGTCGCGGCCCCGCACTCGCCCGCCGCCCCGTCCGCGCCGCCGTCTCCGAGAACGTCCGCCTCACGGACACCGACATCGACACCGTCATCGCCATCGACACCAACATCGACACCGACGTCGGCCCCGGCGACGACCGCTGAGACGCGGTTCGCGGGACGCCATGCCCTGCGGTCGGTCGACAACCCCGGTGGCTATGTGAGCCAGTCCGGCCGACGGGGCGTCCTGGGCCCGGTCGGCGCCACCAGCTCCGCTGCCACCCGGCAGGCGGCCACCTTCACCTTCGTGCCCGGCCTGGCCGACCCCCGCTGCTCCTCACTCAGGGACGCCACGGGCAGGTATCTGCGGCACTACGCCTTCCGCATCAGGCTGGACACCGACGACGGATCCGCCATCTTCCGGAAGGACGCCACCTTCTGCCCCCGTTCGGGTTCGACAGCCGGTTCGGTCTCCCTGGAGTCCTACAACTACCCCGGCCGCTACCTCCGCCACCGGGACAACCTCCAGCTGTGGCTCGACCCTTCCGACGGCACGGCCGCGTACCGGGCCAGCCGCTCCTTCGTCCTCGTGGAGCCCTGGACCTGACACTTGGCAGCTGTGCTCGTCCAGCCCTGCCGCAGTGCGCGAAGTCGAAGGGGCCAGGGCGAGGTTCAGCCAGGCCAGCAGGTCGCTGACGATCTCCTGGCTGTTGGTCTCGTGGAACAACTCGTGGCGCGCCCCCGGATAGATGAGATAGGTCACCTCGGTGAGGCCGGCCTCGCCGTAGCGTTCGACCAGCAGGTTGCTGAGGGACAGGTCGGCGTTCAGCGGGTCGTGATCGCCGACCAGGACGCAGACGGGCAGATCCGCCGGGATGCCCTGGGGCCGGGCGAGGGACGCCGAGGCGAGGGTGATGTCGGCCATGCCCTGAGCGTCGAGGCTGAAGCCGCACAGGGGGTCGGCGAGGTAGGCGTCGACGGCCGGTTCGTCCCGGCTGAGCCAGTCGAACGGCGTGCGGCTGGGCTGGAACGCCTCGTTGAGCGCGAGCAGCGGGTCTCCTCCCTCCGCGGCGGCCTGCGCCTGGGCCGCGAGCATGGCGTCGACCGCGGTGGTGCCGGCCAGGGCGAGTGCGTCGATCAGGTGGGCGTGGTCAAGGACGTACTGCTGCGAGGCGAAGGAACCCAGGCTGTGTCCGAGCAGCACCAGCGGCAGGCCGGGGTGCCGCTCGCGGATGGTCTTCGACAGGGTGACCATGTCGCCCACGAGGCGATTCCAGCCGTCGTCCCCGAGGTGACCGGGCTCGGCGTGCCTGCTCAGCCCGTGTCCGCGGTGATCGTTGGCGTAGACGGCGTAGCCCTGAGCGGTCAGTGCTGCCGCGAGTGGGGCGTAGCGGGCGGCGTGCTCGCCCATGCCGTGGGCGATCTGCACGACGGCGCGCGGTGGGGCGTCCGGTTTCCATCCGTGCACGTGGATCTGGACGCCGTCTTCGCTGTCGAAGGTGAACATCGGACTCCTTCTCTTGGGTACGGCCGGGTCAGGTGTGCTGCTCGCCGAGGTAGCCGGCGATGATCCGCGACTGGTCGGCCCGGAGTTCCCGGGCGGTGGCGTGCGCGGTGATCTCGCCGTGGGAGAGGACGTAGCCGCGGTCGGCGATGTCGAGGGCGAGGCCGACGTGCTGTTCGACGAGCAGCACCCCGCAGCCGGTGTCATCGGCATAGCGCCTGACGATGGGCAGCAACTCCTCGACGATGATGGGTGCCAGGCCGAGGCTGAGCTCGTCGAGCAGGAGCAGCCTGGGGCCGCGGGCCAGGGCCCGTCCCATGGCGAGCATCTGCTGCTCGCCGCCGGAGAGCAGCCCCGCCTTGCGGTCCTGGAGGCGGGACAGGGCGGGGAAGTAACGCTGGGCGGCCGCATGGTCGAGGCGCTCTCCCCGGTGACCGAGGCGCAGGTGTTCCGCCACCGTGAGGCCGGAGAAGATGCCTCGTCCTTCCGGAACGTGGGCGATGCCGAGGCGGGCCCGGGTGGCTGCCGGGATCCTGCCGAGGTCCGTTCCGTTGAAGGTGATCGTGCCGGCCAGGGGGCGCAGCAGCGCCGAGACGGCCTTGAGCGTGGTGGTCTTCCCCGCGCCGTTGGCCCCGAGGAGGGCGACGACCTCTCCCGCGCCCACTTCGAGGTCGATCCCGCGGACGACGGGGGCTCCGTCGTACCCGGCGGTGAGGCCGGCCACCTCCAGGACTGGGGTGCTCATGGTGTCTCCGGGGTGCTGGTGAGGGACGTGGCGGAGCCGGCGGTCGACGTGCCGGACGCGGTGGCGGGCTGGGCGGTGGACGCCCCGAGGTAGGCGGTGACGACGGCGGGGTCGGTTCGGACCTGTGCCGGTGTCCCGGAGGCGATCACCTTGCCGAACTCCAGGACGACGACGTGGTCGCAGATGCCCATCACGAGGTTCATGTCGTGGTCGATGAGGAGCAGCGCGGTGCCGGCGTCGGCGACCGCGCGCAGTCGGCGTCCCAGTTCGGCGCTCTCCGTCGTGTCCAGGCCGGCCGCGGGTTCGTCGAGACAGATGATGCGGGGCCGGGCTGCCAAGGCCCGTGCCACACCGACGAGTTTGCGTCTGCCCTGGGACAGTTCGTGTGCCGAGGCGTCGGCCAGGTCCTCGAGTCCCAGGGCCGCGAGGGCCTGAGGGACAGCGGGGTTCGAGGCCGGGCGGCGTCCGAAGGTCTCGCCGAGCGCGGTCCACCACGTCGAAGGGTCCGCCGTGACCTGGAGGTTCTCCGCGACCGTGAGGTCCTCGAAGAGTTCGCTGCTCTGGAAGGTGCGGGCGAGTCCTCGGCGGGCGCGTACATGGGGCGGCCGTCCGGTCAGGTCCTTGCCGTCCAGTTCCACCCGTCCCCGGGCGGCGACGAGGCCGGTGACCGCGTCCACGAAGGTGGTCTTGCCGGCCCCGTTGGGGCCGATGAGCCCTACGAGTTGGCCCTCGCCGACCTCCAGGGAGACATCGCTGAGCGCGTGGACGCCGCCGTAGCTGACGCCCAACTGCTGGACAGAGAGCACGTTCACGGTGCGACCTCCTTGGCGTCGGCAGAGGTACGGTCGAGGTGGACCTCGGGGGAACCGGCGGTGGACGCGCCGGCCGTCGGTGGTCCTGTCGTGGCCGCGGCGCGTGCCGCCCTCTTCCGGCGATGGGCGGCGCCCGCGATGCCGTCGGGGTTGGCGATCAGCGTCACGATCAGGGAGACGCCGCCGAAGAGCAGGGCCCAGGTCCCCTTGATCCCGAACCACTTGTCCAGCGCGTGCGGCAGCAGCGCCTCGGTGGACATCAGCCCCGCGATCACGGCTCCGGACACCATGGTGATGCCGCCGATGTAGGCGAAACCGATCAGGCCGAGTGCGGCCAGCGCGGTGAACCGGGCGGCGCTGACCGAGCCGAAGTTGTAGCCGTAGAGGGTGCCGGCGGCGCTGGCGATGAAGGAGCTGATCGTGAACGCGGCGATCTTCACGGCCCGCACGTCGACACCGGCTGCCGCGGCGGCGCGTTCGTTGGAGCGGACGGCGAGCATCCGCCGGCCGAGTCCGGTGCGTCTGAGATGGGCGACGTACAGTCCGAGGGCGACGGTGACGGCCAGAACGAGGAAGCCGAACATGGGGCTGGGTTCGTTGCCGTCCAGGCCGCGGAAGTCCGCTTTCGGTCCGAGGTCGATCCCGAACAGGCGCGGCGGGGGTACGGACACCCCGGCCGTTCCGCCGAACGAGGTGTTGTTGAACAGCGCCTGTTCCATGGCCAGGGCCGCGGCCAGGGTGACGACGGCCAGGCTCACACCCCGCACCCGCAGGGCGGAGACGCCCGCGGCCACTCCGAGCAGGGTGGCCAGCACCATCGCGCCGAGGGCGGAGAACGGGAACGGGATCCCCAGCCGGACCGAGAGGTGGGAGAGGACGAAGCCCGCCGTTCCCGAGAGCGCGAGCTGCATCACGGAGATCTGTCCCACGTAGCCGGTGATGACGACGTAGGACAGGACGATGACCATGCCGATCAACGAGTTCGTGAGTGCCTGGCGGAAGTCGAACGGGAGCACGATCAGTGCGGCGGCGCCGACCGCGGTGGCCATCAGGGCGGGACGTAGCAGCCGCTCGGGCAGGGGCACCGCGGGCAGCCGCTGTTCGACGAGTTCACCGCGGCGTGGCAGACCGGCGCCCCGCACGTACAGGGCGACGACCATCAGGGCGAAGACGAGGAGCTGTTGGAGGCCGGGCATGGCGTTGCCGTTGTCGGTGGGGAACCAGCTCTGCGTGGACAGGTAGTAGACGACCGACTGGAGCACTCCGATGAGGATGCCCGTGGCACAGGCGATCCACAGCGAGGTGAACCCGGCGAAGAGGGCGGCGGCCAGGGCCGGGACCACCTGAAGGGGCAGCGTCATGGAGTCGACCTGGACGATGGGCGCGGCCAGGACACCGAGCAGCCCGGCGACCAGGGCGGCCAGGAGTGTGTTGGCCATCGAGACGCTGTTGGGTGACAGGCCTGCCAGGAGAGCGGCCTGTTCGTTCTCCGAGGCCGCGCGGGTGGCCAGGCCGAAGCGACTCCACCGGTACAGGGACCCGAGGACCAGGGCGATCACGATGACCAGTCCGGTCAGGACGAAGCGGTCGGAGGGTGTGGTGACGCCCAGCACGGTGACGGTGCCGGCCGGAAGGATGCTCGGTGCCTGCTGCGGCTGAACTCCGAAGACGAGGAGCACGGTTGCCTGCAGGGTGAGCAGGATGCCGAGGGAGGCCGCGAGTTTGGCCAGGGGCGAGACGGTGCGCAGCGGCTTGAAGACCGCCACCTCCGTGAGCACTCCGACGGCGAGCGCGACGGCGAGGGCACCGGCGAGAGCGGGCCCTACGGGCAGCGTGACCCCGAAGAAACCGGTGGTCAGGGCCCAGAAGGCATAGGCCGAGGCCATGGCGACCGCGCCGGTGGACAGGTTGATGATGCCCGAGCCCCGGTAGGTGACCACCACGCCGAGCGCGATGCCGGCGATCAGTGCCCCCTGGCCGAGGCCGAGCAGGGCGAAGAGCAGTATCTGTTCCAATGCATGACTCCTGTCATGAGCCCGCGAATCCGTGAGTCCGCGCTGCTGAGGCCGCGTCCTGCGGGCGCGCACGGCCTCAGCGGCGGCGGGCGGGCGGGGCGCGCGGCCTCAGC
>NZ_LIRK01000263.1 GCF_001419765.1 Streptomyces torulosus
GCCAAGGCGTTCGGCATCTACGGGGCCATCGCGGGCAGCGGCTCGGCGCTCGGCCTGATCTCGGGCGGTCTGCTCACCGAGCACCTCGACTGGCGCTGGTGCCTGTACGTCAACGTGCCCATCGCCGGCGCCGCCCTGGCCGGCGCGCTCGTCCTCCTGCGGGACCACCCCCGCGCGAGGGGCGCCCGGCTCGACGTACCCGGTGTGCTCCTCGGCTCGGGCGGTCTGCTCGCACTCGTCCACGCCGTCGGCGAGGCGGAACCGCGCGGCTGGTCGGACCCCCGGGTCCTGACCCTCCTCACGACGGGCGCCGCCCTCCTGGCGGGCTTCGTCCTCCGCCAGGGCGCGACCCCGTACCCCCTGCTCCCCCTCCACATCCTCAAGGACCGCGACCGCGCGGGCTGCTTCCTGACGATCTCCCTGGCCACGGGCGGTATGTTCGGGATGTTCCTGTTCATGACGTACTACTTCCAGGTCGTCCTCGGCTACCCGCCGATGCGGACGGGGCTCGCCTTCCTGCCGCTCACCGCCGCGATCATCACCGGCTCGACCCAGATCTCGGCCCGCCTCATGCACCGCGTGCCGCCCCGCCTCCTCATCGTCCCGGGCACGCTGCTGACCGCGACCGGCATGGCCACCCTGACCCGGCTCACGGTCGACTCGGCCTACGTCACCGGGGTACTCCCGGCCCTCGTCCTGATGGGGGTCGGCATGGGGATGACGTTCATGCCGGTCTTCTCCACCGCCACCGCCGGGGTCGCCCCGCACGACTCGGGCGTCACCTCCGCGACCGTCAACACCGCCCAGCAGGTGGGCGGTTCCCTCGGCACGGCACTGCTCAACACCATCGCCACCACCGGTGCCACGGCCTACGTCACCGCCCACGGCCGCACCGCCGCCACGGCCCGCGAGAGCGTCGTCCACGGCTACACGACCGCCCTGTGGTGGGCCGCCGCCATCCTCCTCCTCGCCGGCGCCCTCGCCGCGACGACGATCACGGCGAAGGCCCCCCGCCACGCCCCCGCCTGACCGGGCCGGCCGGGGACGACCCGGCCGACGTCAGTGCCGCCCCGCCACCCGGTCCGCCCAGCGCGCCAGCCGTGACGACTCCGCGCGCAGCGAGGCCGTCTCGCGCCGGTCGGCGGTGCGGTACGTGGCGTACATCCCCTGCACGCCCGCCCAGCGCAACGGCTCCGGCTCCCACTTGCGCACCCGGTGGTTCACCCACGGCAGCGAGGTCAGCTCCGTCTCCCCGCCCTGCCCCGAGTCCCGCTGGACGAGGTCGCGCAGGGTGCGGGCGGCGAGGTTGGCGGTGGCCACGCCGGAGCCGACGTAGCCGCCGGCCCAGCCGAGCCCCGTCGACCGGTCGAGGGTGACCGTGGCGCACCAGTCGCGCGGCACCCCGAGGACACCGGACCAGGCGTGTGCCACCCTCACACCGGTCAGCGACGGGAAGAAGCCGACGAGGATCTCGTGCAGCGCCTCGATCGTCGCCGGCTGCGTCCGCCCGTCGTTGTCGGTCCGGGACCCGAAGCGGTACGGCACCCCGCGCCCGCCGAGCGCGATCCGGTCGTCGTCGGTGCGCTGGGCGTACATGTACGCGTGGGCCATGTCGCCGAGCGTCTCCCGCCCGTCCCAGCCGATCGACGCCCACTGCTCGGCGGTCAGCGGCTCGGTGGCGATCATCGACGAGTTCATGGGCAGCCAGGTCCGCCTCTGGCCCTTGAGGTTGGCCGTGAACCCCTCCGTGCAGCGCAGCACATAGGGCGCCCGGACCGTGCCGTACGGGGTGACCGCGTGCCGGGGCCGGATCTCGGTGACCGGCGTCAGCTCGTGCACGGTCACCCCGAGCCCCTCGACGACGTCCGCCAGCCCCGTCACCAGCCGCACCGGGTTCAGCCGCGCCCCGTGCGGCGTCCACGTCGACCCGACGGCACCGGCGACACGGATCCGCTCGGCGGTCTCCCGGGCCCCGTACAGCTCCCGGTCGTCCTCCCCGTACGCCACCTCGTGCTCGTGGAACGCCTTGAGCCGCGCCAACTGGGCTGGGGTGCGGGCCACTTCGAGGACGCCGCCCCGGTGGATCCCGGCGTCGACGCCCTCGTCCGCCGCGACCCGCACCACTTCGGCGACCGTGTCGTTCATGGCCCGCTGCAACCGCACGGCGGCCTCCCGCCCGTGCAGCCGGGCGTACCGGTCGCGCCCGGCGATCCCGTTGTAGAGCCAGCCGCCGTTCCGCCCGGAGGCCCCGTACCCGCAGAACCGCTGCTCCAGGACGACGATCCGCAGCGCCGGCGCGGCCTTCTTCAGGTAGTACGCCGTCCACAGCCCGGTGTACCCGCCGCCGACGATCACGACGTCGGCGGTCGCGTCCCCGGTGAGCGGCTCCCTCGGCGCGGGGATGCCGGCCTGCGCGTACCAGAAGGAGATCCCGCCGTTGACGGTGGAGGCGGTCGCGTCCGTGCTGCTCATGGCCGGACGCTAACCGTTCCTTTGGACTGAGCAGAAGTGAGCCTGATCAGCCGCACGCCCCGAACGGTCTTGAGCGCACTGGTCCCCGGCGTACTCGACCCCGGGGCGGCGACACGCATCCTGTGCGTGGTCCGGGCCCGGGAGGCCGGCTCCCTGCGCGACCTGGCCTATAGGTACGGCCAGCGGCGACGGGGAGGCCCTGAACCATCCTCTGGTGGAGCAGGGGCCCCGCACGCTGACGCCGTACCCGGTGTCCCGGATCGCACGACCACGTTTAGCCCGATCAGCCCAGGACGCCGCAAGCTCACAAGTGGACGATCACACGATCGAGCTAACTCGGCCTCGTGCGCACTCTGTGGCAAGCAGCTACCACCCCTGCCGACGGGCGTTGTCTCCTTCGGATTCCGTCGTTCCCGACCCCTCGCAGGGCCGGAAATTCAAGGGATTCCGAGACGCCGCGCACGTAGGGTCGCCCGCATGATCGATGTTCCCGAGGCACTGGCCGAGACTCAGGAAGAGATCAACGGAGCGGCGGGCCGGCGGTTCGTCGCCGGGCTCCCCCGGCTGACCGCCGAGTTCCTGGACCGCTGGGGGCTGCGCCTCGACGGGACCCCCATGCACGGCATGTGCGCCCTGGTCGTCCCCGTGGTCGACACGGCCGACGGCACCCCGGCCGTCCTCAAACTGCAGATCCTCGACGAGGAGAGCGAGGGCGAGCCGGTCGCCCTGCGCGTCTGGGACGGCGACGGGGCCGTACGGCTCCTGCGGTACGACGACGGCACGGGCACCATGCTCCTCGAACGCCTCGACCCGGCCCGGATGCTGTCCCACGAGCCGGACTCCCGCAAGGCCGTCCTGGTCATCGCCCGTCTGCTCGCCCACCTGACGGCGACGCCCGCCCCGGAGGGCCTGCGGCGTCTGTCCGACATCGGGGCCGGCATGCTGGAGCGGACCCCGGCGGTGCTGGCCCGGATCGCGGACCCCGGGGACCGCCGGCTGATCGCCGACTGCGCCGCCGCCCTGCGCGAGGTGCTGGACGAGCCCGGCGACCGGCTCCTCCACTGGGACCTGCACTTCGACAACGTCCTGGCCGCCGACCGCGCCCCCTGGCTCGCCATCGACCCCAAGCCTCTCGCCGGCGACCCCGGCTTCGACCTCTGGCCCGCCCTCGACAACCGCTTCGACCCCGCCGAGGTCCGCTGGCGCTTCGACGCGATGACCGACGTCCTGGGCCTAGACCGCCGCCGGGCCGGAGCCTGGACGCTCGCCCGCCTCCTCCAGAACGCCCTGTGGGACATCGAGGAGGGCCGCGCCCTCCAACCGAACGACCTGGAGATCGCCCGCCGACTGCGCTGAACGCCCCGCCGGAGCGCGCGCGGGGCGAAGCCCCGGCCCTGGGGCGGGCTCGGCCGCCCCGGTTGGTCCCGTCACACCTCTTGCAAAGGTCCGGACCAACCGCTACTCATATCTGTTAGGAAGGTTTCCTTCTAGTTGACCGGCACCACCGGCACGACCGGCAATACCGGCACCACCGGCACCACTGGCACGACCGGCACCACTGGCACGAAGTGCCCCTCCGTCGATCCCTCGACCGCCAGGAGCCCCCCATGAGACCGGCACGATCCGTCCTGCTCACCGCCGCGCTCCTCCTGCTCGGCCTCGTCCTCACCCCCGCGTCGGCGCAGGCCACGCACCCCCCGTCCGACTCCTTTCTCTGATACACATCT
>NZ_LIRK01000264.1 GCF_001419765.1 Streptomyces torulosus
ACCCTGCATCGCCCACCCCGTGGACTCCTCGAACCGGAGCTGGTATCAGTTCCCTATCTGATGCAGCGTCAGAAATCGGCTCCGGGGAGGCAGTCGGCCATGACCGAGCTCGTGGAACACGGACAGCTGTTCATCGGCGGGGAGTTGACGGACCCCCTGGGCACGGACGTCATCGAGGTGGTCTCGCCGCACTCGGAGGAGGTCATCGGCCGCGTACCGCACGCCTCGCGCGCGGACGTCGACCGGGCCGTGGCCGCCGCGCGGAAGGCGTTCGACGAGGGGCCGTGGCCCCGCACGACCCTCGACGAACGCATCGAGGTCGTCGCCCGTATCAAGGACGCCTTCGCCGTGCGCCACGAGGAGTTCGCCCGCCTCATCAGCGCCCAGAACGGCACCCCTTTCACCTCCAGCGTCATGGTGCAGGCCCTCGCCTCGATGATGGTCTGGGACGCGGCGATCACCACGGCACGGAACTTCACCTACGAGGAGCACCGCGACGGCGTGCTCGGGAAGATCCTCGTGCGGCGCGAACCGGTCGGGGTCGTCGCGGCCGTCGTCCCGTGGAACGTCCCGCAGTTCACCGCCGCCGCCAAACTCGCCCCCGCCCTGCTCGCGGGCTGCCCCGCGATCCTGAAGGTCTCGCCCGAGACCCCGCTCGACGCGTATCTGCTCGCGGAGATCGCCGCCGAGGCCGGCCTCCCGGAGGGCGTCCTGTCGATCCTCCCGGCCGACCGCGAGGTCAGCGAGTACCTCGTCGGGCACCCGGGCGTCGACAAGGTCTCCTTCACCGGCTCGGTCGCCGCGGGCAAACGCGTCATGGAGGTCGCCGCCCGCAACCTCACCCGCGTCACCCTGGAGCTGGGCGGCAAGTCCGCGGCGGTGATCCTGCCGGACGCCGACGCGCAGACCGCCGTCAACGGCATCGCGCCCTTCGCCTGGATGATCAACGGCCAGGCGTGTGTCGCCCAGACCCGCATCCTCGTCCCGCGCACCCGCTACGACGAGTTCGCCGAGGCGTTCGCGGCCGCCGCCTCCGCGCTCAAGGTCGGTGACCCCCTCGACCCCGCCACCGAACTCGGCCCGCTCGTGGCGCAGCGGCAGCAGCGCCGCAGCCTCGACTACATCCGCATCGGCCAGGAGGAGGGCGCCAAGATCCTCACCGGCGGCGGCCGCCCCGCCGGCCTCGACCACGGCTGGTACGTGGACGCCACCCTCTTCGGCGACGTCGACAACTCCATGCGCATCGCCCGCGAGGAGATCTTCGGCCCGGTCATCTGCCTCCTCCCGTACGACGACGAGGCCGAGGCCGTACGGATCGCCAACGACTCCGACTACGGCCTGAGCGGCAGCGTGTGGACCGCCGACGACGAGCGCGGCATCGAGATCGCCCGCCAGGTCCGCACCGGCACGTACTCCGTCAACACCTTCAGCCTCGACATGTTCGGCCCCTTCGGCGGCTACAAGAACTCCGGCCTGGGCCGCGAGTTCGGCCCCGAGGGCTACGGCGAGTACCTGGAGCACAAGATGATCCACCTGCCCGCCGGGTACCAGCCGCCCACCACCACCGGCGAGGGGGTGGGCTGATGGGCGACCGCTGGCGCGTGGAGGTCGACCGGGCGATCTGCATCGGCTCCGCCCAGTGCACGCACCTCGCCCCGGACGCCTTCCGCCTCGACACCGCGATGCAGTCCCACCCCGTCGAACCGGAGACGGACGCCAACGAACGCATCCTGAAGGCGGCGGAGGGCTGCCCGGTGGAGGCGATCTCGATCGCCCTGCCCGGCAGCGGCGAGCCGGTGTTCCCCTCGGAGGAGTAGCCGCTCACCACCCCTTACGCTGTGCTCTCGTATCACCGTGAACCATCAGTGACCAGGGCGGGAAAGCGTGCGGAAGTCCGAGGCCAAGCAGTTGATCGAGCAGGCGCGTGCGGCCTGGGACGCCGAGGAGTGGCAGCGCGCCGCCGACCTCTACGAGCAGGTGCTCGTCCACTACCCGGACCTGGAGGCGAGCGCGGTGTGGTGGTACGACGCCGCGCTCGGCCACAAGTTCCTGGGTAACTGGGAGAAGGCGTACGAGCTCGGCGTCCAGGCCGCCGCCCGCTCCCCGCGCGGCGAGGGCGACCCGGCGTTCTGGAACCTCGGTATCGCCGCGACCATCCGCCGCGACTGGGCGACCGCCCGCGACGCCTGGTCCGGCTTCGGCATCGACCTGCCCGACGGCGAGGGCGAGATCGCCGGCCGCTTCGGCAACGCCTGCGTACGCCTCGACACCGACGGCGAACGCGAGGTCGTCTGGATAGAACGCCTCTGCCCCACCCGTGGCCGCGTCCTCAACGTGCCCGTCACCGGCGGCCGACGCTACGGCGAGATCGTCGTCCACGACGGAGAACCGAAGGGCGAACGGGTCGTCGCCGGCACGACCTACCCCGTCTTCGACGAGCTCCTCCTCTTCGAACCCTCCGACCTGCCCACCCTCTCCGTGACCGTCGCCGCGGCCGAACAGGCCGACCTGGAGGCCCTCCTCCAACTGTTCACCGACCACGACTTGTGCGCGGAACCCGAGAGCAGCCTCGTCGTCCACTGCGCCTGCTGCAGCGAGGGCACCCTCCACAAGGAGCGCAGCGTCCACGCGGGCGCCCAGCGTGTGTCCCTCGCGGCCCCCGAGGACGACGCCCGACGCCTGCTGGACCGATGGGCGGGCGAGACGGCCGTCGGGCGCAGCTGGAGCGGGCTGGAGGTCGTGTAAAAAATCCCCTTTGGGGGGTTGCGTACGGCTACAGGCGTTCTATTCTGGAATTCGGCCTACGGGACGAGTGAGGGAGTTCGACCGGAGTAGCCGACGCAAGCGTGAGGCGCAGGTCTCCGCTGGTGCCGACGTCGACGGTCGGGCTGAGAGGCCGGAGGTCGCTGGTACAGGACCGACGGCGACCCCCAGCACCTGATCCGGGTAATACCGGCGCAGGGAACCCGTCTCGTAGGTCCTTCATGTGCTCGTAGGTCTTCATCCGCCCCGGCGCCCGTGCGGCGCCGGGGTCATGTCGCGTCCCTCGCGTCCCCTGGTGCCGTCAGGTCGATCAGGCGGCAGACCGTCTCGATGTCGATCTTCACCTGGGCGATGGAGGCACGGCCGGAGAGCCAGGTGATGAGGGCCGAGTGCCAGGTGTGCTCGATGACGCGGACGGCGGAGAGCTGCTCAGGCGTGGGGCGCTCCAGGCCCATCGCGTCCAGGATGATCGCCGTCGTCTGGTGGGAGACCTGGTCCACCTCGGGGCTGACGCTGCGGTCGGCGAACGTGAGCGCGCGGACCATGGCGTCCGCGAGGTGCGGCTCTCTCTGGAGCGCGCGGAACGCCCGCATCAGGGTCTCCGCCACCCGCTCCGCGGCCGTCTCGCCGGTCGGCGGCTTCTTCCGCAGCGTGCCGTGCATGTGCTCCAACTGGTCCTGCATCGTGGCGACCAGCAGATGGATCTTGGAGGGGAAGTAGCGGTAGAGCGTGCCGAGGGCGACCTGCGAGGACTCGGCGACCTCACGCATCTGCACGGCGTCGAAACCGCCCCGGCTGGCCAGCTGCGCGCTCGCGTGCAGGATCCGGCGCCGGCGGGCCTCCTGCCGCTGGGTGAGGGGCGGCGAGTCCGGCCGCGACTCCGGTCGCGGTTCCTGTCGTGCGCTACTGGCGTCCACCTTGGCTTCCGCAGGCATGGGTACCGTTCCGTGACAGTCGGTGAGGGCGTGCGATCCGACAGCATGCCAGGGCGCGTGCCGTGGCGTGAATCACCTGATCCACCGCTCACCGCGGCCCTACCTGCCGGTAGATTCAGTGCTCCTTGAACGATCAAGTCTGTAACTTGTTCTAGATTACCGTCCCGACGTAATCTCACCGGACAACACAGGCAGAAGGGGGCCGAGAGTGACCGCTGAGGCCAGTGAGGCGGGGCATCGGGCCAGCCCCGCCGCCGACGGCGGCCGACCGCTCAACATCGCGCTCCTCACCTATAAAGGGAACCCGTTCTGCGGGGGCCAGGGCGTGTACGTACGGCACCTCTCGCGTGAACTCGCCCGCCTCGGCCACCGGGTCGAGGTCATCGGCTCCCAGCCCTACCCCGTCCTCGACGAGGACGCGGTTCCCGACGCCGGACCGGGCGGGCTCTCCCTCACCGAGCTGCCCAGCCTCGACCTGTACCGTCAGCCCGACCCCTTCCGCACCCCGAAGCGCGACGAGTACCGCGACTGGATCGACGCGCTCGAAGTGGCGACGATGTGGACCGGCGGCTTCCCCGAGCCCCTGACGTTCTCCCTCCGCGCCCGCCGCCATCTGCGCGCCCGGCGCGGTGAGTTCGACGTCGTCCACGACAACCAGACCCTCGGCTACGGCCTGCTGGGCGAGGTGGGCGCGCCCCTCGTCACCACCATCCACCACCCCATCACCGTCGACCGGCAGCTGGAGCTGGACGCCGCCGAGGGCTGGCAGCGCCGTATGTCCGTACGCCGCTGGTACGCGTTCACCCGTATGCAGAAGCGCGTCGCGCGCCGGCTGCCGAGCGTGCTCACCGTCTCCGGCACCTCCCGCCAGGAGATCGTCGACCACCTCGGCGTACGCGGCGACCGCATCCACGTCGTCCACATCGGCGCCGACACCGACCTCTTCTCGCCCGATCCGTCCGTCGCGCGGATACCCGGCCGGATCGTCACCACCTCCAGCGCCGACGTGCCGCTGAAGGGCCTCGTCTTCCTCGTCGAGGCGCTGGCGAAGGTCCGCACCGAGCACCCCGCCGCCCATCTGGTGGTCGTCGGCAAGCGGCCCACCGAGGGCCCCGTCGCCCAGGCCATGGAGCGCTACGGCCTCGACGGCGCCGTCGACTTCGTGAAGGGCATCTCCGACGCCGAGCTGGTCGACCTGGTCCGCTCCGCCGAGGTCGCCTGCGTGCCCTCCCTGTACGAGGGGTTCTCGCTGCCCGCCGCCGAGGCCATGGCCACCGGCACGCCCCTGGTCGCCACCACCGGCGGCGCCATCCCGGAGGTCGCCGGACCCGACGGCGAGACCTGCCTCGCGGTGCCCACGGGCGACGCGGGCGCCCTGGCCGCCGCGCTGAACCGGCTGCTCGGCGACCCCGACCTGAGGGCCCGGCTCGGGCACGCGGGCCGCGAGCGGGTGCTGCGCCGGTTCACCTGGGCCAGGGCCGCCGAGGGCACGGTCGCCCACTACCGCGAGGCGATCGCCCGCGCCGAGGGGCGCCCGGCGGCGACCGCCGCGCGCACCGCCCCCCGCGCCGTACCGGCGGCGGACCACACCACCGGCCACACCGCCGACCGAGTCGTCGACGCCCACGAGGCCGTCGAAGAAGCAGTTGAAGCAAACCGCGAAAGCGCCGACCGCGAAAGCAGGGCCACGTGCTGACCGTCGACTTCTCCCGGTTCCCGCTCGCCCCGGGGGACCGCGTCCTGGATCTCGGCTGTGGAGCGGGCCGGCACGCCTTCGAGTGCTACCGGCGCGGCGCCCAGGTCGTCGCCCTCGACCAGAACGGCGACGAGATCCGCGAGGTCGCCAAGTGGTTCGCGGCGATGAAGGAGGCCGGCGAGGCCCCCGAGGGCGCGACGGCCACGGCCATGGAGGGCGACGCCCTCGCCCTGCCCTTCCCCGACGAGTCCTTCGACGTCGTGATCATCTCCGAGGTCATGGAGCACATCCCGGACGACAAGGGTGTGCTCGCCGAGATGGTCCGGGTGCTCAGGCCCGGCGGCCGCATCGCGATCACCGTCCCGCGCTACGGTCCCGAGAAGGTCTGCTGGACGCTGTCCGACGCGTACCACGAGGTCGAGGGCGGCCACATCCGCATCTACAAGGCGGACGAACTGCTCGGCAAGGTCCGCGAGGCCGGCCTCAAGCCGTACGGCACCCACCACGCGCACGCCCTGCACTCGCCGTACTGGTGGCTGAAGTGCGCGTTCGGCGTCGACAACGACAAGGCGCTCCCGGTCCGCGCGTACCACAAGCTGCTGGTCTGGGACATCATGAAGAAGCCCCTGGCCACCCGGGTCGCCGAACAGGCCCTCAACCCGTTGATCGGCAAGAGCTTCGTGGTGTACGCGACGAAGCCGCACCTGCCGCGGATCGCCGACGCCGACGTGACAACGGCCGGGACCGAGTCCGGTGCCGAGGCCGGGGTGGCCGCCAAGTGACGACGCCCCGGACAGAACACCTGGTCCTGCCCGGGGTACTGACCGCCGAGCAGGCCGCCGCCACCGTCCGCGGGATCCTCGCGGTACAGCGGGAGGACGGCGCGATCCCCTGGTTCCGCGGACACCACCTGGACCCCTGGGACCACGTCGAGGCCGCCATGGCCCTCGACGCGGCCGGTGAGCACGACGCCGCCGAGCGCGCCTACACATGGCTGCTCCGGCACCAGAACGAGGACGGCTCCTGGTACGCCGCGTACGCCGACGGTGACGCCGCCGACGTCACCGACCGCGGCCGGGAGACCAACTTCGTCGCGTACATAGCCGTCGGCGTCTGGCACCACTACCTGGCCACCGGCGACGACACGTTCCTCGACCGCATGTGGCCCGCCGTGCACGCGGCGATCGAGTGCGTGCTGCGGCTCCAGCAGCCCGGCGGGCAGATCGGCTGGAAGCGCGAGGACGACGGCACGCCCGTGGCCGACGCCCTGCTGACCGGCTCCTCGTCCATCCACCACGCGCTGCGCTGCGCGCTCGCCATCGCCGAGCAGCGCGAGGAACCCCAGCCGGACTGGGAGTTGGCCGTGGGCGCGCTGCGGCACGCGATACGCCGGCACCCCGAGCGGTTCCTCGACAAGGACCGCTACTCGATGGACTGGTACTACCCGGTGCTGGGCGGCGCGTTGACGGACGCGGAGGCCAAGTCCCGTATCGAGGAGGGCTGGGACCGCTTCGTCGTCCCCGGCTTCGGCGTTCGCTGCGTCGTCCCCAACCCGTGGGTGACGGGCGGCGAGTCCGCCGAACTCGCCCTCGCGCTCTGGGCGATGGGCGAGTCCGACCGGGCCCTGGAGATCCTCCAGTCCATCCAGCACCTGCGCGACCCCGCGACCGGTCTGTACTGGACGGGCTACGTCTTCGAGGACGGGGCCGTCTGGCCCGAGGAACTGACCTCGTGGACGGCGGGATCACTGTTGCTGGCGGTGGCCGCGCTGGGCGGCGACGAGGCGACCTGCGCGGTGTTCGGCGGGGAGCGACTGCCGCGCGGCTTGGACGACTTCGACGACTCGGAGTGTTGCGCTCCCCCTTCCGGGCAGGGGGCTTGAGGTCCTGAGGTGGCCGCGGGTGAGCGGGGGCTGGTCGCGCGGTTCCCCGCGCCCCTGAACACCCCCGGGCCCGGCCCGTGCTTTTCAGGGGCGCGGGGAACTGCGCGAGCAACCACGGCCCACCCGCAGCCACCCGGAAGCCCCAGCCACCCGAGCTCCGACCGGGCGGCCCCGAGCGGCGACGCACTCAGTGACGGTGCATGCGGTTCGCGATGGCGTGGCCCACGAACAGGTAGACCACGGCGGCGAGCCCGTACCCGGCGACGACCCGCGCCCACTGCTCGTCGAAGGTGAACAGGTCGTGGGACCAGCCGGCGAGCCAGCGGGCCGCGTCATGGACGAACTGCACGAAGTCGTTCGCGCCGTTCGCACCGAACAGATACATCAGGATCCACAGGCCCAGAATGAAGGCCATCACGTCCGCGACGATCGCGATGACCCGGCCCGCCTGGTTGGAGCCGCTATATCGAGACATGCTTGACGGGTTGCCGCTCACGCGTGGCTGAAACCCTAGGAGTTCAGCTCGGCCAGCACCCGCAGCGTCGCCGGGTCCGGCGACACGACGAGCAGATCCGTCACCGGCCCCTTCCGCCACACCTCCAGCCGCTCGGCGATCCGCTCCCTCGGCCCCACCAGCGAGATCTCGTCGGCGAACGCGTCCGGCACCGCGAGCACGGCCTCCTCGCGACGGCCGTCGAGGAACAACGCCTGTATCCGCCGCGCCTCTTCCTCGTATCCCATGCGTGCCATGAGGTCGGCGTGGAAGTTGCGCTTCGCGTGCCCCATCCCGCCGATGTAGAAGCCGAGCATGATCTTCACGGGTAGCAGTCCCTCGGCGACGTCGTCGCAGAGCTGCGCCCGCGCCATGGGAGCGACGAGGAACCCCTCGCGCGGATCGCCCAACGACGCCTCGTACACGTCCGTCCGCGTCGGCGACCAGTACAACGGCAGCCAGCCGTCGGCGATCCGGGTGGTCTGCGCGATGTTCTTCGGCCCCTCGGCGCCCAGCAGGACGGGCAGATCGGACCGGAGGGGATGCGTGATGGACTTCAGCGGCTTGCCCACGCCGCTGCCGTCAGGACCGCGGTACGGCAGCGCGTGAAAACGCCCGTCCAGCTCGACGGGGCCCTCCCGCCTGAGCACTTGTCGTACGACATCGACGTACTCCCGCGTCGCGGTCAGCGGCGACCTCGGGAACGGCCGCCCGTACCAGCCCTCCACGACCTGCGGCCCGGACAGCCCGAGCCCGAGGAGCATCCGACCGCCGGAGAGATGGTCGAGGGTGAGCGCGTGCATGGCGGTGGTCGTCGGCGACCGCGCCGCCATCTGCGCCACGGCCGTCCCGAGCTTGATCCGCGACGTGCGCGCCGCGATCCAGGTGAGCGGCGTGAACGCGTCCGACCCCCACGACTCGGCGGTCCACACCGAGTGGTACCCGAGCCGCTCCGCCTCCTGAACGAGCGGCACATGATCCGCCGAAGGACCACGCCCCCAGTACCCCAGAGCCAGACCGAGCCGCATACGCCGCCTCCTGACGCCCCGTCAGTTCCACTGGCCAGGAGGGCGACTGTACGACAACGGCCCCCCGCTCGGAAGAGCGAGGGGCCGGTCGTACGGCGAGGGTGCGGCGTCGCGCTCAGCCGCGCTGGATGCCGGTGGTGTCCTGGAGGACACCGCGACGGCCGTCCTGGGTCTGGGCGACCAGGTTGGCGCCGCGCTGCTCGACCGCCAGGTACCAGGTACCGGGGGCCAGTTCGGCGATCGTCGACTGCGAGCCGTCCTCGGCGAACAGGGGACGCGCCACGGGCACGGCGAACCAGAACGGAGAGAAGTCCCCCGCGGGCGGCTGCGGAGCGGCCTGCGCCTGCTGCGGCTGCGGCTGCGGCTGACCCCCACCGAACGGCGCGCCCGGCTGCCCCGGCTGGGGCTGGCTCGCACCGAACGGCGCCTGAGCACCGGCACCCGGGTAGCCGTAACCACCGGGAGGCTGGGCACCGTACGGCTGCGGAGCCGCCGGACGCGGGGCGCCGACGAGGGCGGCCTTCAGCGCGGGGACGAGGGGGGTGGCGATGGCCGCGGCGGCCATGATCAGGGTCGCGATGAGGGCGAGGATGAGGCCGGTTCCGGCGTCGGTGCTGCTGCTGCCCGAGCCGCTGCCGAAGTTGTCGGCGCCGCCGGCCGGGTCGAAGATGTTGCCGAGCGCGCTCCACGCGGCGAATACCGTGAAGGCGATGCCGAAGTGGCCGAGATCGATGCCGGCGATCTTCGGCGCCTGCGGCAGCCCCCTGGCGATGACGATGAACACGGCGCCGAAGAGCCCCGCCAGCACGACGCTGAGCAGCACCGGCCCGCTCTCCCAGAGGTTCGGGAGTTCGAAGCTGTCAGGAACGCCGTCGAGGGAGTAGTTGTCGAGGAACGACGCGATGAACAGCAATACCGCTGCTCCGATCACGACGCCGTCGCCTCTGGTGAGGGAGCGGATATTCACTTCAGGTCCTTCGTCAGTCGTCTCGTCATCGGTGTGGAGGCGTCGCTGTTCACCATGGCGCCATCAGGCTCAGGTGGGAAGCGCGGGGGTGGCCCCTCATCGTAGGGATGACCATATCGTCCACCCGACGTAGGTGTACGTCGGGATTGCCACGATGATCACGACCCTCCCCCTACCCGCGCAGGAAACTCACGATTCCCTCAGAGATCCCCTGCGCGGCCTTCTGCCGCCATGTGCCGGTGGTCAACAGTGCCGCGTCCTTGCTATCGCGCATATTGCCGCACTCGATGAACACCTTGGGAACCGTTGACAGATTGAGACCGCCCAGGTCCTGACGTGTGACGAGACCGGTACCTCCGCCCACATAGTTGGAGGGAGCGCTGCCCGTCTCGCGGACGAACTTGCCCGCGATGCGCTCCCCGAGGTCGCGGGAGGGACCGACGATGGGCCGGGTGTCGGCGGCGCCCTCGTGCACCGCGCCCGGCAGGATGACGTGGAAGCCGCGGTTGCCTGCCGCCGAGCCGTCGGCGTGGATCGACACCACCGCGTCGGCCTCCGCCGCGTTGCCGATGCGGGCCCGCTCGTCGATGCAGGGGCCCCACTCCCGGTTGCCGTCCTGCGTGAACTTCACGGTGGCGCCCTGCTGTTCGAGGAGCGCCCGGACCCGGCGCGACACGTCCAGCGTGAACTCGGCCTCCGTGTAACCGCCGTTGGTCGACGTCCCGGTGGTGTCGCACTCCTTCATCCCGGTGCCGATGTTCACCTTGCGGTTGATCTCGGCGGTGTGCCGGAAGTTCCCGGAGTTGTGGCCGGGGTCGATGACGACGACCTTGCCTTTCAGGGGGCCGTCGGCGGCGGCCCCGGAGGAGGCGGTCGGGCTCGCCTTCTTGCCGTCGTCCCCCTTCCTCCCGTCCTTGCCGTCCTTGTCTTCGCCGTCCTCGGAGGCGGTCGGCTCGGTGGAGGGCGTCGGCGACGCCGGGGGAGCGGTTCTCGGCTGGTTGCGCGCGGCCGCCCGGTTCGACCCGTCGTCCCCGCCGCCGGGGTCGCCGACGGCCTGCCACACCCCCCAACCGGCCACCGACCCCACCACGACGGCGGCGACGGCCACGGTCAGCGGGCGGCGGAGAGGCGAACGGCGGGGCTGGGGCGGCTCGAAGTCCGG
The DNA here is from genome assembly GCF_001419765.1 of Streptomyces torulosus. Lineage (GTDB taxonomy): Bacteria > Actinomycetota > Actinomycetes > Streptomycetales > Streptomycetaceae > Streptomyces > Streptomyces torulosus. The sequence continues at coordinate 10,927 of NZ_LIRK01000264.1, forward strand.
TCCTACGTACGACACGCCTGCCACCATACGGGGCGGGCCGGCGCCGGCGCGCCCCGTATGGTGGCAGGCGTGTCGTACGTAGGACCGGACTTCGAGCCGCCCCAGCCCCGCCGTTCGCCTCTCCGCCGCCCGCTGACCGCTGCCGGCGCCGCCGTCGTGGTGGTGCCGGTGGCCGGTTGGGGGGTGTGGC
>NZ_LIRK01000265.1 GCF_001419765.1 Streptomyces torulosus
GGGCGAGGCCGGGGTGAGGCGAGGCCGGGGTGAGGTCAGGGGTCTTCCTGGCTCGCCACGTTGCCGAAGTCGTGGTCCAGCGGGGGCGGCGGGGCTATGTCCAGGCCGTAGTGGTGGTAGAGCTGGAGTTCCTGTTCGGGGGAGAGGTGGCGGCCGACACCGAAGTCGGGGGCGTCCTTGATGAGCGCGCGGTCGAAGGGGACGTGGAGGGAGCCCTCGACGAGCTCGCTGGGCTCGAGGGGGATGAAGGCGTCGCGGCCGAAGAAGCCCATGCGTATCGCGGCCCACTCAGGGACGCCGGTCGCGTCGTCGAGGTAGACCTCGTCCACGGTGCCGATCTTGGTGCCCTTGCGGTCGAACGCCTTGCGGCCGATCAGATTGCGCGGATCGATGTCGGTCTGCACGGGCCCTCCAAGTGGTCGCCATGGGGGTTTGCAAATCCTTCCTCACCACTACGAAAAGGCACAACCGGGACGGCGGCCACTCGAAGGCACGTGCGTTGACCGCGCTGATACGCTGGCAGCGGCTGTTGAACCCGTGCGGGAGAGTCCTCCGGACACCATCCGGAGGCGCCGAAGGAGCAAATCCTCCCCGGAATCTCTCAGGCTCACGTACCGCACGGACGAGGTCACTCTGGAAAGCAGAGCGGGTGTCGACGGTTTCCGCTCTCACCGACGGTGAAAGCCGGCCCGTACCCGGGCCGGTGAAGCTCTCAGGTCGAGATGACAGAGGGGGAGGCCGTCGGGCACCCATGCCGTGGTGCCCTCGAAGGTCGTGTCAGACCAGGAGGCCTCCGCAATGACCGCCCACCGCATTCCGCTCGCAGAGCTCGAACAGGGCATCCCGTTCGAGCGGCGTCACATCGGACCCGACGCCGAGGCCCGGGCCAAGATGCTCGCCCATGTCGGATACGGCTCGCTCGACGAGCTGACAGCCGCCGCGGTCCCCGATGTGATCAAGAACGCCGAGGCGCTGAAGCTGCCGGGCGCCCGCACCGAGGCCGAGGTGCTCGCCGAGCTGCGCTCGCTCGCCGACCGCAACCAGGTGCTGGGCTCCATGATCGGGCTCGGCTACTACGGGACCTTCACCCCGCCGGTCATCCTGCGGAACGTCATGGAGAACCCGGCCTGGTACACGGCCTACACGCCGTACCAGCCCGAGATCTCCCAGGGGCGGCTCGAAGCGCTGCTCAACTTCCAGACCATGGTCGCCGAGCTCACCGGGCTGCCCACCTCCGGTGCCTCCCTGCTCGACGAGGGCACGGCCGCCGCCGAGGCCATGTCCCTGTCCCGGCGCATGGGCCGGAACAAGAAGGGCCTCTTCCTGGTCGACGCGGACACGCTGCCGCAGACCATCGCCGTGATCGAGACCCGCGCCGAGCCCACCGGTGTCGAGGTCGTCGTCGCCGACCTCAGCGACGGCATCCCCGCCGACATCGCCTCCCGCGAGATCAACGGCGTACTCCTGCAGTACCCGGGCGCCTCCGGTGCCGTACGCGACCTCAAGCCCGTCATCGAGCAGGCCCACGGCCTCGGGGCGCTCGTCACCGTCGCCGCCGACCTGCTCGCCCTCACCCTGCTGACCCCGCCCGGTGAGCTGGGCGCCGACATCGCGGTCGGTACGACGCAGCGGTTCGGTGTGCCGATGGGCTTCGGCGGGCCGCACGCCGGCTACATGGCCGTGCACGAGAAGTTCGCGCGCAGCCTGCCCGGACGGCTCGTGGGTGTCTCCGTGGACGCGGACGGGCACAAGGCGTACCGGCTCGCCCTCCAGACCCGTGAGCAGCACATCCGCCGGGAGAAGGCGACCAGCAACATCTGCACCGCCCAGGTGCTGCTCGCCGTGATGGCCGGCATGTACGCCGTCTACCACGGACCCGAGGGGCTGCGGACCATCGCCCGGCGCACCCACCGGTACGCCACCGTCCTCGCCGCGGGGCTCGCCGCGGGCGGCGTCGAGGTCGTGTACGGCGCGTACTTCGACACGCTGACCGCGCGGGTGCCGGGACGGGCCGCCGAGGTCGTCGCGGCCGCGCGGCAGCACGGCGTGAACCTGCACCTCGTCGACGCCGACCAGGTGTCCGTCTCCTGCGACGAGACCACCACGCGGGCGCAGCTGGGTGCCGTGTGGACGGCGTTCGGGGTGGAGGGCAACGTCGAGGACCTCGACGCCGTCGCCGAGGACACGCTGCCCGAGGCGCTGCTGCGCTCCGACGACTACCTCACGCACCCCGTGTTCCACGAGCACCGGTCCGAGACCGCGATGCTGCGCTACCTGCGCCGTCTCGCCGACCGCGACTACGCGCTCGACCGGGGCATGATCCCGCTGGGCTCCTGCACGATGAAGCTCAACGCGACCACCGAGATGGAGCCGGTGACCTGGCCCGAGTTCGGGCAGCTGCACCCCTTCGCGCCCGCCGCGCAGGCGCAGGGCTATCTGACGCTGATCCGCGAGCTGGAGGAGCGGCTCGCCGAGGTCACCGGATACGACAAGGTGTCGCTCCAGCCGAACGCCGGCTCGCAGGGTGAGCTGGCGGGCCTGCTCGCCGTACGCGGCTACCACCGGGCCAACGGTGACGACCAGCGCACCGTCTGCCTGATCCCGTCCTCCGCGCACGGCACCAACGCCGCGAGCGCCGTGATGGCCGGCATGAAGGTCGTCGTCGTGAAGACCGCCGAGGACGGCGAGATCGACGTCCAGGACCTGCGGGCCAAGATCGAGCAGTACCGTGACGAGCTGTCCGTGCTGATGATCACCTACCCGTCGACGCACGGTGTGTTCGAGGAGCACGTCGCCGACATCTGCGCCCAGGTGCACGACGCCGGCGGCCAGGTGTACGTCGACGGCGCCAACCTCAACGCGCTGGTGGGCCTCGCCAAGCCGGGCCACTTCGGCGGTGACGTCTCGCACCTGAACCTGCACAAGACGTTCTGCATCCCGCACGGCGGCGGCGGTCCCGGTGTCGGGCCCGTGGCGGTCAGGGAGCACCTGGCGCCGTATCTGCCGAACCACCCGATGCAGCCCGCGGCCGGCCCGGAGACCGGTGTGGGCCCGATCTCGGCCGCCCCGTGGGGTTCGGCGGGCATCCTGCCGATCTCGTGGTCGTACGTCCGGCTGATGGGCGGGGAGGGCCTCAAGCGGGCGACGCAGGTCGCCGTGCTCAGCGCCAACTACATCGCCAAGCGGCTGGAGCCGCACTACCCCGTGCTGTACACCGGTCCGGGCGGGCTCGTCGCGCACGAGTGCATCGTCGACCTGCGGCCGCTCGCGAAGACGACCGGGGTGAGCGTCGACGACATCGCCAAGCGGCTGATCGACTACGGCTTCCACGCGCCGACGATGTCGTTCCCGGTGGCCGGCACGCTGATGATCGAGCCGACCGAGTCGGAGGACCTCGCCGAACTGGACCGGTTCTGCGACGCGATGATCGCGATCCGCGCGGAGATCGAGAAGGTCGGGTCGGGCGAGTGGCCCGCCGAGGACAACCCGCTGCGGAACGCTCCGCACACCGCGGCGGCGCTCGGCGGCGAGTGGAACCACGCGTACACCCGTGAGGAGGCCGTGTTCCCGGCCGGGGTCAAGCCCGCTGACAAGTACTGGCCGCCGGTGCGCCGGATCGACCAGGCCTTCGGTGACCGGAACCTGGTCTGCTCCTGCCCGCCGCTGGACGCCTACGAAGAGTAGTCGCCCGCGGGTACGCGTCGGGGCCGGTTCGGAGAGTGCTTCTCCGGCCGGCCCCTCTTTGTGTCCGGGCGGGCGTCCGCCGTGGGGACGCTCGCCCTGTGCGCACCTCTCGCGGCTCAGGCCGCCGTCATCACCGTGCCACTGACGAGCGGGCGGTGCGGGGCGATGATCTGACCGTCGGGAAGGAGCTCACCGGTGTCCTCGAAGAGCAGAACGCCGTTGCAGAGCAGGCTCCATCCCTGCTCCGGGTGGTGCGCCACGAGACGGGCGCCTTCCCGGTCGGCGGATTCGGCGGTCGGGCACGGTGGCTGGTGCTGGCACATGGTTGTGGGGATCTTTCGCTCTGTCGTGAGTGGTGAGATGGCTGTCGTGTCTGTATCGCGGCGTGAAGCCTCGCTCATGGCCGCCCCCCGTTGTGATTATTCGGTCCGGTCCCAGTGTTGCCCCACGGGCGTCAATCCGCAGGCATTTCGCAGCACGGCTTTCTCACAGGTTGATGACGCATCCTCCACGCGGACGGTTCATCGGAACTCCCCTGTCCGTTCGGGTGGTTCGCCATGGTCGGATGGGGCTAGTCCGACGTGGGGCGCGGACTATGAATGGCTCGTACGAGCGTATTGCCGCGCGTAAGAGCGGAATGCCGCGCCGATGACAAGGGCGACCCCGCCGCCCGGATATCGGCGGCGGGGTACGCGACGGTGCGAATGAGGCGGCGGCCCTCGGCTCAGGCGGGTGACCCCATGAGGGGTGCGGGGGTCAGGCGAGTGGTCAGGACCGGGAGGAGGTCGGCGACCCGGTGTGGACGGTGGGCCGCGATCCCGGGTGGGGCGGGCGCCAGCGGGACGAGGAGGTCGGTCGGTGCCGGGACGCCGGTGGCGCCGTCGGCGGTGGTGTCCGCGTGCAGCCAGAGGGTGAGCATGTACAGCTCGGGCACGGACAGCAGGCGGGGCTGGTAGGGCTGTTGCATGAGATCGGCCTGGCGCAGGGCGAGTTCGGTGGACGCGATGTACGGGCCCTCGAAGAAGTGAGAGAAGGCCCAGCCGTCCGGGGTGAGGCGCGTCTCGGCGGCGGCCAGGGCGCGGTCGCCGGAGCGGATCAGGAACCGCCAGCCCGCGAGCCGTGTGCTGCCGGCGCCCTCGGGGGTGATCCGGTCGAGCACGTGGACGGGCAGCGGGAGCTCGGGTGCGGCGGGACCTTGGGCGCTTCGCAGGGAGGGAGTTCGGGCCTCGCTGACGGCGGTGGGAGATCCGAGTGCCGTGAGGACGGTGCGCAGGGCGGGCGCGGGAGCCGGGGGGACAAGCAGCGGCATGGTGGGTCGCCTCTCATTCGACAGGCACGGTGGCGCGAGGGCGGGGGCGGACGGCGCTGTCAGCTCTCGGGGATCGGAGAGACGGGTGCCCGGGGTCCGGTGCGTGGGTTGGGGGTCCGCCGTGCGAGCTCCGACGACAGGACCGAGGACCGCGAGAGCCGACTCTCAGCCTCGTTTGCGGAGTTTATACGACGCGTGTTCAAGCAGTGTTTCGTCTAGCTGTCTTCGATATGAAGAGCAAGGCGGTATCCGGTCGCTGAATCGCGGGAATCATCCCGATTTTCTCTCGGGAGTGAGAGGATGACCTCGGATTACCGTCGCGTAGCGGTAGGCCGGTTCTCATCGGCGCTTTTCACGAATCTCCCGGCATGGAAAGCGCGTGCTCTTTCGTGCCGCGTGAATGTGCCAGAAGCACGCCGTGTCCATTACGTGGAGGGTGAACGCGCTCAGCCTAGCGGGCGCAGGTCTCCTGCGGGACGTTATCGGCGGCTCTGCCTGGGCATCATCATCCGTGAACCGCAGTCGTGGCCGGCTCATCGGCCTGCCCATCCGAGGAGGGACACTTCGATGGGGGAGAAGGTCGTGGCGGGGTCGTTCGGCCTGTCCGACCGTCAGCTCTACCGCGACAAACTGCGGCAGTGTCTGGCGGGACTGGAGCGCCTGCTGGAGGAGAAGCGGTTCGATCGCCCCAAGAACCTGATGGGTGTGGAGATCGAGCTGAACCTCGTCGGGGCGGACGGTCTGCCGAGAATGATGAATGCGCAAGTACTCGAACGGATTGCGAGCCGAGATTTCCAAACAGAACTCGCCATGTTCAATCTGGAGGTCAACATCGCTCCACACCGGCTGGGCGGCCGGGTATTCGACCAGCTTTCCGAGGAGCTGCATACGTCCCTGGCGTACGCCGACCGGAAGGCTGGGGAGGTGGATGCCGGCATCGTGATGATCGGCATTCTGCCGACGCTCGACCGGGACGATCTGGTCTCGTCCAATCTCTCCGCGGGCGACCGCTACACCTTGCTCAACGATCAGATCGTCGCCGCGCGGGGCGAGGACTTCACGCTCGACATCGAGGGTGTGGAGCGGCTCGTGTGCACCTCGAAGTCCATCGCGCCCGAGGCCGCCTGCACCTCCGTGCAGTTGCACCTCCAGGTCACCCCCGAGCGCTTCGCGGACGTGTGGAACGCGGCCCAGGCGGTCACGGCGGCGCAGGTCGCCATCGGCGCCAACGCGCCGTTCCTGTTCGGGCACGAGCTGTGGCGTGAGTCGCGACCGCCGCTGTTCCAGCAGTCCACGGACACCAGGCCGCCGGAGCTCCAGGCCCAGGGGGTACGGCCGCGCACCTGGTTCGGGGAGCGGTGGATCTCCTCGGCGTACGACCTCTTCGAGGAGAACCTGCGCTTCTTCCCGGCGCTGCTGCCCATCTGCGACGACGAGGATCCGCTCGGCGTCCTCGACGCGGGCGGCGTGCCGAAGCTCGCGGAGCTGACCCTGCACAACGGCACGGTCTACCGCTGGAACCGGCCGGTGTACGGCATCGCCGACGGCGTCCCGCATCTGCGGGTCGAGAACCGGGTGCTGCCCGCCGGTCCCACCATCACCGACGTCATCGCCAACGCGGCTTTCTACTACGGGGTCGTGCGCGCTCTCGCCGAGGAGTCGCGGCCCGTGTGGACGCGGATGCCGTTCGAGACCGCGGCCGCCAACTTCGACGAGGCGTGCCGGCACGGCATCGACGCGCGGTTGCAGTGGCCTCGCCGGGGTCGGTACGGCGGGGTGGGGCCGGTGGACGCCGTCAACCTCGTACGGGAGGAGCTGCTGCCGCTCGCCGAGGCGGGGCTGGACGCGTGGGGTGTCGAGCCGGTCGACCGGGACTTCTATCTCGGGGTGATCGAGGAGCGCTGCCGGCGGCGGGTCAACGGGGCGTCCTGGCAGGTCGAAACGTTCCACCAGGCGCTGGCCAAGGGCCTCGGACGGGACGCGGCGCTGGCCGCCACCACACGGAGGTACTGCGAGCTGATGCAGGCCGGGGAGCCGGTGCACACGTGGCCGGTGGGGTTGCCGGAGCCGGTGCCGATGGGCTGAGGAGCCGGGCCCCGCTGCCGGCTCCGCCGGTGGGTGGAGCCCTGAACGTACGCCCCTGGGAAGATCCGTGGCGCCGCAGGCGATGATGGTCCTTCGGTGGGAACGGACCAGTGGAGGCGTGGGTGCAGGGGCAGGCGGAGTCGGTGGACGGGGCGGTGCCGCGGGAGCGGCCGACCCGGCGGATACTCAGGGACGAGACCCTGCTCGTGCTGGGCCTCTCGCTCGGCGCGAGCGGGGTGTCCGCGCTGATCAGCTTCATCGGTTCGGTCACCAAGCCGGGCGGGCTGAAGGACCAGGCGGCCACCATGAACGCCTCGGCGGCGCCCGGCCGCCCGTGGCTCGACCTCGCGTGGCAGTTGTTCGGGATCACGACCGCGCTGGTTCCGGTGGCGTTGGTGGCGCACTTGTTGATGAGGGAGGGCGCGGGGCTGCGGACGCTCGGGTTCGACCGTACGAAGCCGTGGTTCGACCTCGCCCGGGGTGCGGCGATCGCCGCCGTGATCGGCAGCACGGGCATCGCCTTCTATCTGGCGGCCCGCGGCCTCGGCTTCAATCTCACCGTGGTGCCGGAGGCGTTGCCCGAGGTGTGGTGGAAGTACCCGGTGCTGATCCTCTCCGCGATCCAGAACGCGGTCCTCGAAGAGGTGATCGTGGTCGGGTATCTGCTGCGCCGGCTCCAGCAACTGGGCTGGTCCCCGGCAGGCGCGCTGGCCGCCAGCTCGGTGCTGCGCGGCTCGTACCACCTCTACCAGGGCATCGGCGGGTTCGTCGGCAACATGGTGATGGGCGTGGTGTTCGTCTACCTGTACCGGCGGTGGGGCCGTGTCGGCCCGCTGGTCGTGGCGCACTCGCTGCTCGACATCGGGGCGTTCGTCGGATACGGGCTGCTCGCCGGCAAGGTGGGGTGGCTGCCGACGCCTTGACGGGGCGAGTGCGCCGTCACAACGGCGAGGGCAGGGGCGTACGGCGGATTGCGTACGCCCCTGTGGTGTTCCTCCGTCTCCGTGGTGTTCGTGCGCCCCGTGGTGTGTCGTCAGGCCAGCAGTTCGCCGTCGATCACCGTGACCGCTCGGCCGTTCAGGAGGGTGCGGTCGCCGCGAAGCTCCGTGCGGACGTGGCCCGAGCGGGCGGAGGCCTGGAGGCCGGTGAGGGCGGGGCTGCCGAGGCGCTCGGACCAGAAGGGGGCGAGGGCGGTGTGGGCGCTGCCGGTGACCGGGTCCTCGTCGATGCCGACGTTGGGGAAGAAGCAGCGCGAGATGTAGTCGTGGCCGGCGGAGGGGTCCTCGGCGCGGGCGGTGGCGATGACGCCGCGCCGGGAATGGCGGCCGAGGGCCCGGAGGTCGGGGGCGAGGCCGCGGACCGTCTTCTCGTCGGCCAGCTCCACCAGCAGGTCTCCGACCTGGGGGCCGGTGTCGAGCACGGTGAGCGGTTCGGCGCCCAGAGCCTCGGCGAGGCCGTCCGGGGCGGTGACCGGGGTGAGGGGCGCGGTCGGGAAGTCGAGCGTGAGGGAGCCGTCCGGCCGGGGTGTCGCGGTGAGGACGCCGCTGCGGGTGGCGAACCGTACTGGACCCTCGTGCGAGCCCGTGGAGGCCAGCACGTGCGCGGTGGCCAGCGTGGCGTGGCCGCACATGTCCACCTCCGTGACGGGTGTGAACCAGCGCAGCGCCCAGTCCGCCCCGCCGCCCTCGGGGAGCGGGTGCGCGAACGCGGTCTCGGCGTGGTTGACCTCCCGGGCGACGTTCTGGAGCCAGGTGTCGTCGGGGAAGGAGTCGAGGAGGAGGACACCGGCCGGGTTGCCGTGGAAGGGGCGGTCGGTGAAGGCGTCGACGATACGAATACGCATGGGACGACGCTAGAGGGCCGGTGGAAGCGCGGGCCAAGGCCAATCCACGGGCACTGGACCGATCACTGGATCCGACGATCGGGGCGCCCTCACTCCAGCGACTCCACGACGCGGTCGAGGGTCCGGCGCCCCAGTCCGCTCATCGCCGGGTTGCTGTCGACGTAGTACCAGACCAGGCCCATCGCCTGTTGGAACGCCCACGCCTTGCCGCGCTCCCACTCCAGGTCGTCGCAGCCCAGCGTCCGCCGGAGTACGTCCCGCGGGCCCCGCCGCAGCAGGTGCCAGGCGCTCACCAGATCCAGCGCGGGGTCGGCGGGGCCGAAGCCGCCCGTGTCGAGTACGCCGGCGAGGCGGTCTCCCGCGACCAGCACATTGCCGGGGATCAGGTCGCCGTGGCTCATCACGTCGGCACCCGTGCGGGGCAGCTCCCGGAAGTGGTTCCACGCCCGGCGCAGCGGGGCCACGTCGAGCAGCGCCTCGCTCTCCACGAAACACTTCGCCATCCAGTCGTCGTGGTCGGTGAGAACACCGCCACGGCCCTCGCCGCAGAAGCGCCGCCCCCGCGTCTCCGCCTTCCGGAGGGCCGCGATGAAGGCCCCGAGGTCGTCGGCGAACGCTTCCGATCCGCTCGGATCGGCATCGAAGGCCACCGTTCCCGGTATCCAGGTCTGGATCGACCATGGCATGGGGTAACCCGCTCCCGGTTTTCCCAGGGCGACGGGTTCCGGGGCGGGGAACCGGGACACCTGCGCCAGCTCTGCGCTCGCCCGTGCTTCCCGTTCCAGGACCGCCGACGCCTCCGCCGCATCGGGCGGACGCAGGGGGAGGCGCGCGGAGAGGTCGTTCCCGATGCGGAAGATCGCGTTGACCGTCCCGGTGGACGACACGGGGTGGATCGCCTTGCCGCTCCACTGAGGGAACTGATCTCGGATCAAGGTCGCAACGATGTCGGTGGTCACGTCCAGTTGGTCGTCGTGCACGGCCGTCTCTCTCGGGGGCTGAGGTGGGGGCGGCCAGTATTCCTGCGCCAGGGCCGGGACCGCCGAGATTTTCGGTGGCCCCGCTGTCTCGACCGGTGGGGGGACGGGTCCGCACGGCGAAGGGGCTTGTCGTACGACAGCTTCCGATATATCGTTGAAGCATCGCGACAGATCAACGATGGAATGGAGTGATCGTGATGCGTTCCCGTGGACAGGACTACGGACAGGGCTTCGGATTCGAGCGGGGGCATGGGCGCCGTGGTGGCGGCCATCCGTTCGGCCGGGGTGACGGTGAGGCGCCGCGCGCCGCGTTCGGGCCCTTCGGGCCGGGCCATGGCGGCCCCGGCCCCTTCGGACCTTTCGGTCCGGGGCCCTGGGGCGGACGAGGTCGAGGCGGTCCCCGGGGGAGGGCACGGAGGGGAGACGTACGCGCGTCGATCCTGGCCCTCCTCAAGGACCGGCCCATGCACGGCTACGAGATGATCCAGGAGATCGCCGAGCGCAGCGGCGGGGCGTGGAAGCCCAGCCCCGGCTCGGTGTACCCCACCCTTCAGCTGCTGGAGGACGAGGGGCTGATCGCCAGTGCGACCGAGGGTGGCAAGAAGCTGTTCTCGCTCACCGAGGCCGGCCGTACCGCGGCCGAGGACGGGCCCGAAGCCCCCTGGGAGGAAGCCTCGCGCGGGGTCGACTGGGAGGCGCTGAGTGAGATCCGGCAGGCCGGGTTCGGTCTGATGGAGGCGTTCGGCCAGGTCTGGAAGACCGGTGACAAGGACCAGCGCGACAAGGCGCTGGCCGTGATCAACGAGGCCCGCAAGAAGCTGTACCTGATCCTCGCCGACGAGGACTGAGGCAAGGGCCCGAGGTCTACCTTGGTGCGGCTCGGGGTGCCCCGCGGAGTGGTTTCCGCGGGGCGCTTTCCGTGTGCGCCGGTCGTGCGGGCGGGGGGCAGGGTGGGGGTCGTGCGGTGCTCTCACTTCACCAGGGCGTCCAGCTTGCGCAGGGACTCGCTGAGGGCGGCTGTCGCGGAGTCCTTGAGTTTGCCCGCCATGAGGGAGACGGCCGCGCCGGTGAAACTCCCGTCGATGCGGACCGTGGTGGTGTCGCCGTCGGGGGTGAGGGTGTAGCGGGTGGCCAGGTCGACGGCCATCGGGCCTTTGCCGCGGATGGCCAGCACCCTGGCCGGCTCCAGCTCGGCGATGGTCCACACGACCTCCGCCGGGAAGCCCATGAGCTTCAGGTTCTCCTGGAAGGTGCCGCCCACCGTGAGCGACTGCGGGCCGCCTTTGGGGAACCGGTGTGGGTCGTGTTCCACTCGCCGTGCGAGGGCCAGTCCACGAGTCGGGCCCAGACCTGCTCGGCGGGTGCCCCGATGCGTGCCTCCGCGCTGACATCGGCCATGCGACAACCCCTTTGTCTCGGACGGTGGTGTCGCGGAACGTAGCCGCGAGGGCCGGAACATTCAATACTGATGAACTGTCAGAAAGATTGCGTGGTCAGGGTCGCGTCTCATCCGTAGGGAGGAGGCGGGAGTAGTCCTTACGCAACCTGTGTGGGACTCGAAGATGGTTCGTTTCGTGGATGCCATCCGCGCCTGTGGCTGATGGGGTGGAAGGCGTGCGATCCCGTATTCCTCGGCAGGCGGCGGTCGGTGACGGTCCGAATCACGCGGAGCTCGAGAGCAGGCTCACGGACGAGCTGGCCTCGGTGGTCGGTGGCGCGCGCAGACGGGCGCTGCGGGACGGGGACCGGCAGATCGACACGGCCCATCTGCTGCACTCCCTCCTGGAGTCCGACCCGCAGGTACGGGCCGCCTTCGACCCGCCGCAGATCGCCCGGCTGCTCGGCTATCTCGTGCAGCGGAGCATCGGGTACGGGCTGCGGTGGCAGATCGGCGTCGAGGACTCGGGGGCCGGCCCCGTCGCACCCGGTGTGCCGGGCTGGTCGCCGGTGGCGGCCCGGGCCATGACGGAGGCGTACGAGCGGGCCGCGCGGCGCGGTGCCGACCGGGCCCACGGGATCGATCTGCTCGCCGCGATCGTCTCGGCGCCGGCCTCACGGGCGGTGGAGGTGCTCGGGCACGCCGGTGTCGATGTCGGGGGCACGGGTCTGCGGGGTGCGGGGTCCGGGGGTGGAGTCGAGGGCTGAGGGTTCGTCGGACGTCCGAGCGGTGAGACAGGAGCAATGGGGGGTGACGCTCCTGTTCTCGCCTGTCATCATGTGCCGGTGCATACGTCTCAGAGCGGCAAGGGGCAGGGCGGGCGCGTCGGACTGGGACTCGCGCTCGTGTCCGCGTTCGCCTTCGGCGGGTCCGGCCCCGCGGCCAAACCACTCATAGAGGCGGGGCTCGACCCGCTGCACGTGGTGTGGCTGCGGGTCGCGGGCGCCGCGCTGGTCATGCTGCCCCTGGCCGTGCGGCACCGGGATCTGGTGCGGCGGCGGCCCGCACTGCTCGCCGGGTTCGGGCTGCTCGCCGTGGCCGGGGTGCAGGCGTTCTACTTCGCGTCCATATCCCGGATCCCCGTCGGGGTCGCGCTCCTCGTCGAATACCTCGCTCCGGCGATGGTGCTCGGCTGGGTGCGGTTCGTGCAGCGGCGGCCGGTGACCCGGACCGCCGCCGCGGGGGTCGTCCTCGCGGTCGGGGGACTCGCCTGCGTCGTCGAGGTGTGGGCGGGGCTGAGCTTCGACGTGCTGGGCCTGCTGCTCGCGCTCGGCGCCGCCTGCTGTCAGGTCGGATACTTCGTCCTGTCCGACCAGGGGAGCGACGCGGGGGGCGAGGCGCCGGATCCCCTCGGTGTCATCGCCTACGGGCTGCTCGTCGGCACGGCGGTGCTCACCGTGGTGGCCCGGCCCTGGGGCATGGACTGGGCGGTGCTCGGGGGGAGCGCCCAGATGGACGGCCGGCCGGTGCCGGCCTGGTTGCTGCTCGGGTGGGTCGTGCTGATCGCCACCGTTCTCGCCTACGTCACCGGGGTGGTGAGCGTACGGCGGTTGTCCCCGCAGGTGGCGGGTGTCGTCGCGTGTCTGGAGGCGGTCATCGCTACCGTGCTCGCCTGGGTGCTGCTCGGCGAGCATCTGTCGGCACCGCAGGTCATCGGCGGGGCGGTCGTCCTGGTGGGGGCGTTCGTGGCGCAGCGGTCCGTGCCGGGGAAGGGGGCGGCCGGAGCGGCTGAGGTCGTGGCGTCCGGCGGCCACTTCGCCCCGCTCGACACCCTCCCCGCCGGACGCCGTTGACGGTGGGCGGGGGAGCGGGCCGAGGGGCGGTGGTGGCTGCTCGCGGCCCTGGTGCGCCTTTCGGCCCTGGCTCGCCCTTCGGGCTTGGGCCGCTGTTCGGACTCGGTTCGCCTTCTGGGCTTGGTTCGTCCTTCGGGCTTGACTCGCCGTTCGGG
>NZ_LIRK01000266.1 GCF_001419765.1 Streptomyces torulosus
GCGGAGGGGGCACCGGGCGGCCTGCCTGCGCCGTTGCCGCCGGCGGGGCGGGGGGCCGGGCCGCCGGCCGCGGCCGCCGCACCGGCGGAGAACCCGGCGCCGTTGCTGTGGCCGCCGCTCGGGCCCTTGCCCGCGGGGGCGCTCTTGCGTGGCGCGAACCAGTCGCTCGCCGGCTTGTCGTCGGCCCCCGGGGACGGCTCCGGCGCGGGCGCCGGGGTGTTCGTCAGCACGGGCATGGCCGTGGTGCCGGTGGTCTCCGACTCGGAGCCGGCGTCGTCCGCCGGGCCCTCGCCGTCACCGACCGGCTTGCGCACGACGACCGGCGGGATGGGCCGGGACCCGGGGATGTTGATCCGGACCCGGGTCGTCAGCGTGGTCTCGGTCTTGGGGCCGTCCGGCCGCTCGCCTGCGGCCGACCGGGCCGCGTCGGCACCGGCCTCGGTGGCCATGGGTGTGCCGTACGGCGGTGTCCCCGACGGGTACGCGGTGCTGCCGCGCCCATTGGCCCCGGAGGACGAAGTGTCAGTTTCACGACTCAAGGCAGGTTCTCCCGGTTTGCTCCGCCGCCCGTCACGACCTCAACTCAGCGGGCAGCTCGGCGGCGCGCACCACCATACTGGCCACTTCCGGCGCGTATCCCACGACCGCGTGGGAAACCCACACCGGACCCGCACCCCCCGACTGCGGCGAAGTGGTACGTCACTTCCCAAGTCGGGCGTCGGACCCGGCCGGTTGCCGCCCCCACCCAAGGGTGGCGCACATCACAGCCACAGCCATGCCACCGAGCAGGAAGAGATACGAGCCGACTCCCGCGGCGAAGAGGAAGTCGCCCTCCGGCCGGGTGGAGGTCAGCAGCACCACGGAGACCATCCAGCCGGCGGCCGGCGCAACGGCCCCCGCCCTGCCGCCCGTCGCCCGGGCACCGCCCAGGAAGAGCCCGGCCGCGGCGATCAGCGCCAGCAGCAATCCGAGCGGGAACCAGGCCGCTTGGGCGAGCCCGCCGGCCACCCCGAGCACGGCTCCCAGCAAGAGGAGGCCCAGGTAGGCGGCGATCCGCGGGAGCGAGGGCAGGGTCAACGGCTGGGCGAGCATGCTGCCTTGTCCGCCCGTGGGCGGCTGGGTCGGCTTCATCGCGCGACCGCCTCTCGGCCGTCGCACGGACGTGCCACTCGTTCGTCATACACAGTCGTACGCATCACAGGCCCGTTCCGTTCTGGACTTCCTCGAAAGACCTGCCGGGAATCCCCTCGAACAAGTCGCTCTCCCGGCTGCCGCCTTCGCGTCCGCCGCGCACCAACTCGTAGTACTCGGTGGTGAGGAGGGGCTGGGCCAGCTCGTTGGAGAGGACGAAGTAGGGTTCGGCGACCTCGATCTGGGTGGCGTGGGCGCGCATCGCGGCGGCCTTCGCTGCCGCGAAGCCGGTGCCGTCGATCTCGGTGGTGACGAGGTGGTCGTCCACCACGCCCGGCACGTCGGTGACGTCGGCGGCCCGCTCGAAGGGCAGCCGGCCGGGTTCGGCGAGGTCGCGGCGGAGCCGGGCGAAGCCCTCGACGATCACCCCGCGCGGCACCCGGTTCCAGTAGACCTTGTCGATCTCCCAGGGGGCGCCCAGGTCGGGGCGGAAGCCGGGGTCGGCGGCGAGGTCGACGGCGCGCATGGCGACGCGGTGGGCCTGGATGTGGTCGGGGTGGCCGTAGCCGCCGTTCGGGTCGTAGGTCACCAGGACCTGGGGGCGTACCTCGCGGACGACCGCCACGAGGTGGGCGGCGGCCTCGTCGACGTCGGCGGACCAGAAGGCGCCGGGCCGCTCGTTCTGCTCGACGCCCATCATCCCGGAGTCCCGGTAGCGGCCGGGGCCGCCGAGGAAGCGGTGGTCGGTGACGCCGAGCTCCTTCATGGCCTCGGCCAGCTCGCCCACCCGGTAGGGGCCCAGGGCGTCGTCGCGGTCGGGCGCGAGATGCGCGAGGTGGGGCGGGATGACCTCACCCTCCTCACCGAGGGTGCAGGTCACCAGCGTCACCCGTGCTCCCTCGGCCGCGTACTTGGCCATGGTCGCGCCGTTGTTGATCGACTCGTCGTCCGGGTGCGCGTGCACCAGGAGCAGTCGGCGGGCGGGCAGATCGGTCATGGGCCCACCCTACGAGGCGCCCGATCCGTGCCCGCGCGGGGCGCGGGCATGCACGGGGACGGGCGCGAGAGCGGGCCCGGGGGCGGTCGGAGGTCTCAGAACTTGATGCTGCCGATCATGCCCGCGATGTTGGTGGTCAGCTCGCTGATCGTCGGCGCGATGGTCGACGAGGAGAGGTAGAACCCGAGCAGGATGCAGATGATCGCGTGTGGTGCCTTCAGCCCTGACTTCTTGATCAGGATGAAGACGATGATCGCCAGCAGCACCACCGCCGAAATCGAGAGTGCCACGGCGGCTCACCTCCAAAAAGTTCCCTGGGACCTGGGGAGTGAAGCAGTAGTCGAACGGCGACGGTGAGAACGTCGTCGGACGATGACGCGGGTGACGCAGTTGTGAATCCGTACAGCGGCCAGCAGGTTCATACCCACTCAGCGGTAGTGATCATAACTATCCAAACGCGCGCATCGATCGGCGCACGGCCGCACAAGGGGGCGCATGGCCAATATGGTCGGCACATGACGACCGAGCCCGAGTCCTTCCCCCGTCGGCACGCCCGGACACAGCGTTTCAGCCTCGGCGCGCCGCGCGCGTTCTCCGTCGCTCCCGATGGTTCCCGTGTCGTGTTCCTGCGTTCCTCGTCCGGTACCGACCGGGCCAACAAGCTGTGGGTACTGGACCTCCCGGAAGGTGCCGAGCGCGTGGCGGCCGACCCGGGGGCGCTGCTGCGCGGTTCGTCCGAGGAGTTGTCCGCCGAGGAGCGGGCGCGCCGTGAGCGCAGCCGCGAGGGCGGCGCCGGAATCGTCGGTTATGCCACCGACGCGGCCGTGGAGTTGGCCTCTTTCGCCTTGTCAGGGCGGCTTTTCGTGGCGGAGCTGCGGGCCGGTACGGCACGTGGACTGGACGTCCCCGGACCGGTGATCGACCCGCGCCCCTCCCCCGACGGCCGGTACGTCGCGTACGTCACCCGGGGCACGCTGCGGGTGGTGGAGGCGGAGGGCGGCGGCGACCGGGCGCTCACCGAGGAGGGGACGGAGAACGTCACCCACGGCCTGGCGGAGTTCATCGCGGCCGAGGAGATGGGCCGTTCACGCGGTTTCTGGTGGTCGCCGGAGTCGGACCGGCTGCTCGTGGCGCGCGTGGACGACACGCCGGTGCGCCGCTGGTGGATCTCGGACCCCGCGCAGCCGGAAAGGGACCCGCAGCGGGTGCCGTATCCGGCGGTCGGCACCCCCAACGCGGAGGTGCGGCTCTTCGTGACCGACCTCGCCGGGACGCGCACGGAGGTCGCGTGGGACCGGGCCCGCTATCCGTATCTGGCGCATGTGCACTGGTCAGGGGCGGGGGCGCCGCTGCTCCTGGTGCAGGCGCGGGACCAGCGCAGCCAGCTGTTCCTGGCGGTGGACCCGGACACCGGGGCGACCCGGATGGTGCATGCCGACGAAGATCCACATTGGCTTGATCTTTTCCCCGGGGTGCCTTCGTGGAGTCCGTCGGGGCAGCTCGTGCGTGTCGCGGACGAGGGCGGCGCGCGGGTGCTGGCGGTGGGCGAACGCCCGCTGACGGGCCCGCAGTTGCACGTCCGGGCGGTGCTGGACGTGTCCGACGACGATGTGCTGGTCTCGGCGTCGGCGGGCGAGAGGGCCGCCGAGCCGGAGATCGGCCAGGTGCACGTCTACCGCGTGAACGAGCTGGGGGTGGAACGGGTCTCCGAGGAGCCCGGGGTGCACTCGGCGGTGCGTTCCGGCGGTGTGACGGTCCTGGTGTCCGCCGTGCCGGACCGGGCGGGGTCCCAGGTGCGGGTGCTGCGGGAGGGCAAGCAGGTGGCCACCGTGGCGACTTACGCGGAAGACCCCGGTATGTCCCCGCGCGTGCGGTTCACACAGGGGGGCGCACGCCGCGTACCGTGCGCCCTGCTTATGCCGAGGGACTACGACGGCGTCACACCCCTGCCGGTCCTCATGGACCCCTACGGCGGTCCGCACGGCCCCCGGGTGCTGGCGGCGCACAACGCACACCTCACCTCGCAGTGGTTCGCCGACCAGGGTTTCGCGGTGGTGGTCGCCGACGGGCGGGGCACGCCGGGCCGCTCCCCCGCGTGGGAGAAGGCGATCGACGGCGACCTCACGCTCTCCCTGGACGACCAGGTGGACGCGCTGCACGCCCTCGCGCGGTCGCACCCCCTCGACCTGTCGCGGGTGGCGATCCGCGGCTGGTCGTTCGGCGGCTGGCTGGCGGCCCTGGCCGTACTGCGCCGCCCGGACGTCTTCCACGCCGGGATCGCGGGTGCCCCGGTCACCGACTGGCGGCTGTACGACACCCACTACACGGAGCGGTATCTCGGTGACCCGGCCACGAACCCGGAGGCGTACGCGGGGAGTTCGCTGGTGACGGACGGCGGGCTCTCCTCGCCCGCGCCGCCGCACCGGCCGCTGATGATCGTGCACGGCACGGCCGACGACAACGTGGTCTTCGCCCACGCCCTGCGGCTGTCCTCCGCGCTCCTCGCGGCCGGCCGCCCGCACGAGGTGCTGCCGCTCTCCGGGGTCACGCACATGACCCCGCAGGAGCAGGTGGCGGAGAACCTGCTGCTGCTCCAGGTGGACTTCCTCAAGCGGTCGCTGGGGCTGGAGTAGCAGTCGGGGAGCGGGCACGGCAACGGGCCGGGGCGACATGGCGCGCCCCGGCCCGTTTACGGCACCCGCACGGCCGTACGCTGTTCAGCTTCGCGCGTCCGTATATCGGAACGACGTCAGCCAAGTTGCCTGCGTGTTAACGCGGTTGGTGTGCGTTTGTACGGCTATACGGCTCCCTCGGAATGATCGTCCAGCGGTTCCTCCGGCGGGACGACCTGCTTCTCCTCCGCGAAGTGGCAGGCGGAGTCATGGGCGGCCGGGCCGAACCCGTGCCGGAACTCCGCCGGTACCGCGAGCGGCGGCACCTCCCGCTCGCACTTCTCGCGGGCCTTCCAGCAGCGGGTGCGGAAGCGGCATCCGGACGGGATGTTCGTCGGGGAGGGCACATCGCCGAAGAGAATGATCCGTTCGCGGTGCTCCCGGGCCTCGGGGTCGGGGACGGGCACGGCGGACAGCAGCGCCTGGGTGTAGGGGTGGGTGGGGTGGTCGTAGATCTCGGCGTCGCGGCCGATCTCGACGATCCGGCCGAGGTACATCACGCCCACCCGGTCGGAGATGTGCCGCACGATCGACAGGTCGTGCGCGATGAAGACGTAGCTCAGCCCGAACTCCCCCTGGAGCCGGTCCAGCAGGTTGATCACCTGGGCCTGGACGGACACGTCGAGCGCGGAGACCGGTTCGTCGGCCACGATGATCTCGGGGCGGAGCGCCAGCCCGCGGGCGATGCCGATGCGCTGGCGCTGACCGCCGGAGAACTGGTGCGGATAGCGGTTGACGTACTCGGGGTTGAGGCCGACCACGTCGAGGAGTTCCTGCACCTTGCGCCGCCGGTCCCCCTTGGGGGCGACCTCGGGGTGGATGTCGTACGGCTCGCCGATGATGTCGCCGACGGTCATCCGGGGGTTGAGGGAGGTGTACGGATCCTGGAAGACCATCTGGATGTTGCGGCGCACCGCCTTCAGGGCCCTGCCGGAGAGCCTGGTGATGTCCTCGCCCTTGTACTTGATCGACCCGGCGGTGGGCCGCTCCAGGTTGACCAGCATCTTGGCGACGGTCGACTTGCCGCAGCCGGACTCGCCGACGATGCCGAGGGTTTCCCCCGCGCCGAGCGTGAAGTCGACCCCGTCCACGGCCTTGACCGCGCCGACCTGCTTCTTGAACAGCACGCCCCGGGTCAACGGGTAGTGCTTGACCAGTCCACTGACCTCCAGGATCGGCTCAACCGTTGACGTGGCCGTCGACTCGGTCATCGAGGCACTCCCTCCAGAAGTGGCAGGCGCTCACCCGCGTGCCGTCCGACGGGGTCACTTCATAGAGCGGGGGTACGTCGGTGCGGCACACGTCGCGTGCCATCGGGCAGCGCGGGTGGAAGGCACAGCCGGGCGGGATCTTCGTGAGGTTGGGCGGGAGGCCCTTGATGGCGTACAACTCCTGGCCCTTCTGGTCCAGGCGCGGGATGGAGTCGAGCAGGCCACGGGTGTACGGGTGGGCCGGG
This sequence comes from Streptomyces torulosus, assembly GCF_001419765.1. Classification (GTDB taxonomy): domain Bacteria; phylum Actinomycetota; class Actinomycetes; order Streptomycetales; family Streptomycetaceae; genus Streptomyces; species Streptomyces torulosus. The sequence continues at coordinate 6,257 of NZ_LIRK01000266.1, forward strand.
GCCTTGTAGATGTCGTGGACGGGGGCGGACTCCACGATGCGGCCGGCGTACATGACGGCGATGCGGTCGGCGACGTCCGCGACGACGCCGAGGTCGTGGGTGATGAGGATGAGGCCCATGTCCAGTTCGCGGCGCAGCTCCGCGAGGAGGTCCATGACCTGGGCCTGGACGGTGACGTCTAGCGCCGTCGTCGGTTCGTCGGCGATGATCAGGGAGGGCTCCAGGGCCAGCGCCATCGCGATCATGATGCGCTGGCGCATACCGCCGGAGAACTGGTGGGGGTAGTCCCGTACGCGTTCCTTCGCGGCCGGGATGCGGACCCGGTCCATCAGTTCGACGGCCTTGGCGCGGGCGTCCTTCTTCGACATGCCGCGGTGCACGACGAACATCTCGCCGAGCTGGTCACCGACGGTCAGGACGGGGTTCAGGGCGGAGAGCGCGTCCTGGAAGATCATCGCCATCTCGGCGCCGCGGACCTTCCGGCGTTCGTCCTCCTTGAGCTTCAGCAGGTCCCGGCCCTTGAAGAGGATCTCGCCGCCGGTGATCCGCCCCGGCGGCATGTCGAGGATCCCCATGATCGCCTGCGCGGTGACCGACTTCCCCGACCCGGACTCCCCCAGCACCGCGAGCGTCTGTCCGGCGTCGACCGCGTACTCGACCCCGTTGACCGCCTTGGCGATCCCGTCCCGCGTCCTGAACTCCACCCGGAGATCACGTACTTCGAGCAGCATGACGACGGCTCACCTCAGCTTCGGGTCGAGGGCGTCGCGGACCGCGTCGCCGAGCATGATGAACGCCAGGACGGTGATCGCGAGGGCGCCGGAGGGCCACAGCAGGGCGTGCGGGGCGTTGCGGATGTACGGCGAGGCGGCGGAGATGTCGATGCCCCAGGAGACGCTGGGCGGCTTCAGACCGACCCCGAGGTAGGACAGGGTGGCCTCCAGGGCGATGTACGTGCCCAGCGCGATGGTCGCGACGACGATGACCGGGGCCACGGCGTTCGGGGTGATGTGCCGCAGCAGCATGCGGGAGTTGGAGGCGCCGAGCGCGCGGGCGGCCTGGACGTAGTCGTTCTGCTTGGCGGTGATGACGGAGCCGCGGGCGATGCGGGAGATCTGCGGCCAGCCCAGCAGCACCATGAACCCGATCACCGGCCAGACGCTGTTACTGGTGACCACCGACAGCAGCACCAGACCGCCGAGCACCACGGGGATGGCGAAGAAGACGTCGGTGATCCGGGACAGGAACGAGTCGGACATCCCGCCGAAGAAGCCGGCGAGCCCGCCGAGCACCGACCCGAGGAGCGCGACCCCGAGGGTGGCGCAGACGCCGACGGAGATCGAGATCCGCGCCCCGTACACGGTCCGCGTGTACACGTCGCAGCCCTGGCCGTCGAAGCCGAAGGGGTGGCCCGGCTGCGAGCCCTCCTGGGCCTTGGAGAGGTCGCACTTGAGGGGGTTGCCGGAGGCGATCAGCGACGGCCACAGGGAGATGACGACCAGGAAGAGGATCACGAGCGCCGAGATGATGAAGACGGGGTTGCGGCGCAGGTCGCGCCAGGCGTCGGACCAGAGGCTGTGGGCCTTGTCCGCCGGGCCGCCCGCGTCGGCGTTGCCGAGGCCCTTCTCCAAGGTCTCCCCCTCGGTGGTGGCCAGATCCATGGTGCCGTCCAGTCCCGTCGCGGCGATCGCCCCGTTCTCGGTGGCGCGTTGGCCGCCCGAGACGTGCGGCTCGTCCGGCTGCGGCTCAGGCATAGCGGATCCTCGGGTCGAGTACGGCGTAGAGGAGGTCGACGAGCAGGTTGGCGATGAGGAACACCAGGACGAGGACGGTCACGAAGCCGACGACGGTCTGGGTGTTCTGGCGGAGGATGCCCTGGTAGAGCTGGTAGCCGACGCCGTGGATGTTGAAGATCCGCTCGGTGACGATGGCCCCGCCCATCAGGGCCCCGATGTCGGTGCCGATGAAGGTGACCACCGGGATCAGGGAGTTCCGCAGCAGGTGCTTGCGGATCACCCGGTGCCGGGGCAGGCCCTTGGCGACGGCGGTGCGGACGTAGTCGCCGCGGGCGTTCTCCGCGATCGAGGTACGGGTCAGCCGGGTGACGTACGCGAGGGAGACGGAGGCGAGGACGAGTCCGGGGACGATCAGCTCGTCGAAGGGGGCGTCGGAGGAGACCGACGGGCTGATCCAGCCCCACTCCACGCCGAGCAGCAGCTGGAGCAGCAGACCGGTGACGAAGGTGGGGACCGAGATGACGACCAGGGTGGTCAGCAGGACGCCGGTGTCGACGGGCCGGCCGCGGCGCAGCCCGGTGACGACGCCGAGCGTGATGCCGATGACGATCTCGAAGAGGATCGCGACGATCGTCAGCCGGATGGTGACCGGGAAGGCGGAGGCCATCAGCTCGGTGACCTCCTGCCCGTTGAAGGCGGTGCCGAAGTCGCCGGTGAAGACGTTGCCCATGTAGGTCAGGTATTGCTGCCACACGGGCTTGTCGAGGCCGAACTCCCTGCGGAGCTGGGCGGCGGTCGCCGGGGCGCACTCCCGGTCGCCGCACAGACCCGCGATGGGGTCGCCCATCACGTTCACCATCAGGAAGATCAGGAGGGTGGCGCCCACGAAGACCGGGATCATCTGCAGCAGGCGCCGGATCACATACCGTCCCATGCGGGCTCCGGAGGTAGTGGGCGGGCGGCGGGGCGCCCGCCCGGACGGCTCAGCTGACCTTGATCTGGTCGTACACCGGCACGCTGAACGGGTTCAGCGACACATTGGAGAGCCGCTCGGAGTAGCCCGCGCTGCCGTTCTGGTACCAGAGCGGAATGGCGGCCATGTTGTCCCGGACAACCTCCTCGGCCTGCTGGAACTTCTCCACCGCCTTCGCCGCGTCCTCCTCGGCGTTGGCCTCGTCGACGCGCTTGTCGAAGTCGGCGTCGGACCACTTGCCGTCGTTGGAGGAGGCGTTGGTGTAGTACAGCGGCTGGAGGAAGTTCTGGATGAGCGGGTAGTCCATCTGCCAGCCGGCGCGGAACGGGCCGCTCATCTTCCGCTGGGTGATCTGGTTGCGGTAGTCGGCGAAGGTGCCGACCGGGTTGCCGACGCACGCCTGGTCGTTGTCGAGGGCGTTGTTGATGGAGTTGCAGACGGCGTCGACCCACTGTTTGTGGGAGCCGGTGTCCGCGTTGTACGTGATCTTGACCTGGCCGCCGGGGAGGCCGCCGCCCTCCTTGATCAGCTGCTTGGCCGCGTCCGCGTCGTACTCGCAGGCGTCACCGCACAGGCCCTCCTTGTAGCCGCCCTCCTCGCCGAGCACGGGTGAGGTCCAGTCGGTGGCGGGGGTACGGGTCTTCTGGAAGATGGTGTCGGTGATCTGCTCGCGGTCGATCGCGCGGGACAGGCCCTCGCGGACCTTCTCCGACCCGGGCTTGTTCCAGGCCTGGTCGTAGAACGGGAAGGACAGCGTCTGGATGATGCCGGCCGGGGTGTTGATGTACCGGTTGCCGAGGTCGGCCTGGACGTTCTTCAGCTGGGCGGCGGGGACGTCGTCGACGAGGTCGAGGTTGCCGGCCATCAGGTCGGTGTAGGCGGTGTTGTTGTCCGTGTAGACCTTCAGGTCCACGCCGCCGTTCTGGGCCTTGTCCTGCCCCGGGTAGCCGTCCCACGTGCGCAGGGAGAGCTGCGAGCCCTTGGTGTACGAGTCGACGGCGTACGGGCCGTTGCCGACGGGCTTGCTCAGCCAGGCGTCGTGGTCGGTGAAGAACGACTGGGGCAGCGGGGCGTAGGCGTTGTAGCCGAGGGTTTCGGGGAACGTCGAGAACTTCTGCGTCAGCGCGACGGTGAACGTCCGGTCGTCGACGACCTTCAGGCCCGAGAGGGTGTCGGCGGTCTGCTTGCTGCCGTCGTCCGGGTGGGTCTTGTCGTAGCCCTGGATGTACTCGAAGAAGTACGCGTTCTTCTGGTTGTTCTTCAGGCTGGCCCCGTAGTTCCACGCGTCCACGAAGGACTTGGCGGTGACCTTCTCGCCGTTGCTGAAGGTCCAGCCGTCCTTGACGGTGATCGTGAAGTTCTGCGAGTCCGTCGTCTCGATCTTCTCGGCGAGCATGTCCTCGGCCTCGCCGGTCTTCGGGTCGTACTGCTTCAGCCCCCGGAAGATCATCGAGAGGACCTTGCCGCCCTGCACCTCGTTGGTGTTGGCCGGCTCCAGCGGGTTCTGCGGGTCACCCCAGGAGGAGCTGAGCACCGCGCCGCTGTCACCGCCGCCACTGCTGCTGCCGCCGTCCCCACCGCCGCAGCCGGTCGCGGTGAGCGCCACCGCGACCGCGCCCGCGGCCCATCTGGCATGCGTGGCTCCGCGCATCGAGTGCCTCCTCCTGAGTGATCCCGTTACCGGCCAATATCGGCGCATAGCACACATACCGCACGTCTGCGGGGTCCGTACGAGGGGCACCGGCAGCGGCACCGCGGAGGGCGGTCGTGACGGCGTGACGCATGGCGCGTGGCGTATTCGTCGGAGTGGGTCCGGCTTCGGCCGGTAAGAGCGGGGTTCGGGGCGGTAAGAGCGGAGTTTGGGGTGGCCCTCGGGCTGGTCATGGCGGGGCCAAGGAGCGTCAACCGGTGGGCCAGCCGCTGGTCAAGGGGCAAAAGTCCAGCTCAAAGCCGTGGAAGGCGCATTGACGCGGCGCGGGGCGAGTTGAAGGGTCACGTCAGGGGACGCCCGTCACCCGGGCGCCCCGCACCTCACGCTCGTCCCTGACACCTGCGGGCCGGGAGCGCCATGACCTCGCCGACACCCTCCGCCGCCACGCCGTTCGAGGCGGCCCCCGACAACGGTGCCGTACCCCCGGCGTCCACCGCCCCGCCCCACGGCGGCGGCACCAGCTCGCCCGGCCGGATCGCCTGGCGGCGGTTCCGCCGGGACCGCGCCGGGGTCGTGTCGGCGTACATCGTGCTGCTGTTCTTCGTCGCCGGCATCGGCGCCCCGCTGATCGCGAAGGTGTACGGCAAGGACCCGTACACGACGTACGGGCAGAACCAGCCGGGCCTGCTCAACCAGTTCGGCTTCCCGATCGCCCCCAACGGCGGGATCAGCGGCGACTTCTGGTTCGGCGTCGAACCGCAGCTCGGCCGGGACGTCCTCACCCTCCTCCTCTACGGCATCCGCAACTCCCTGCTGATCGCCACCGCGACGACCCTCCTGGTCACGGCGCTCGGCATCACGGTGGGCATCACGGCCGGCTACCTCGGCGGCCGGATCGACAACCTGGTCGGCCGGATCGTCGACATCCTGCTTGCGTTCCCCTCCACGCTGTTCTTCATCGCCATGTGGCCGGTGCTGATCTCGATCCTGGTCCGGCCCGACCAGAACACCCCCACCTGGCTGACGGTCGTGAGCCTGATCGCGGTGATGACCGCGTTCGGCTGGGCACCGATCGCCCGGCTGCTGCGCGGCGAGGTGCTCGCCCTGCGCGAGCGGGAGTTCGTGGAGGCGGCCAAGGTCACCGGCGCCTCGGCGGCCCGGATCGTCTTCCGGGAACTGCTGCCCAACCTGTGGACGCCGATCCTCGTGCAGGCGACCCTCGCGCTGCCCATGTACGTCACCACGGAGGCGGCCCTCGCCTTCCTCGGCGTCGGTCTGAGCGACCCCACGCCCGACTGGGGCGTGATGATCCAGCGCGGCGCGCAGGTCTACCAGAACGACATCACGTACATGCTCTTCCCCGGCCTGTCGATGGTGATCTTCGTGATCGCGTTCAACCTGCTCGGCGACTCGGTCCGCGACGCGCTCGACCCGAAGGCCAGACGCTGAGCCCCCTTCCTCCTCCGGGCTTCACCCTCCTCACCCCTGATTCAGGCAGGACACCCATGTCGATCTCCCGCAGAAACTTCGTCATCGCCGGCTCGGTCGCGGCGGCCGGCGGCTCCCTGGTCCTCAGCGCGTGCAGCAGCGGAGGCGGGGGTGGCGGCGCCCAGGGCGGCTCGGCGGCCTCCGCCACGTACTCCAAGGTGACCGTCGGCACGGCGAAGGACTCCACCGGCCCGGCACCGCAGGTCCCCGGGGCCCGCAAGGGCGGGACCATCCACGCGCTCGGCCCCGACGACTTCTCCCACCTCGACCCGCAGCGCATCTACTTCGCCTGGAACTCCACGGTCGCGAACCTCTACGTCCGCTGCCTCACCGGGTACCGGATCGCCCCGAACGGCTCCATGAAGCTCGTCGGCGACCTCGCCACCGACACCGGCACCATGACGGACGGCGGCCGGACCTGGACGTTCACCCTCAAGGACGGCCTGAAGTGGGAGGACGGCAGCGAACTGACCGTCGAGGACGTACGGCACGGCATCGAGCGCGGCTTCGCGAGCTTCACCACCGAGGGCGCCACCTACGTCCAGACCTGGCTCACCGGCTCCACCGACTTCCGCTCCCTGTACAAGGGCCCGTACGGCGGCAAGCACCTCGACTCGGTCGTCACGGACACCGCGAAGAAGACCATCACCTTCCATCTGAAGACGGCACGGCCCGACCTCGACTGGGCGCTGGCGATGCACTCCTACGGCGCCGTGCCGGTCGCGCACGACAGCAAGGAGAAGTACGACAAGGACCCGGTCTCCTGCGGCCCGTACCGGATCAAGCAGCACTCCGTCGACAAGTCCATGACCCTGGTGCGCAACACGCACTGGGACCCGGCGACCGACCCGATCCGCACGGCCTACCCGGACTCCGTGGTCTTCGAGTTCGGCCCGGAGGCGCTCCAGGCCACCGACCGGCTGATCGCCGACTCCGGGACCGACCAGTACGCCGTCATGGCCTACAGCGGTGTCCCGGCGGAACGCATCCAGAAGGTCATCGGCACCCCCGACCTCCAGAACCGCACGGTCAACGGCCTGCTGACGGGCCTGTACTACTACGCGATCAACTGCCGCCGGATCAAGGACGTCAAGGTGCGCCAGGCCCTCAACCACGCCTGGCCGCTGGAGCAGATCCGCTCCATCTACGGCGGCCCGTCCGCCGGTGACTACGCGACGACCATCCTCAGTCCGGACATCGCGGGCCGGGTGAAGTTCGACGTGTACGGCAAGCTGAGGAACCCGCGCGGCGACACGGCCAAGGCCAAGTCGCTGCTGAAGGCGGCCGGGAAGCTCGGCCAGAAGATCGTCTACACCTATCCGCAGGGCGGCAACGACGCGTACGACAAGACCAAGGTCGTCATCGTCAACGCGCTGAAGGAGGCGGGCTTCGACCCGGTCGTGAAGCCGGTGGAGTCCACCAGCTACTACGACCAGGTCGGGCAGATCGACAACACGTTCGACGTCATGTGGTACGGCTGGTCACCGGACTGGCCCGCCGCGTACACCCTGATCCAGCCCCTCTTCGACGGCGCGACGATCGCCGACAACGCCCCCAACGTCTCGCAGTTGAACGTCGGCTGGGTCAACTCGGCGATCAAGAAGGACGCCGGCGTCACGGACACCGTCAAGCAGGAGGCGGCCTGGGCGGCGCTCGACAAGGAGATCATGGCCAAGGAGGCGCCGATCATCCCGGAGACCTACCAGCGGCGCTACTACCTGTACGGGACCAAGGTGGGCGGCGCCCAGTTCGACCCGCTGTTCTCAGCGTTCCTCGTCTACAAGCTGTACGCCAAGTCCTGAGCCCGAGGATCCCGGTCAGCCATGCTCCGTTTCGTCGCACGCCGGACGCTGAGCGCGCTGCTGATCCTCCTGGTCATCAGCGCCCTCACGTTCGCCCTCTTCTACGTCGCCCCGCGCGACCCCGCCCGCACCGCCTGCGGCAAGCTGTGCACGCCGCAGACGCTCGCACTGGTCCGGCACAACCTCGGGATCGACGATCCGCTGCCGGTGCAGTACTGGCACTGGCTCACGGCCCTGTTCGTCGGCCGCGACTACACCGGGCTCGGCCGGTGCCCCGCGCCCTGCCTCGGCTACTCCTTCACCAACCACGAGCCGGTCCTCGGCCTGATCACCGACCGCTTCCCGACCACGCTCTCCCTCTCCCTCGGCAGTGCCGTCGTGTTCGTGCTGTTCGGGGTGGGCACCGGCATGGTCGCGGCGGTCCGGCAGGGCCGCGCACTGGACAAGATCGCGTCCTCCGCGTCCCTGGTCGGCTCGTCGCTGCAGATCTACATCGTCGGGGTGGTCGCCATGTACTACCTCTCCGACCAGTGGCGGCTGCTCCCCCGCCCCACCGACGCGGTCGGCTTCACCCAGGACCCGGCCGCCTGGTTCAAGGGGCTGCTGCTGCCCTGGCTGGTGCTGGCGCTCATCTTCACCGCCAACTACACCCGGATGACCCGCTCCCAGCTCGTCGAGACCCTCGCCGAGGACTACGTCCGCACGGCCCGCGCCAAGGGCCTGGGCCGCCGTACCGTCTTCTTCCGCTACGCCTGGCGCGGCGCCATGGGCCCCATCGTGACCATCCTCGGCCTCGACCTCGGCTACCTCCTGGGCGGCGCCATCATCACGGAGGAGACCTTCGGCCTCCACGGCATCGGGGCCCTCTCCATCAAGGCCGTACGCGACAACGACCTCCCCCTCCTCCTGGGCGTGGTCCTGGTCGCCGCGACCGCCATCGTCGTGGCGAACATCGTGGTCGACGCGGTCTACGCGGTGATCGACCCCCGGATACGCCTGGCGTAGCCCCGCCGGCCCGCTCCTCACGCCGCGACGGCGTGTACGGGGAACGCCACCGGAGACGACCCGCGTCGCTCGCACGATCAGCCCCGTGCGGGCGAGGCGGGTCGCGGTGTCTCGCGCGGCCGGCGGTGACGACGGCGCCGCGACACGGAGGCACGGCGACGCCGCGGCACGGCGGACGGCGGCGGTGGGCGCGGCAGCCCGGCGGCGGTGCGCGCGGCAGCCCGGCGGCGGACGGCGGCGGTGCGCGCGGCAGCCCGGCGGCGGACGGCGGCGGTGCGCGCGGCAGCCCGGCGGTCCCGGCGCCGACCCGGGATCCGGGCTCCTCGACGGCCATCGGCCGGTCCGGCGTCCGTGCTCGTCGGCAGGCGTCCCGCTCCGGCGTCGGCAGCCGCAGGACGTCCGCTCGGCACCGCCCCCGGCGCGGCCACTCACACCGTCTCGGGGTCCGGTCCCCGCCCCTGCGCGGCCCGCCGGTGCCGCCCGTCGCCGTTCTTCCTCCCCGCCCGTACGCATGCCACAGCCCGGGGGCGGAGTCCTGTGACTCCGCCCCCGGGCTGTCGGGTGACCCTGGTGTCAGTCCTTGGCGGGCTTCGACTCGGTGTCGTCGGCCGTGTCCTTCTCCAGCGCCTTCAGCGCGGGGTCCAGGACGACGTCCTCGGCGCGGGCCTCCGTGGTGGGGTCCTCCGGGAAGTGGCAGGCCGTCAGGTGGCCGTCACGGTTGCCGGAGAGCTGCAGCAGCGGCGGCTCCTCGCTGGCGCACTTGTCCTGCGCCTTCCAGCACCGGGTGCGGAAGCGGCAGCCGGACGGCGGGGAGATCGGGGAGGGGACGTCGCCGTAGAGGCGGATCCGCTCCTTGTCCCCGGCCTCGTCGTCCACCGCGACCTCGGGGACCGCGGAGAGCAGGGCGTGGGTGTACGGGTGGCGCGGCCGGTTGTAGATCGAGTCCCGGTCGCCGACCTCGACCACCTTGCCGAGGTACATGACCGCGACGCGCTGCGAGAAGTGCCGGACGATCGCGAGGTCGTGGGCGATGAACAGGAAGGCGATGCCCAGCTCCTGCTGCACCTTCTGCAGCAGGTTCACCACCTGCGCCTGGATCGACACGTCCAGCGCGGAGACCGGCTCGTCCGCCACGATCAGCTTCGGGTTCAGTGCCAGGGCACGGGCGACGCCGATGCGCTGGCGCTGACCGCCGGAGAACTCGTGCGGGAAGCGGTTGTAGTGCTCCGGGTTGAGGCCGACGAGCTCCAGGAGCTCGCGGACCTTCTTCTCCTGGCCGCCCTCGGGCTCGATCCCGTTGACCTCCATCGGCGACTTGATGATGGAGCCGACGGTCTGCCGCGGGTTCAGCGAGGAGTACGGGTCCTGGAAGATCATCTGGATCTCGGACCGCACCGGCGCCAGCTGCCTGCGCGAGGCGTGGGTGATGTCCTGACCCATGTAGTTGATCTTGCCGGCGGTCGGCTCCAGCAGCCGGGTGATCAGCCGGCCGGTGGTGGACTTCCCGCAGCCGGACTCGCCCACCAGGCCGACGCTCTCGCCGACGCCGACGGTCAGGTCGACACCGTCGACGGCCTGCACGGCGCCGACCTTGCGCTTGATCGGGAAGCCGCCGTAGATGGGGAAGTGCTTGGTGAGCCCCTGCACCTCGAGAAGGGTCTCCGTCGAGGCGTCGGTGGGGCCCTGCTGTGCGGGGAGGGTGAGGTTGTCGCTCATGATCTCGGTTCTCCCTAGCGCAGCCGGGGCTGGATCTTGTCGATGAAGATGGTCTGCTTCTGCTCCGCGGTCAGATGGCACGCGGCGGCCCGGCCGTCGGCGAGCGGCGGACGGGTGTCGCTGCACAGCGTGCCGGCGACCTCGTCCTTGAACGCGCACCGCGGGTGGAAGCGGCAGCCGGGGGGCGGGGTGAGCAGCGAGGGCGGCGAGCCGGGGATCGGCGTCAGCATCTCGTGGATGTCGCCGTCGAGCCGCGGCATCGAGCTGAGCAGGCCCCAGGTGTAGGGGTGCTGGGGGGTGCGCAGCACCTCCTTGACGCTGCCGCGCTCCACCGCGCGGCCCGCGTACATCACCAGCAGGTCGTCGGCCATGTTGGAGATGACGCCGAGGTCGTGGGTGATGAAGATGATCGCGGAGCCGAACTCCTGCTGGAGGTCCTTGAGCAGGTCGAGGATCTGGGCCTGCACGGTCACGTCGAGCGCGGTCGTGGGCTCGTCGGCGATCAGCAGGTCGGGGTCGCACATCAGCGCCATGGCGATCATCGCGCGCTGGCGCATACCGCCGGAGAACTGGTGCGGGTAGTCGTCGAAGCGCACCTTGGGCTGCGGGATGCCGACCTTCTCCAGCATCTGGATGGCCCGGTCCTTGGCCTCCTTCTTGGAGGCGCCGCGGTGCTTCATGAACGGCTCGGACAGCTGCCGGCCCACCGTGTAGTACGGCGACAGGGCCGTCAGCGGGTCCTGGAAGATCATCGCCATCTTGTTGCCGCGGAGCTGTTCCAGCTCCTTGTCGGTGGCGGTGACGAGCTCCTGCCCGTCGAGCAGGATCTCACCGTCGACGGAGCTGGTCCGCGGGTTGTGCAGGCCCAGGATCGACAGGTTGGTGACGGACTTGCCGGAGCCGGACTCACCCACGATGCCCAGGGTCTTGCCGCGCTCGACGTCGAAGGAGAGCCCGTCGACGGCCTTGACGATGCCGTCCTCGGTGGAGAACTGCACCCGCAGGTCACGGACCGAGAGGAAGCTCTCGGGCCCGGTCGGGGCCGGGGCGTCCTCGGTCTTGGTCAGTGTGGTCACGGTGGTTCGTTCTTCCTAGGAGAGCCGGACGCGCGGGTCGATCCAGGCGTACGCGATGTCGGTGAGGATGTTCACGATCAGGATGAAGAAGGCCCCGAACATCATGACGCCCATCGTCAGGGGGAGGTCCCTCGTCATGGCGCCGTTCACGGCCAGGCGGCCGATGCCCTGCAGCGAGAAGGTGAGTTCCGTGACCACGGCGCCGCCCAGCATGGAGCTGATGTCGATACCGAGGACCGTGACGATCGGGATGAGCGAGCCGCGCCAGGCGTAGCGGAAGAAGACGTACTTCTTCGTCATGCCCTTGGCCCGGGCCGTGCGTACGTGCTCCTCGGCTAGCTGCTCGATCATGGAAGCGCGTGCCATACGCGTGTACTGCGCGGTGAAGATCGTGGCCATCACGACCACCGGGATCGACATCCCGACGAACCAGCGGACCGGGTCCTCGCTGATGGGGACGTACCCCGGGTCCTCCATCCAGCCCGTGCTGTAGACGAGGACCGTCAGCGCGATCGGACCGAGGAAGTAGATCTGGAAGGAGCTGAGCACCATCGACGAGCCCGTGGCGAACTTGTCGAGCGTGGAACCGCGCCGGTAGGCGGAGATCATGCCGGCACCCACACCGAAGATCAGGAAGCAGATCGTGCCACCGACGGTCAGCGTGAGGGTGGTCGGGAAGCGGTCCAAGATCGTGTCCCAGACCATGTCGCCCGAGTAGAACGACTGGCCGAGGCACGGGGCGGCGCAGTGGCCGTCCGGGAAGTCACGGCCCATCACGATGCCGGACATGAACTGCCAGAACTGCGTGGCGACCGGCAGATTGAGGCCGAGCGCCTCGCGGATGTCCGCGATCCTCGTCGGGGAGCAGTCCCTGCCACAGGCCAGAGAGGCGTAGTCGGACGGCCCGGCGATGAAGAGGAAGAACGTGACGGCGCCGATCAGGAACAAGGTGACGACGGCACCGGCCAGGCGCCGGATGATGAACTGAAGCATGGCGGGGAGGCTGCTCTCTGCAGAGAGGGTGGACGGTTTCACGGAACCGCGGGGATGCGCTCCGCCTGGTGCGCACCCCCGCGATCAGCCGTAGGGAGTTACGACTTCAGGAACAGGTTGTTGACGTCGATGTAGCTCGACTCGGTGCTGTAGCGGGCACCGCCGATGTTCGAACCGTAGAGCTGGAACTGCTTGGCGTACCACAGCGGAGCAGCCGGGTTGATCTTCTCCAGGATGTAGTGGTGCGCCTCCTGCCAGGTCTTCTGGGCCGCGGTCGGCTCCTCGGAGAGGGCCTTCTTGATCAGCTCCTGGACCTTCGGGTCGTTCACGTGCGAGTAGTTCGGCGAACCGTCGGCGATCTGGTCACCGTCGTAGATCGGCGTGACGACCGTGCCCGCGGACGGCCAGTCCTGGCCCCAGCCGGTCACGTAGATGTCGTACGGGTTCTTGACCTTGCCGATCTGCTCGTAGAAGCTCGCGGCGTCGATCTCCTTGCCGACGACCTTGATGCCGACCTTGGACAGCGCGTCCTCGAGGGCGACCTTGCGCTTCTGCTCGTTCTCGCTGTTGCGGTAGGCGAAGACCAGCTTCTTCTCGGACGCCGGGACGTCCTTCAGGAGCTCCTTGGCCTTCTCGATGTTGCCGGACGGCGTCTTCAGGCGGCCGTACGGGTCGTACTTGGCCTCGTAGCCCGGCAGGGTCGGGGCGAACAGGTTCGGGGCCGGGTCGCCGCCGTAGGCGCCACCCTCACCGGCGATCAGCGACTTGGAGTTCACCGCGTAGGTGACGGCGTCGCGGACCTTCTTGTTCTTGACCCGGTCCAGGTTGAAGTTCAGCACCATGACGTAGGGCTGGTAGCCCTTGATGGTGCGCTTGTTGACGGCCGGGTCGGTGATGACGTCCTGGATCTGGGTGGACTCGACGCTGCCGGTGAACTGGATGGCGTTCTTGGAGCCGCCCTGGTCCGCGATCAGACGCTTGGTCTGGGTGGACTCGGTGACACCGAAGTCGAAGTTCCAGCCGTCCACGTACTGGTGGCGCACGGAGTCGGTCTTCGGGTCCCACTGGTCGTTCTTGACCAGCTTGAGGGCCTTGCCGACCTTGTACTCGGAGATCTTGTACGGGCCGAGGGAGACCGGGGCCTTGTCGTACTTCTCCTTCGTGTCGGTCTTCTCCGGAACGATGGAGTAGCCCGACATGGCCAGCATCTGCGGCAGGTCCGGACGCGGCTTGTCGAAGTGGAATACGACCGTCTTGTCGTCCGGGGTGTCCAGGACCGAGGCCGGCAGGTGCTTCTTGCCGAAGCCGCCGTCCTTCAGCTGCTCGCGGTACTTCGGACCGCTCAGCCAGGTCTGCAGGTAGTTCGGGCCGTCGAAGATGAACTCGGCGTACATGCGCTCGACGGTGTGGCGGACGTCGGCCGAGGTGATCTCGTTGCCGTTCTGGTCCTTGATGCCGTCCTTGAGCGTGTACGTCCAGGTCTTGCCGCCGTCGGACGACTTGCCGGCGTCGGTGGCGATGTCACCGACGACGGACATGTTGCCCTTGCCGTCCTCCTGGAAGTTGGTCAGCCCGCGGTAGATCAGGTTGGCGACCTGGCCACCGTCGGAGACGTAGATCTGACCCGGGTCCAGGTGCGAGAGGCCGGCCTCCTGGTAGACCTCGATGGTGCCGCCGCTCTTCGCGCCGGCCACCTCCGCGGCAGGACCGGTCGACGCGGCGGCGTCGGCGTAGGTGATCGCCTTCGACTGCTGGGCGGCCTTCTTCTGGTCCTTCTTGGAGTCGGTCCCCGAGGTGTTGCCCTTGTTCTCGGAGCACGCCGTGAGCACGAGGGAGCCGGCCGCTACGGCGACCACTATGGCGCGCGCTCTGCGCGAGGTGAGCGACTTCATGACGGTGTATGCACCTACCTGTCGGTTGTTATCCATGAGTACTGCCTGACGCGGCTGGTAGGCCGACGCGGGGGCGGCAGCCACCCCCCACCAATGGACGATTCAGCGCCCGGACTTGGGGTCGAACGCATCCCGTACGGAGTCTCCGAGGAGGTTGAAGCACAGGATGAAGATCACCAGCGCGAGGCCCGGGAAGAACATGAACGCCGGGTCCTGCTCGGCGTACCTGGCGCCGGCGGCGAAGAGCCGTCCCCAGTCCGGGGTGGGCTCGACGAAGCCGACACCCGCGAAGGACAGGAACGCGATGGTGAGGATCGTGCTGGGCAGCTGATACGTGAACTGCACCAGGATCGGCGAGACGACGTTCGGCAGGATCTCCTTGCGGACGATCCGCCACGGCGAGGCGCCGGACACCTTGGCCGCCTCCACGAACTCCCGCTCACGCAGGGAGAGCACGGTGGAGCGGACCAGGCGGGCCATACCCATCCAGCCCAGCAGCCACAGCACGATCAGGATCGCCACCGCCCGGAAGTAAGTGGGGGTTTCTTCCTGCGGGTCGACGAAGAACGCCGTGACCACGGGCATGAAGGCGATGAAGAACAGCTGCTGAGGGAAGGCGAGGAAGAAGTCGGTGACGCGACCGATCCAGTAGTCGGTGCGACCGCCGAAGTAACCGCCGATGAGACCGATGATGACACCGGTGACCATCAGGAGCACGGTCACACCCAGCGCCATGTACAGCGAGGTGCGCATGCCGTACATCAGCATGGCGAACAGGTCACGGCCGTACTGCGGCTCGACACCGAACCAGTGGTCCCCCGAGACACCACCGAAGTAGCCGAGCGGCAGACCGAAGTCGTCCAGGATCGGGTTGGTGTCGACGTACGTCGGGTCCTGCCCGTACAGCGTGTACGGGTTGGTCCCGCTGAGGGCCGTCATCAGGGGCGCGCACAGGGCGATGACGAAGTAGAAAATCACTACCCCGGCGCAGATCATGCCGGTACGGTCACGCCTGAAACGCTGCCACATGAGCTGGCCGGGGGAACGGCCCTCAAGGGTCTTGGGCTTGTCGACCTCGGAGGTCGCCGCCAGTTCGGGGTCCAAGGCGACCGCGGGCCCGGAGCCCTCGGCCTTGGTTGGACTGGTCATGTGTGTTCTTCCCCCGGGGGGTTGGAGAGTTGAGCGCAGCACAGATCCGGCTACCGGCGGGTTCTGCGTTTTGGGGGAACTTTCGCCAAGTGAGTCAACGCGCGTCAAGGGCGGAAGGCATAGGGATCTCCCTACCGTCCATATTTTGAGCAAAAATTGCAAAGATTGACATCTGCGCGCGCTTGACAGCCGAGACGGGATTCCGGCGAATCGGACATTCGGTGAAGGATTTTTGTTTACATGTCCGAAACTTGATCGCTGGAACACCGATATGCGAACAGTGCTTCACAGCACATGGACAGCCCGCGGAGGGGTTCGGGTCGTGAGGCCGACCTTCGCCCACCGCTCCTTCACGAGTGGTCCGGGAGCCCCGGTCCCTTCACAGGCTCTCCCCGTGTGCGGGCACACCGCGGGCCCGGCCCGCCGCTGGGCGGTGGACCGGGGCCTCGGGGACCGCGGATGACGGTCTGTCAGCCGTGCTTGGCGCGGCTGGCGGCGCGGGCGCGCTCGCGGGCGTCCAGGTTGACCTTGCGGATGCGCACGGCCTCCGGGGTCACCTCGACGCACTCGTCGTCCCGGCAGAACTCCAGCGACTGCTCCAGCGAGAGCTTGCGGGGCGGGACGATGGACTCGGCGACGTCAGCGGTCGAGGACCGCATGTTCGTCAGCTTCTTCTCCTTGGTGATGTTGACGTCCATGTCGTCGGCGCGCGAGTTCTCACCGACGATCATGCCCTCGTACACCTCGGTGCCGGGCTCCACGAACAGCACGCCGCGCTCCTGGAGGTTCGTCATCGCGAACGCGGTGACGGCGCCGGAGCGGTCGGCGACGAGCGAGCCGTTGTTGCGGGTCTGCAGGGTGCCGAACCAGGGCTCGAAGCCCTCGTGGATGGAGTGCCCGATGCCCGTGCCGCGGGTCTGCGTGAGGAACTCGGTACGGAAGCCGATGAGGCCGCGCGAGGGCACCACGAACTCCATACGGACCCAACCCGAGCCGTGGTTGGACATGTTGTCCATCCGGCCCTTGCGGACACCCATGAGCTGCGTGACGGCGCCCATGTGCTCCTCGGGCACGTCGATCGTCATGCGCTCGACCGGCTCGTACGTCTTGCCGTCGATCTCCTTGGTGACCACCTGCGGCTTGCCGATGGTCAGCTCGAAGCCCTCGCGGCGCATCTGCTCGACCAGGATGGCCAGCGCCAGCTCACCGCGGCCCTGCACCTCCCAGGCGTCGGGGCGCTCGGTGTCCAGCACGCGCAGCGAGACGTTGCCGATCAGCTCGCGGTCGAGGCGGTCCTTGACCTGGCGGGCGGTGACCTTGCGGTCCTTCACGGCCGCCTTGGCGTCCGCGCCCTTGCCGGTGCCGCCGCGGCCGACCAGCGGGGAGGTGTTGGTACCGATGACCATGGAGATCGCGGGCTCGTCGACCGTGATGAGCGGCAGCGCCAGCGGGTTCTCCACGTCGGCGAGGGTCTCGCCGATCATGATGTCGGGGATACCGGCGACGGCGCAGATGTCACCGGGGCCCGCCTTCTCGGCCGGCTTGCGGGTGAGCGCCTCGGTCATCATCAGCTCGGAGATACGCACGTTGGTGACGGAGCCGTCGCGCTTCATCCAGGCGACGGTCTGCCCCTTCTTCAGCTCGCCCTGGTGGACGCGGAGCAGCGCGATACGGCCGAGGAAGTTGTCCGCGTCGAGGTTGGTGACGTGGGCCTGGAGCGGGGCGGCGTCGTCGTACGTCGGCGCGGGGATGTGCTCCAGGATCGTCGAGAAGAACGGCTCCAGGTTGGTGGAGTCGGTCGGGACGGTGCCGTCGGCGGGCTTGGTCAGCGAGGCGACGCCGTCACGGCCGCAGGCGTACACGATCGGGAACTCGATCTGGTCCTCGTCGGCGTCCAGGTCCAGGAACAGGTCGTAGGTCTCGTTGACGACCTCGTCGATCCGGGAGTCCGGGCGGTCCGTCTTGTTGATGCACAGGATGATCGGCAGCCGCTGCTGGAGCGCCTTGCGCAGCACGAAGCGGGTCTGCGGCAGCGGGCCCTCGGAGGCGTCGACGAGCAGCACGACACCGTCGACCATCGACAGACCGCGCTCGACCTCGCCGCCGAAGTCGGCGTGGCCGGGGGTGTCGATGATGTTGATCGTGATGGGCTCCCCGCCGTCCTTCGGGTGGTACTTGACCGCCGTGTTCTTGGCGAGGATCGTGATGCCCTTCTCACGCTCCAGGTCGTTCGAGTCCATCATGCGGTCGTCGACGGAGTCGAGCTGGTGCGCGGCGAAGGCACCGGCCTGCTTCAGCATGCCGTCGACGATGGTCGTCTTGCCGTGGTCGACGTGGGCGACGATGGCGACATTGCGGATGTCGTGGCGCGTGGCCATATTGCGGCGTTCTCCCGGAGTGTGAGGACGGCCCTGCTGCGTACGTCTGTGTTACGCGGGCCCTGCCGGGCTGGACACGCCACGGCCTCACCCCATGGTACGGGCCCACGAGGGCAAGGGCTCCCCGGGCCGTGCGGCCCCCGCTCCGCCCCAGCTCAGACGCCCTTGGCGGCGGGAGAACCCGCCGGACACCGCTCCGGCCGCCGCCCCTGTCGTACGGGGCGGCGGCCGGAGCGCGGGTGGACGGTGATCACTTGCTCGTGGGGCTCTCCGGCGCCGTCGCGCCCTTCTTCAGGAAGCCCATGTCCTCGTAGACGGGGGTCTGGAAGCCGAAGGCGCCGGCGTTCGCCAGGTGCGGGCGGGCGGCGTAGAGCTGGGGGCGCTGGTAGAGGGGGATCGAGCCGGCCGCGGCCCAGATGCGGGCGTCGGCCTTGCGGATCAGGGAGCGGGTCTCGGACTCGTCGAGGGTGGAGATCGCCTGGTCGAAGAGCTGGTCGACCTGGTTGGTGCCGACGCGGGTGTAGTTCTGCTCGATGCTCAGCGAACCGTCGGCCGCCGGGACCGGCTTGGCGTAGATCGGGCGGGCGTCGGTGGCGGGGAACGCGGAGGTGGGCCACGAGTACAGGGCGAGGTCGTACTGCCCGTTCGCGATGTGGTCCTTGAAGTAGCTGTCGTCGGCGACCTTGGAGATCTCCGTGCGGATGCCGACCTGCTCCAGCATCACCGCGATCCGCTCGCCGACGGTGCGCAGGGACTCGGTGCCCGGGCCCGACGGCAGGACGAAGCGGAGGGTGAGCGGCTTGCCGTTCTTGGCGAGCGGCGCCCGCGCGGCGTCGCCGGGTGCCCGCGTGCCGCGCGGGGCGTAGGCGCCGGGGGCGTTCTCCTTGCCGTCCCGGGCGAGGGGGCTGTCGTCGTCGGTCTCGTACGGCTTGTTGTCGTCGCCGACGACGTAGGTGTCCTCGTCGCCGGTCTTCTTCTCCGCCTTCTTGTCCGCCGCGTCGTCCGACTTCTTCTCGGACTTCTTCTCCGACTTCTTCTCGGGCTTCTCCTCCTTCGACCCGGCGGTCTTCTCGCCCTCCGCCCCGGCGGCCTTCTCGGTCTCCCGGAGCGGGCCGCCCTCCTCCCAGCCGGCGTCGGCGAGAAGGGCGCGGGCCTCGTCGGTGTCCTGGCCGCCGAGGGCACCGCTGTTGTCGGCGTAGGCGGCCTGGCCGGAGAGGGCGAGGTGGCTGCCCACCGGGGCGGCGGGCAGGCCCAGCGGCTTCAGGACGAGGGCGGCGAGTTCCTCGCGGTCGAGGGCGCGGGCCACCGCGCGGCGGACGCGCTCGTCGGCGAGGGGGCCGTCGGCGCCGTTGAGGGCGAGCTGGGTGAAGGCCGGTTCGAGGGAGCGGCGCACCTCGAAACCGCGCAGGGCGGACTGCTGCGCGCTGTACTCGGCGAGCGCCGCCCGCCGCTTCTTCCGGGCGCTGGTCTCCTTGCCGGCGGCCTTCTCGTCGGAGCCGTGCGCGATCGCCCAGGACCGCAGCGACTGCGCGGGCGTCAGTGCGGCGCCGCCCCCCTGGACGAGGGTGCCGCCGACCCCTGCGAGGGGACCACCGAGGCCCTGCGCCGCCCCCCGGACGTGCCCAGAGCCCTGCGGGGAGGCGGAGCCGCGGGGGCCCGCGGAGCCCTCGGGGCCCCGGGCCTCCTTGCCGGCCAGCATGACGCGCTGCGCCTGGGACGAGTCGATCTCGGCGATGTCCACCTCGCCCTTGGCGAGCGCCTCGGCCCGCTTGTCGCGGGGGACGGCACGCAGCACCAGTTCCGACAGCTTGGCCTGGCGGCCCCACCAGCGGGGGTTGCGGGTGAGGGTGACCTTGCCGCCCTTGCGGTCGATGTCCTTGACGGCGAAGGGGCCGGCGGTGACGTTCAGCTTCTTGCGGGCGCCGTCGTTGAAGGCGTCGGGGGTGCCTGTCACCTGCTTGGGGTAGAGCGGGGAGAACAGCGACTTCCAGTCGGCGTAGGGGCGGGCGAAGGTGACGCGGACCTCCAGGTCGTTGGCGCCGCGCTCGACCTTCTCGATGCGCTCGTAGCCGGCGTTCCGGGCGGTCCAGTACGCGGAGTCCTTGCCGGACAGGGCCCGCCACTGGGCGACGAAGTCGGCGGCGCCGATCTCCCGGCCGTCGCTCCACACCGCCTCCTGGTGGAGCTTGTAGAGCACGACCTGCCGGGGTTCGCGTTCGACGATCTTCGCGGACTCCAGGTAGTCGGTGTCGACCTGGGGGCGTCCCCCGGCGTCGAGGCGGTACATCGACGGCAGGACGGCGTCGGCGACGCGCGCGCTGGTGGGGTCGGCGTCCGCCTGGAACGTGTTGAACGTCTCCGGTACGGCGTCCACGGCCCAGCGCAGGGTGCCGCCGTCGGCGATCCGGTCACGGGCGGCCGGCGCGATGTCGGGGCCGGCCGCCGGCCTGCCCGCGGGGTCCTCCTCGCCGCAGGCCGTGAGCAGGGGCGCCGCGAGCACACCCGCGGTCAGGAAAGCGACCGAGCGCATCACCGCACGCGGTCCGACGCCGTGGTGGGACATCACTGCTACCTCCGGAGGACCGCACCCTCCACCAGGAGGGCGTTATGATCACTTTTGGGTGCATATGGAGCTGATCACATCTATGGCCACACACTGAAGAGGAAGGGGTTCACCGACCGAGGGAGACACGACGACGGGGATCGAAAAGCCACTCGTGCGGCGCAACGCGCCGTAGGTGATCCCCGGCGCACACCGAGCGCGTATGGGCGTGCGGAGGAGGCCCGCAATCCGCCAATCGATGCACATCCCTTCCCAGCGCAACGTGTGACGCGCAACACTCGCAGGCGCATGAACGTTGCCGCCTCGGTCCTCGACGATCCGCGGAAGTGAGGGCAAGTCATGTCCGTGCAAGATGAACTGACATCGGTCCAGCGCTGCCTCGACGACCTCTATCGGTCGGTGGGACGCCTGGAACAACAGATCGGCAGCGGTGGGCTCGACATGCGCCGTGTCCGCGCCGACGCCGATCACCTGCGCGAGAGTGTCGCGCTGCTGCGCGAGGGGGCCGTCGCCCGCTCGTCGACCAAGCACCCCGAACTCGTCCCCATCCCCGACACCCCGTACGACGACTCGCTGTGGACGGACTCGGACGACGAGGGACTCGGCGCCCGCGACCGCCGCGCCCCCTGACCCCGAGCACCCGGCACGCCGAGCGCCCGACAACCGAAAAGAACCGACCGGGAGTCCCCGTTGGCCACTGGTACGGAACCTCCAGGCACAGAACCCCATCCCCAGCGCGGCGGCGTGCACAGCGGTACACGCGCCGCGATCACCGCACCGCATCTGCGGACCGACCGCTGGTGGCTGGCCCCGGCCGGCACCGCGGCCGGTCTGCTCGCCTTCATCGTGTACTCGACATGGCGGGCCTTCTCGGACGCGCACTACTACGCGGCCCCCTATGTCTCGCCGTTCTACTCCCCGTGTCTGGCGGAGCGCTGCGAGCCGATGCACGCGGGACCCAACTGGGAGATCTTCGGCAGCTGGTGGGGCGTCTCACCGGCGATCATCATCCTGATCTTCCCGTTGGGCTTCCGCCTGACCTGCTACTACTACCGCAAGGCCTACTACCGCGGCTTCTGGGCGTCCCCGCCCGCCTGCGCGGTGGCCGAGCCGCACAAGAAGTACACCGGTGAGACCCGCTTCCCGCTGATCCTGCAGAACATCCACCGCTACTTCTTCTACGCCGCGATCGTCGTCGCCGGGATCCTGACGTACGACACCGTCCTCGCGTTCCGCGACGAGAACTACGAGTGGGGCCACATGGGCCTCGGCACGCTCGTCTTCCTGATCAACATCGTGCTGATCTGGGCCTACACGATCTCCTGCCACTCGTGCCGGCACATCGTCGGCGGCAAGCTCAAGCACTTCTCCAAGCATCCCGTGCGCTACCGGATGTGGCAGTGGGTCGGCAGGCTCAACGCACGCCATATGCAGTTGGCCTGGGCGTCCTTGGTGAGCGTGGCGCTCGCCGACTTCTACGTGTATCTGCTCGCGTCCGGCGCGTTCGACGACCCGACCCTCTTCTGACGACAAAAGGTGCTTGAGATGTCCGTGGTCGAACGACAGGAGTGGGACGTCGTCGTGGTCGGCGCCGGCGGAGCCGGGCTGCGCGCCGCGATCGAGGCCCGCGAACGGGGCGCCCGTACGGCGGTGATCTGCAAGTCGCTGTTCGGCAAGGCCCACACGGTGATGGCCGAGGGCGGCATCGCGGCCGCCATGGCCAACGTCAACTCCGGTGACAACTGGCAGGTCCACTTCCGCGACACCATGCGCGGCGGGAAGTTCCTCAACCAGTGGCGCATGGCCGAGCTGCACGCCCGCGAGGCCCCCGACCGGGTGTGGGAGCTGGAGACCTGGGGCGCGCTGTTCGACCGTACGAAGGACGGCCGGATCTCGCAGCGCAACTTCGGCGGCCACGAGTACCCGCGGCTCGCGCACGTCGGCGACCGCACGGGACTGGAACTGATCCGCACGCTCCAGCAGAAGATCGTGGCGCTCCAGCAGGAGGACCACAAGGAGACCGGGGAGTACGAGTCCCGGCTGAAGGTCTTCCAGGAGTGCACGGTCACCCGGGTCCTCAAGGACGGCGGCCGCGTCTCGGGAGTCTTCGCCTACGAGCGCGAGTCGGGCCGTTTCTTCGTCCTCGAAGCGCCTGCCGTCGTCATCGCCACCGGTGGCATCGGCAAGTCCTTCAAGGTGACGTCGAACTCGTGGGAGTACACGGGCGACGGGCACGCGCTGGCGCTGCTCGCGGGGGCGCCGCTGCTGAACATGGAGTTCGTGCAGTTCCATCCGACGGGCATGGTCTGGCCGCCGTCGGTGAAGGGCATCCTCGTCACCGAGTCGGTGCGCGGCGACGGCGGGGTCCTCAGGAACTCCGAGGGCAAACGGTTCATGTTCGACTACATCCCGGACGTCTTCAAGGAGAAGTACGCGCAGTCCGAGGAGGAGGGCGACCGCTGGTACGAGGACCCCGACCACAACCGGCGGCCCCCCGAGCTGCTTCCCCGTGACGAGGTGGCCCGCGCCATCAACGCGGAGGTGAAGGCGGGCCGGGGCTCCCCGCACGGCGGGGTCTTCCTGGACGTGTCGACCCGTATGCCGGCCGAGGTGATCCGCCGCCGGCTGCCCTCGATGTACCACCAGTTCAAGGAGCTGGCCGACGTCGACATCACCGCGGAGGCCATGGAGGTCGGCCCCACCTGCCACTACGTGATGGGCGGCATCGCCGTCGAGTCGGACACGGCGGCGGCCCGCGGGGTGCCGGGGCTGTTCGCGGCCGGGGAGGTGGCCGGCGGGATGCACGGCTCCAACCGGCTGGGCGGCAACTCCCTGTCCGACCTGCTGGTGTTCGGCCGCCGGGCCGGGCTGCACGCGGCCGAGTACGCGACGGGCCTCACCGGGGCACGGCCCCCGGTGGACGACGAGCAGGTCGACGCGGCCGCCGCCGAGGCGCTGCGCCCGTTCTCCGCCGAGGGCGAGGTCCGCCCCGAAGGACAGCCGCCGGAGAACCCGTACACCCTGCACCAGGAGCTCCAGCAGGCCATGAACGACCTGGTCGGCATCATCCGCCGCGAGGGCGAGATGGAGCAGGCCCTGGAGAAGCTGGCCGATCTCCGGGTGCGGGCGCGCCGGGCCGGGGTCGAGGGGCACCGGCAGTTCAACCCGGGCTGGCACCTCTCCCTGGACCTGCGGAACATGCTGCTGGTCAGCGAGTGCGTGGCGCGGGCCGCGCTGGAGCGCACCGAGTCGCGCGGCGGCCACACCCGCGAGGACCACCCGGCGATGGACCGCGACTGGCGCCGGCTCAACCTGCTGTGCCGGCTCACCGACCCGACGGGCGGGCTCGCGGCCACCGACCCCGTCGCGGGCCAGATCTCCCTGACGCGGGAGACCACCGATCCCATCCGCCCGGACCTGCTCGCCCTCTTCGACAAGGAGGAGCTGGTCAAGTACCTCGCCGAAGAGGAGCTGTACGAGTGAGCAGCCACGAGGAGCCACGGTCATGAGCGGCTACACGGCCCACTTCAGGGTGTGGCGGGGCGATGTGGGGGGCGGCGGCCTGGAGGACTTCAAGGTCGAGGTCAACGACGGCGAGGTGGTGCTGGACATCATCCACCGCCTCCAGGCGACGCAGGCACCGGACCTCGCCGTCCGCTGGAACTGCAAGGCCGGCAAGTGCGGTTCGTGCTCGGCGGAGATCAACGGCCGTCCCCGGCTGATGTGCATGACCCGGATGTCGGTGTTCGAGCGGGACGAGACGATCACGGTCACACCCTTGCGGGCCTTCCCCGTCGTACGGGATCTGGTGACGGACGTCGGCTTCAACTACCAGAAGGCGAGGGAGGTTCCGGCGTTCGTACCGCCGGAGGGGCTCGGCCCTGGTGAGTACCGGATGATGCAGGAGGACGTGGACCGTCCGCAGGAGTTCCGCAAGTGCATCGAGTGCTTCCTGTGCCAGGACACCTGCCATGTGGTCCGCGACCACGAGGAGAACAAGCCGGCGTTCGCGGGCCCCCGCTTCCTCATGCGCGTCGCCGAACTGGACATGCACCCGCTGGACGCGGCCGAGGACACCGGCCTGGACCGCAAGCGCACCGCTCAGGACGAGCACGGCCTCGGCTACTGCAACATCACCAAGTGCTGCACGGAGGTCTGCCCCGAGGGCATCCGGATCACGGACAACGCGCTCATCCCGTTGAAGGAACGGGCCGTCGACCGCAAGTACGACCCGCTCGTCTGGCTCGGCTCGAAGATCAGGAGGCGCTCCTCGGCGGACTGAGCGCCCTCCACGGGGGCGCCGCATCGTGAGCGGAGCGGACGGGCCGCGTCCGGGACGTCTTTGCCTCCTCCCGGTCGCGACCTGGCGGGTCCGGCCATACGCTCCCAAATGTGACGTCGCGTTCGAGGAGTAACCGGTCGCGCGGCGCCACGTCGCACATAGGGGTGCGGGTGGCGCACGCCGCGTTCGGCGGGATGACCGCCTTGGTCTGGCTGCTGCTGGTCCCGTTCACGGACTCGCCGGACACGGGCCACCGGACGCCCGCGGCGGCGGCCGCGTCCCCGGCGGTCGCCGAGTGGTCCGCGGGGTCCGCGGACATCGGCCCGTCACCGTTCCCGGTCGGCGCCCGGCGGGCCGCGGCCGTCGGGGTGGGCGACGCGGCGCCCGGTGACGACGGTAGTTCGGCGACGGATCTGATCCTGCCGGTCGCGGTCGCCGCGGTGGTCGCCGGTTTCGCCGCGTACTCACTCGTCCGGCGCAAGCGGCGCGCGGCGCTGCGGACGACGCCGACCGGGACCTTCGAAGAGCATCTGCCCCCGCTGCCGGACCTGCACCAACGGGGCCGCCGTCTGCTGGTGGAGACGGACGACTGCGTCCGTACCGGCGCCGAGGAACTCCGCTTCGCCGTCGCCCGGTCGGGCCCTGCTGCGGCCCAACCGTTCACCGACGCCCTGGCGGACGCGCGCCGCGAGGTCGAGGCGGCCTTCCGGCTCCGGCAGCGGCTCGACGACACCACCGGCACGCTCCCGCCCGACGAGGAGCGGGCCCTGCTGGAGGAGATCCTCGCCCGCTGCACGATGGCCCAGCGACGCCTCGACATCGCCGCCCCCGCCTTCGACCAGCTCCGCGCCCTGGAACGCGACGCGGTCCCGGCCCTGCAGAGCGCGGAGGGCCGCTTCCGTGAGCTGACCGGCCGTACGGCGACGGCGGCCGCCACCCTCGCCGGGCTCCGCGAGCACTACGCTCCCGACGTCGTCCTCCCCGTCACCAGCCACGCCGAACACGCCGAGGACCGGCTGGTGTTCGCGACGGCCGAGCTGAACCGGGCCCGCCAGTTCACCTACGCGGGCGACCCGCTCACGGCCGCCGTGCACCTCCGGGCCGCCGAGGGTGCCATCGACCAGGCGGACGTCCTCGTGACAGGGGTGGAGCGGCTCGCCTCGGAGGTGGCACGCGCCGCCGACGTGGCGAAACAGGGGGCGCCCCGCGAGGGCACACACACCGACCCCCTCGACGCCCTCTGCCGCGAGGACCGCTGGCTGCTACCGGCCCGCAGCGCGGTGGCCACCACGAGGGACTACGTCACGACGCACCGCGGGGCGGTGGGAGTAACGGCAAGAACCCGCCTCACGGAAGCGGAACGCCACGCGGCCATCGCCGAGGCGGCGGCACTCCAGGAAGGACCGACCGGAGCGGAGGGGGCGGAGGGGGCCGGAGCGGACGGGGTCGACAGGGCCGAGGGGGCTGACGAGGCGGCGTCCCCGGGCGACGAGAGCACCGGAGCGGGCACGGACGGGGAGGCGGCACCCTCGGAGGATTGGACGGCCGAGGAAGACGCGACGGCCTTGGGCGACGAGACCGACGCCGTGGAGACCGCTGATGTCGAGAGTGCC
>NZ_LIRK01000267.1 GCF_001419765.1 Streptomyces torulosus
CCCCCGGCACCCCTCCGGAGGACTCCGCCTCGCTGACGTTCCACTGGGTGAGCCGCCACAGCGTCCGGAACTCCGCGTTCAGCCGCCCGAGCCGCCGCCGGACACCGGGGTCGTCCCACCGCCCGTTGGCCCGCGCCTCCTCCGCGACCTCCCCCAACACCCGCCGACAGGCGACCACTTCACCCACGAAGGCCGTGCCGCGCTCGAACGACAGGGTCACCATGGTCACGCGCCAGCCGTCGTTCTCCTCGCCGACCCGGTTGGCGACCGGGACGCGGACCTCGTCGAGGAACACCTCGGCGAACTCGGTGGACCCGGCGAGCGTGCGCAGCGGCCGTACGGTCACCCCGGGCGCGTCCATGGGCATGGCCAGCCAGGAGATGCCCCGGTGCTTGGGGGCGCCGGGATCGGTCCGCACCAGCAGCTCGCACCAGTCGGCGACCTCCGCGTGGGAGGTCCAGATCTTGGACCCGGTGATCACATAGTCGTCGCCGTCGCGGTACGCGCGCGTGCGCAGGGCCGCGAGGTCGGATCCGGCGTCCGGTTCGCTGAACCCCTGGCACCACACCTCCTCGCCGCNNCTCGGCGGTGCCCTCGGCGGCGATGGTGGGCCCCGCGTGCAGCAGTCCGACGAAGTTGGCGCCGACGTAGGGGGCGCCGGCCTTCTCGGTCTCCTCCAGGAAGATCAGCCGTACGGTCGGGGAGGCGTCCCAGTGGACGTGGGCGTACCCGGCGTCGTACAGCGTCCGCTGCCAGCCGAGGTCGTACGCGCGCCGTGCGGGCCAGTCGTCGGGGGACGGCTTCGGCGGCAGGGTGGGCAGGACCTTCGCCAGCCACTCCCGCAGCCCGGCCCGGAACTCCTCCTCCTCGGGGCTGTACGCGAGATCCATGACCGGGGGCCGCCCGTCACTTGTCGAGGTCGAGGTCGAGCATGCGGATCGCGTTGCCGCGCATGAGTTTGTAGACCGTCTCGTCGTCGAGGCCCTTCACATGGTCGAGGGCGACCTCCTTGGTGTGCGGGAAAGTCGAGTCGACGTGCGGGTAGTCGGTCTCGAAGGTCGCGTTGTCCCGTCCGACGACGTCCAGCGAGGCGACGCCGTGCTTGTCGCGGAAGAAGCAGCAGAACATCTGACGGTAGTAGTACGTCGACGGCGGCTCGGGGATCAGATCGCGGACGCCGCCCCAGGCGCGGTGCTCCTCCCACACGTCGTCGGCGCGTTCCAGGGCGTACGGGATCCAGCCCATCTGGCCCTCGCTGTAGGCGAGTTTGAGGCGGGGGAAGCGGACCAGGACGCCGCTGAAGAGGAAGTCCATCATCGAGGCCATCGCGTTGTTGAAGGACAGCGAGGCCTGGACGGCGGGTGGGGCGTCGGGGGAGGCGGCCGGCATCTGGGAGCTGGACCCGATGTGCATGTTGATGACGGTGCCGGTGTCCTGGCAGACCGCGAAGAACGGGTCCCAGTAGCCGGAGTGGATGGAGGGCAGTCCCAGGTAGGTGGGGATCTCGGAGAAGGTGACGGCCCGGACGCCGCGGGCGGCGTTGCGGCGGATCTCGGCGACGGCCAGGTCGATGTCCCACAGCGGGATCAGGCACAGCGGGATCAGCCGGCCGCCGCTGTCGCCGCACCACTCCTCGACCATCCAGTCGTTGTAGGCGCGCACGCAGGCCAGGGCGACCTCCTTGTCGTGCGCCTCGGCGAAGGTCTGCCCGCAGAAGCGGGGGAAGGAGGGGAAGCAGAGGGAGGCCTCGACGTGGTTGAGGTCCATGTCGGCCAGCCGGGCCCTGGGGTCCCAGCAGCCGCGCCGCATCTCCTCGCGGGTGATGCCCTCCAGGGTCATCTCGTCGCGGTCGAAGCCGACGGCCGCGATGTTGCGCTTGTACGGGAACTTCAGGTCCTCGTAGATCCACCAGTCGGTCGGCTGACCTTCGGGGTCCATCGTGATCTGGTACTTCCCGGCGACATAGGCGAGCTCGCCGATGCCGGCGGTCAGCGGCTGGGGGCCGCGCTCCCGGTACTTCTGCGGCAGCCAGGTCTCGAAGAGGTGCGCGGGCTCGATCACATGGTCGTCGACGCTGATGATGCGGGGCAGTTCGGTCATGGATCCCCCACTCAGTTACCTGATGGACCGTCAGATCCTTGTCGAGCAGGTTAGTGGCACACCCCTGGACCGACAAGGCGCCCCGGCCTACGCTCTGCCCACCATCTGACAGCTCGTCAGCTCTGCGGACGAGTCCTCCAGGCAGGGGGCCGCTGTGAACGAAACCGCCCACGCGCTCGGCACGTCCCGCACCCTCTGGGAGCTCCTCGACCGCCGCGCCGCGCTCACCCCCGACCGGCCCGTCCTCCTCCAGGACGACCGCACCCTGACCTTCGGCGAGCTGCGCTCCCGCGCCGAACGGGTGGCGGCCGGGCTGTACGACATGGGCGTACGCCCCGGCAGGGTCGTCGCCTGGCAGCTGCCCACGCGCATCGAGACGGCCCTGCTGTCCTTCGCCCTGGCCCGCCTCGGCGCCGTGCAGTCCCCGGTCATCCCCTTCTACCGGGACCGCGAGGTCGGCTTCGCGCTCCGCGAGTCGAAGGCGGAGTTCTTCGCCGTACCCGGCGAGTGGCGCGGGTTCGACCACACCGGGATGGCCCGGCGGCTGGGCGCCCGGAAGGTCTTCGAGGCGTACGAGGCCCTCCCGGACGGCGATCCGGCGGTCCTGCCCGCCGCGCCGGCCGACGGCACCTCCGTGCGCTGGATCTACTGGACCTCCGGCACCACCTCCGACCCGAAGGGCGTCCTCCACACGGACCGCTCCCTCATCGCGGGCGGCTCCTGCCTCGCCCACGCGCTCCGCCTGACCAGCGACGACGTGGGCTCGATCGCCTTCCCGTACGCGCACATCGGCGGCCCCGACTACATGGTGATGCTCCTGCTGTACGGGTTCCCGGCCGTGCTGTTCGAGCACTTCGCGCTGCCGGGCGCGCTGGACGGCTACCGCAAGCACGGGGTGACGGTCGCGGGCGGGTCGACGGCGTTCTACTCGATGTTCCTCACCGAGCAGCGCAAGCAGCCGGGCGTCCCGGTCGTCCCCTCGCTGCGGCTGCTCGCGGGCGGCGGCGCGCCGAAGCCGCCCGAGCTGTACCACTCCGTCGTACGGGAGATGGGCGTGCAGCTGACCCACGGGTACGGCATGACGGAGGTCCCGATGATCACGATGGGGGCGCCGGACGACTCCGCGGAGAACCTCGCCACCACGGAGGGGCGGCCGCCGGAGGGGATGGAGATACGGATCGTCGACGGCGAGGTGCGGTTGAAGGGGGAGGCCGTCTGCCGGGGTTATCTGGATCCGGAGCAGTCGGCGGCGGCGTTCGACGCGGACGGGTTCTTCGTCACGGGCGACCTGGGCCGGCTGACGGACAGCGGGCACCTGGTGCTGACCGGGCGGCTGAAGGATGTGATCATCCGCAAGGGCGAGAACATCTCCGCCAAGGAGATCGAGGACCTGTTGCACCGCCACCCGGCCGTGCGGGACGTGGCGGTGATCGGACTGCCGGACACCGAACGCGGGGAACGGGTCTGCGCGGTCGTGGAACAGCCGCCCGAGGCCGAGCAGCTGACCCTGGCGGCGGTGACGTCGTATCTGCGCGCGGAAGGGCTCTCCGTCCACAAACTGCCGGAGCAGGTGGAGATCGTGGACGCCCTGCCGCGCAACGAGACCCTACGGAAGGTCCTCAAGTACAAACTGCGCGAACGCTATACCTGAAGCGGCCGGAAGGGGTCACAAACCGAACAGGACCGGACCGGGTAGGACCGGACGAGACCGGACCCGATCGGACGGGACCCTTTCGGTGATCACTCCGGCACCGTGAAGAAGCGGGCGAACGCGGTCACGACCTCCACCTCGTCGACCTTGCCGTCGGCGTTGGTGTCGAGGGCGGCGGACGTTGCGGTGGCGATGTGCTCGGGCACGCCGAGGGCCTTGAGGATGCGGGCGGTCTCGTCGACCGTGGCCGAGCCGTCCCCGTCGGCGTCCGCGACGGCGAGGGCCGCGTGCAGGAAGGGGCGGGCGATCTCGGCGAACCGCTCGGGGTTGTCGCGCAGCCGCTTGACCGCGCCGTTCACGAACTCGTCGCGGGTGATGCGCTGGTCGCCGTCCCGGTCCGCTATCCCGGCCATGCCCTGCCAGAAGGCCTCCGCACCGCCGTACAAGGACTGGCCCTTGTCCGAACGGGCGGGAGTGCCGAACTCGTTGAGCACCGCCTTGCTCGCCGCGATGAAGTCCTCGCGGTCGATCCAGCCGTTGCCGTCCTGGTCGAAGGTGGCGAACCGGGCGGCGATCCGGCGCTCGTACTCGCTGCTGACCATGTTCTTTCGGGCCCGCCTTACGTCGAGTGGAATGCTTGATCCATGCCTGTCGGTGTTCCTCGGACGGAGCGTACGACGTCCGCGGGCGGTACGGAGCGCGAAAGCGACGCTTGTACCAAGACTGCGGGAATTCCGGGACAACTGTGTGGCCCCCGGGACATGGGTGGGCGCGGGGAGGCCGGGCCGGTGACCGGGCCGGCGAACAGGCCAGGGACCAGGCCGGACCAGGCCGGTGGAGGCGGTGGTCAGGCCGAGAGGGCGTCGGCCTCGCCCTCGGGCTCCGGTGCCACCGCCGACACGACGTCCGGGTGCACGTCGAAGAGACGGCGGACGCCGAGGGCGGCCATGACGCGGTTGACGTGCGCGCCCTCCGTCGGACCGCCCGCCCTGCCGTCGGGCGGGAGGATCAGCCGCAGCCGCCCCCGGCAGGACCGCATGAGGCGGCGGGTGGCGATGAGGACGCCCACCCCGCTGGAGTCACAGAAGACGACGCCCGAGAGGTCGAGGACGAGACTGCGGCGACCGTCGGCCACCGCCTCGTGCACCCGCTGACGGAGCACCGGTGAGGTCACCAGATCCATCTCACCCGACACCCGCAGCACGGCCCACTCACCCTGCTCGCCGTCGGTCACTTTGAACTCCACCGCGATGCCTCTCAGTCGCCGAACCGGAAGCCAATACACCGCTTCCTGCTGCGCGGCTGCCCCGCCGTCGTTCCATGAAACACCCGTACTCCGCCGAAAGCGCGTGGCAACCGAGCCATTTCAGGGGCCTTTTCGGTGAGATTTACATCGAGTACGGTCGTTAGTGATCGAAAACCGATCAACAAACGATTGAGATCGATGCAAGTGCGGTTCCGAGTGGCCGTTTTCGCGCTGCGGAAACGGTGCGCGGGACCCCGGCGGACCGATGGACGCCCATGTGGGCGGCCTGAACAGCGCAGCGGAGGAGGCCTCTACCACCTTCGGCGTCGCGAGGGGCGCACATTGCCATAAAGGGGCGTGCGCGGTCAGCGGTGCCGACTACATTCGAGAACCCGATGCACGCAGGCTGGTACACACCGGTGCGCACAGGCTGGACACAGGCTGGACGCCGATGCGCACGGGTGGGACTCAGTGCGGGACGACGGCTCGGCCATGGGCCGGCCGGAACGGCCCGCGACAGGAACGGCGCAGGCCAGAGCAGGGTGAGGGGGCCGTATGGCGACGCAGGACGCACCGCCCCGGTGGGACCTCAGGATGCGGCAGCGGCTGACGCGCGGCGAGGCGGCCGCGCTCGGTGAGCTGTACGACCGGTTCGCGTCGCTCGTGCACGGCCTCGCCCACCGCGTCCTGGACGACGAGCGGGCCGCCGACGGCATCACCCGCGAGGTGTTCGTCCGGATCTGGGAGAACCCCGAGGCGTACGACCCCAAGCAGGGGCCCCTGCGTTCCTGGGTCGCCGCGCTCACCCACCGGCTGGCCGTGCAGCGGCTGCGGGCCACCGAGACCGCCGCGCTCGCGCAGGGCGGCGAGGGCAGCGCCGAGGAGCTGGAGCGCAAGGTCCACCAGGCGTCGGTCGCCGCCCGCGCGGACTACATAGTGCAGGCCATGCCCACGCCGTTGCGGGCCGCACTCGAACTGGCGTACTTCCAGCGGCGCGACTACCGGCGGACCGCGGCCGACCTGGGCGTCACCGAGGACGAGGCCCGCCGCCGCCTCCGCCTCGGCCTCCAACTCCTCGCCACCGCCCACGACACCCGCCCCTCCGGCACCCCACCCGAACCCGGAGGTACGGCGTGAACAACACGACGAACGCCTCCGGCGCGCACGGGGAAGAGCCGGACAACACGGAGACGACGGTGCCGGGACAGACGGAACGGGGGGCTGGCGGAGAGGACCGGGGGGCCCGACAGGCCGGAGGGACTTGGGAGGGGCCGGAGCAGCCGGAGGGCGCCGAGGAGATGCCGGCGGCAGCGGGCGCCGGTGGCGTTGCGGCCGACAGCACGAAGGCTGGGACCACCTGGGCCGACGGCGTGGAGACGGGTGGCGTTTGCGGCGTGGAGGCCGGTGGCGGTCGGGACGCCGCGGCCGACGGCGTGAAGGTCGGCGCCACGGAGGCGGGCGACGCCGAGACCGGCGATGCGGAGCCAGGAGGCACCGAGGCCGACGGCGCGGAGACTGGCGACGAGGAGGTCGGCGCCACGGGGCCGGGCGATACCGAGGCCGGCGTGGAGGCCGGTGGCACCGAGGCCCGCGATGCCGAGACCGGCGGTACGGGGACCGGTGACGCGGAGGCCGGGGGCACGGAGGCCGGTGACGCGGAGCGCGGCGCTGCCGACGTAGGGCCGGAGCGTGGCGCCTGTGCCCGTGCGCGGGAGCGCGGCGCCCGTGGCCCGGACGGCGACGCACGCGGCCTTGGGAGCGGCGACGGTGAGCCGGAGAGTGCTGCCGAGAGCGTGCGGGGCGGCACCGACGGGACCGGGAGCGGTACCGGTGCGCCCGAGAGCGCTGCCGAGAGCGCGCAAGGCAGTACCGGTGCGCCCGAGAGTGGCGTCCGTGGGGCCGGGAGCCGTGGCGTTGACCCGCTAGACGACGCGGAAGGGTCGGTCGGGGCAGGTGGGCGCCGTGAGTCGGGGAGCGGGGCCGGGGACGCGCCCTTGGGACCGCCCCGGATACCGCTCCCGCGCTCCTCGGTGGAGGACACGGGGCTGCCGCTGCCCGATCCCGCCCCGCAGCGGACACCCCCGTCGGCGTTCCCCCAGGAGCACCCGGCGCCACCACGCGCCGACCAGGACGAGTCCGCCGCCGAATCACCGTGGGCCGCGCCCGGCGCCCCGTCGGCGTCCCCGGACTCCCAGGCCCCTTCCCACGAGTCGACGGCCTCCTCCGCCTTGCCCGAGGAACCGCCGACCATGCCCTACACCCCCTCGCCGGGCCCGAATTCCCTCCACGACCCGGCGGCCTCCTCCGCCACGCCCGGCAAACCGCCGACCGCGCCCGAGCAGCCCCCGGCAGCCATGCCCGACCGCCCCGCCCCCACCGCGTCCGGCGAACCGGTGGCCCCTGCCCCCACCCCCGGCCTCTCCCCCCTCGTGCTGGAGCACCGGGTGTTGAAAGCCTTGCTCGGGGCGTGGGCGTTGGCCGTGTGTTCGGGGGACGAGGCGGCGGCCGTGGAGGAGCATCTCGGGGTGTGCGGCGGGTGCGCGGACGAGGCGCGGCGGCTGCGGGAGGCTGTCGGCCTGCTGCACCCGCCGGAGAGCCTCGACCTCGACCCGTCCCTGCGCACCCGGGTCCTCCGGAGCTGTCTGGACCGCCGTGCGCCCCGCATCCCCGTACCCGCCTGGGCGGCGCCGTACGACGCGGAGGCGGCCCGGCTGGACGCGCTGCTGCAGGACATCGACGACGCCGACTGGCACGCGCCCGTACGGCTCCGCTGGTTCGCGGGCGAGGGCCCGGTGACCCGGCGGACGACCGTCGCCGGGGTCATCGCGCACCTGCTGACCGTCGACGGTCTCGTGGCGACCGCGCTGGGCCTGGAGGACCCGCTGGAGCACCTGACGTCAGCCCCGGACAGCCGTGCTCCCGACGCGCGCACCGAGGCGTACTGGAAGGCCGCGCACCTCCCGCCCGGCCGCGCGATCCGCGGGCCCTGGCGGGAGCAGAGCCACGACATCGTCCGTACGACGTCGTTCAGGGGCGGCGGCCCCGAGGACGCCGACGGCCACAAGGACACAGAGGGCTCCGGACGGCTCGTCGTCTCGTACGGCCGGTTCGAGCTGCCGCTGCGGGACGCGATGCTCGACCGGGCGTTCGAGTGCTGGATCCACGCGGAGGACATCGCGGAGGCCGTGGACTACCCGTACGCGGCGCCCTCGGGACGCCATCTGCACGGGATGATCGACCTCGCGGCCCGGATGCTGCCCCTGGTGCTGGCCGAGCGCCGGCGCTCGGGCCTCGCGTCACGGTCGCCCGCGGCGGGCCGTCACCTCGTGTCCGTCGGCGCGCCCGGGCGCAGCCTGCGTCTGGAGATCGAGGGTTCCGGCGGCGGCGAGTGGCTCATCCCGCTGGACTCCCCCGCCGCGGTCGGCTCCGCCGAGCACGAGGTCGCACATGTCGCCCTCGACGGCGTCGAGTTCTGCCGGCTCGCCGCGGGCCACGTCCCTCCCGAGGAGGCCGCGGCCGGCCAGATGGGCGACCGCGACGCCATCCGGGACGTCCTCTTCGCGGCGGCATCCATGAGCCGCATGTGACCGGGCGGGCCGGTCAAGGCAGGCCGGTCAGGGGCAGGGCGCGGGCTGCGGGGCGCGGGCAACTGGGAACTGCGCGAGCGATCACCCATGCCCTGCGGCCGCCCCGCTCCCTCGCCCCACCGAGCCACGAAGCCACCGAGCCATCAGGCGCCAGGCGCCAGGCGCCCGGCGGCATCGACAGGCGTCCACCATCCGCGCCCGCCGCCCCGACGCCCCGTCGTCCTACGCGAACACCACCGTCCGGCGGCCGTTCATCAGGATGCGGCGCTCGGCGTGCCACTTGACCGCGCGGGCCAGGGCCTGGCACTCCACGTCCCGGCCGATCGCGACGAGCTCCTCGGGGGTCACCCCGTGGCCGACCCGCTCGACCTCCTGCTCGATGATCGGCCCTTCGTCGAGGTCGGCGGTGACGTAGTGCGCCGTCGCCCCGATCAGCTTCACGCCCCGCGCGTGCGCCTGGTGGTACGGCTTCGCGCCCTTGAAGCTCGGCAGGAACGAGTGGTGGATGTTGATGATCCGCCCGCTGAGCTGCTTGCAGAGGTCGTCCGACAGCACCTGCATGTACCGGGCGAGCACCACCAGCTCGACCTTCTCCTGCCGGACGAGCTCCAGCAGCCGCGCCTCGGCCTCGGCCTTGGTGTCCTTCGTGACCGGGATGTGGTGGAAGGGGATGTCGTAGGAGGCCACCAGCTCGGCGAAGTCCGTGTGGTTGGACACGACCGCCGCGATCTCGACCGGCAGCGCCCCGATCCGCGCCCGGAACAGCAGGTCGTTCAGGCAGTGCCCGAACTTGCTGACCATCAGGACGACGCGCATCTTGTCCTCGGCCCGGTTGATCTGCCAGTCCATGTGGAAGGAGTCACCGATCGCCGCGAAGCTCGCCCGGAGCTTGTCCAGGCTCACCGGCGCCTCCGCCGAGAAGTGGACGCGCATGAAGAACAGACCCGTGTCGTGGTCGCCGAACTGCTGGCTGTCCTCGATGTTGCAGCCGGTCATGAAGAGGTAGCTCGACACGGCGTGCACGATGCCCTGCTTGTCGGGGCAGGAGAGGGTGAGGACGTACTGGTCGGCGGGCGCCGCGGCGGGAGTGGGCTGCGCGTTCATGCCCGACAGGGTCGCATACGGCGTCCCCATGTCGGCAATCGTCCCGAGGACCGGACCGACCGGAACGGCCCCGTCCGGACGGCCCGCCGGCACCGCTCCCGTGCCGACCCGCGCCGACCTCGTCCCGTCCCGACGCGACCCCGCGCCGACCCGGTACTACCCCCTACGCCGCCCTCGTCATGATCCGCAGCACCTCGAGCGTGCGCGGCGGTGTGTCCGGGTCCTCGCCGTCGCTCACCGTCAGACGCACATGGGCCTCGCGGGCCGCGCGGACCGCCTCGGGCCACGCGGGGTGGTCGAGGTACGCGGAGACGGGGGCGTCCGGCCCCACCTGGTGCATGATCCGCAGTACGCGCAGCACGGCGGTGTCGACAAGCGCCGCCTCCTGGGCGTCGCGGAAAATCGCTCCCACGTACTTCTCCGCGGACCAGTTGTCCAGCCAGGTGTCCTCGACCAGGCGGTACACGGCGTCGGTGACGTCACCGTAGCCGTCGACGCCGGCCAGCCAGACGTCCCGCTGGAACACCGGATCGGAGAGCATGTGCAGCGCGGAGCGCACATTGCTGCGCCAGCGCCACCAAGGCATGTCGTTCAGTGGCATGCCGCCCATGGTGGATGAGCGACGCCCACGACGGGAAGAGTTCTCCGAACCTTGGACGGTCATCGCTCCCGCGTTCCTCTCTGCACTCTCTCGAAAATACGATCGTAGCTTCCCGTAATTCACCTCCCGGTCACCTTCCGTTGACCGATCGTCACGCCCGGGTTGGTCATGTGGCGGAATCGTGCGGAGCCATGACCGGCAGGCGACGCACCCCAGTAGACCGTCCCAGGCCCATCCGTCCCGGCGGTTTCCGCCGTACCGGGACGAAACGGGCCGGTACCGCGAGAGTCGTCGCACTGGCGTTGTGTGCGTCGCTCGCCGCCGGGTGCGGGGTCGTGTCCGGCGTCACGGGGGATTCCGGGGACGGCCCCATCACCGTCATGACCTGGGCGCCGGAGAAGACCGCCGCCACCAACAAGCCCGGCATGCCCG
Organism: Streptomyces torulosus; assembly: GCF_001419765.1. Taxonomy (GTDB): domain Bacteria; phylum Actinomycetota; class Actinomycetes; order Streptomycetales; family Streptomycetaceae; genus Streptomyces; species Streptomyces torulosus. The sequence goes on from NZ_LIRK01000267.1 coordinate 10,722, forward strand.
CCATGGCCAAGGCGTACGCCCGCTGGATCAACGCGGGCGGCGGGATCAACGGCCGTGAGCTGCGCATCGTCACCTGCAACGACCACAACGACACCGTGGGCGCCGCGCGGTGCGCCCGCCGCGCGGCGAAGGAGGACGCCGTCGCCGTCGTCGGCTCCTACAGCCAGCACGGCCGCTCCTTCCTCGCCCCGCTGGAGTCCGCCGGCATCCCCTACATCGGCGGCTACGGCGTGACCGACGACGAGTTCTCCAGCGCCCTGTCCTACCCGGTCAACGGCGGCCAGGCCGCGCTCATGGCTGGCCTCGGCGAGCAGCTCGCGCGCGCCTGCGGCCCCGTGGCCCTCGTCCGCCCCGACTCCATAGCGGGCGACCAGCTTCCGCTGCTGCTGAACTCGGGGCTGCGCTCCGGGGGCCACCGGGGGGCCGAGGACCAGCTGGCCGCCGAGGACGCGACCGAGTACGCGGACCATTCCCGGCAGGCGCTGCGGCGGGCCTCCGGCGACCCGGTGAAGCGGGGGTGCGTGGTGCCCGCGCTCGGCGACCGGACCTCCACGTTCATGGACTCGTTCCGCCGGGACCGCAAGGACTACCCCGCCGTGCGCACCGCCTCCGTGCTCGGCAGCGTCGACCAGTCCCTCGTCGACTCCACCGGCGGCAGGTCGGGGCCGTACGAGGGGACGTACGTCACCGGCTGGTACCCGGTGGAGACCGACAAGCGCTGGGACCGGATGAAGAAGGTGATCCGCGAGCACGCCTTCGACGACAACCGGATCGACCCCGCGGACCCCGGGGTGCAGACCACCTGGATCGCCTACACCGTGCTGACGTCCGTCATCGAGAAGATCGGCGACCGCGAGGTCACCGCCCAGGCGATCCGCAACACGCTCGACAACGGGATGAGGGTCACCACGGGCGGCCTGACTCCGCCGCTGACCTGGCGCTTCGAGGACCTGATCGCCGCCGCCGGCTTCCCCCGCCTGATCAACCCGGAGGTCACCTTCCAGGTGGTCCGCAAGGGCCGCCTGGTCGCCGCCCGCCAGGGCTTCGTGAACGTCGAGAAGACCCTCGTCGACGCGGAGCTGTGACCGGCCGGGGCCTGCCCTCCTGACGGCCACCGCGCGACCGCGGGGGTCCGTCAGGAGCGGTCCGGCTGGGCAGGGCCAGGAGGGGCCCTGGCCGGGCACCGCCTAGAGCTGGCCCGCCTGCCGCTGGGTCAGGCCGTACTTTCCGGCGATGCCGTTCCACAGCTGCGCGGCCTTCGTCTTCTCGGCGCTCGCCGTGCTGCTGGCCTGGTTGCCCGCCTGGGTCTCGGGGGTGGAGCGGGCCTGGCCCCGCTTGCAGAGCTTCCTCTTGCCGGCGACCTGGTCGGCCCACGCGGCGTAGTGGTTGTCGGCGGACGCGGAGGCCTGCCACGCCTTGGTGAGCGAGGTGGTCAGGGCGGCGTTGTCGGGCAGCTTGTCGACGGACAGCTCGCCGAGCTTGGTGACGAGGTCGTTGCGCTGCTTGGCCGCGTTGCGCAGATCGGTGGCGGCCTGCCCCAGGTTGGTGCAGGACCGGATGTTCCCGACCGCCTTGATCACGCTGTTGCGGCTGTTGCCGCTGTCCGCGAGCAGCTTGTCCAGCGCGACCGCCTGCTCCTTCGCCGGGTCGGCCGCCTCGGCCGACGACTCCTCGGCCGACGGCTCGGACGCCGTCACGCTCTTGTCGTCGCCCTGCCCCTGGTCGTCCTTGCCGCCGCTCGCCATCAGGGCGCCCGCCCCGATGCCGAGGACGGCGATCCCGATGCCCACGGCGGCGATCAGCGGCACCTTGGAGCGCGTACGTCCGCCCCCCGCGCCCCCGTCGTCTCGTCTCGCGGTGGCCCGCCCGGCATGACCCCCGTGACCACCGGGGCCGCCGTGACCACCGGGGCCGCCGGGCCCCTGCGGCGGCTGCGCGCCGTACGGCTGCTGGATCCTCGGCATCTGCTGCGTGGCCCCGGCAGGTCCGGCGCCCGCGGGCTCGCTGCGGAAGAGGCTGTCGAACACGTCCGGCTGCTGCTGCGGCGCACCGTACGCCTGGGGCCGGTCCGGGGCCGGGGCCCCCGGCTGGGCGGCCACCGGCGGTATGTACTGGGTGGGCTCGGCGTCCGGGTTCGCGGTGGGCGGCAGGGGCCCGGCACCGTGGTCCGGGACCCGCCCGAGGTACGCCGTCGCGTCGGCCGACGCCTCCGGCGGCAGCGCGCCCGGCCCCACCGGCGGCAGGAACTGGGTGGCCGCCTCCGGCGCCGCGGGCACCGGCGGTATGTACTGTGTCGCCGCCTCGTCCCCGGGCAGCGGACCGGCGGACGGCACCGGCGGCAGGAACTGGGTNNACTGGGTGGCCCCCTCGTCCACCGGCGGCGCCGGCGGCATGGGCGCCCCGCCCGACGCGAGCGACACCTCTCCCGCGACCGGCGGCAGAGGCATCCCGGAACCACCCCCGGCATACCCGTCGCCCGCGTAGGGCCCCTGCGCCGCCCCTGGCGCGCCGTAGGCGGCCTGCGACCCGCCCTGCGCCCCGTAGGCGGCCTGCGAAGGCCCTTCGGCCCCGTAACCGGCCTGGGACGCCCCCTGCGTTCCGTACCCGGCCGGGGACCCGTCGGATCCGTAGGCGGCCTGCGAGGCCCCGTCGGTTCCGTATGCGCCCTGCGACGACCCGTCGCTTCCGTACCCGGCCTGCGCCCCCTCGGCCCCGTACCCG
>NZ_LIRK01000268.1 GCF_001419765.1 Streptomyces torulosus
GGCCGTGGGGCGGGGCGCGGCCGTGGTGGGCTCAGTGGCCCGCCGCCCTCAGGTCCGCCACCACCCTCGCCGCCACCGGGGCCGGTACGCCGTGGCGTTCGGCGGCGCGGAGCAGTGCGCCGCCGATCGCGTCCAGTTCGAGCGGGCGGCCGGACTCGGCGTCGCGCTGCATCGATGACTTGGTGCCGGGCGGGAAGGCGTCGTAGCGGCGTACCGCCTCGGCCGGGTCCACGGGGGCGCCGACCGCCGCGCTGACCGCCGCCGTCTCCTCGACCAAGGCGGTCAGTTCCTCGCGGTGGCGGGTGCGGATCTCGCCCAGGGGCAGGCCGTAGCGGGTCGTCAGCAGGGCGAACGGGGCCAGGAACGACATCTTCGCCCACAGCACCGCCGTCTCGCCGGGCAGCACTCGGGTGGCGATGCCGGACCATTCGAGGGCTCCGGCAAGGGCGTTGAGGCGGTCGACGGGGGCCTCGTCGCCGGTCAGGTCGACCTCCGCGAAGGGGCTTCCGTGCGCGATGACGCCCGGCGCGACCCGGGTCGACTCGACACGGATGGTCGCCGGGGCGATGTGGGCGGTGTCGCCGTAGTGGGCGCGCAGGGCCGCCGGGTGTTCGACACCGTTCAGGAACGGGACGACGAGGGTGCCGGGGGTCAGGGACGACGCGGGGAGGCGGTCCAGGGCCGGGCCGAGGGTGGTGTGCTTCACGGTGAGGAGGGCCGCGTCGACCGGTTCGCGGAGTTCGGCGGCGGTCTCCACACGGGCGGTGAAGTCGCCGAAGCGGGCACTGGTGACGCTGATGCCGTCCTTGTCCAGCGCGCGGGCCGTCTCGTCCCCCGCCAGACAGATGACGCGGTTGCCCGCGCGGGCGAGGAGCGCGGCGAGCAGGCCGCCCACCCCGCCGGGTCCGAGCACCGCCACGGTGAGCCGTTCGTTCGTCGACATGGTCCCCTCGTCTCTGCGTCGCCTTCGTCGGTCGGCCGGCGGCCTCCGTGATGATCACAAGGGGGCAGGGTGAAGTCAATCCTCGGGGAAACTTGCTGATACCCAAGGATTCACTTCATGCCGAGGTGGGAGTGTGACCCGCGCGGGAGACTGGGCTCATGTGCCGAAGCATCAAGACTCTGCGACCGCCCGCGATCCCCGAGGAAGCCACCGAGGACGACATCCGGGCCGCCGCCCTGCAGTACGTCCGCAAGGTGTCCGGTTTCCGCGCGCCCGCCGCCCACAACCGTGAGGTGTTCGATCACGCGGTGAATGCCGTCGCGGCCGCCACGGCGGATCTGCTGGCGGGGCTGGAGGTACGGGGCGCCGCGGCCCGGCGGGCAGGGTAGGTCCGGCGGGTCGGGTAGGTCCGGCGGGTCGGGTAGGTGCGACGCCCGCACCACGGCGCCATGACCCGCTCGGGTTCTCCGGCCCTCAGCCGGCGGCCCGCGGGTGCCGCATGAAGTACGCCGCCGCCGCGCCCGCGCCGAAGAGGGCGGCCAGGGAGACCGCCGCCGCGAGCCAGGTGGGGCCCAGCCAGTGGGCGCCGAGGTAGCCGAGGGCGACGCTGTAGCCGGCCCACGCGAGGCCCGCCAACGCGGACCAGGGGAGGAAGTCGCGGGCGCGGTGGCGTGCGGCGCCCGCGCCGAGGGAGACGACCGAACGGCCCGCAGGGGCGAAGCGGGCGATGACGACCAGCAGGCCGCCGCCCCGGGCGAGAGCCGCGCCGAGACGTTCCTGCGCGGTGGTCAGGCGCCGGGACCGGGCGATCGCGCGGTCCAGACGCGCACTGCCCGCCCACGCCAGGCGGTACGCCACGAGGTCGCCGAGGACGGACGCCGTGGCCGCCGCGAGGATCAGGACGAGCACGTCGGGGACGTCGCGGGGCATCGCGCCCGCCGCCGTCTCCGCCGCGGCCGCCGTGGCCGCCGCGACGACCAGCACACCGCTCGGCAGGACCGGGAGGAACACGTCCAGCACGATGGACGCGGCCACGACGGCGTAGATCCATGGGCCGGCGGTCAGCCAGCCCAGACTCTCAAGCACCGAGCACTCTCCTGTTGTCCCCCGACATCACGGTGATCCCGTGATAGCCGAACAGCGTACGCCCCGGGTACGACAGAGGGCCCACAGGGGCTCATGTGTCCGTCATGGACGGTTCATCAGAGGCGGTTCGTACGGCCGGAAGGGGCAGGGACGGGCCGGGGGAGGAAAGGAGTGCACACACGACCGCCGGGGGCGTGTGGCGCCCCCGGCGGCCCGGTGCTGCCGCGGCGGTGAGGAGACCGGCGATCAACCGGCGATCAACCGGCGGCCGTCGGCCGACGGTCACCGGCCTGCACTGACCGGCCCTCTGCGACTGGCCCTCTGCGACCGGTCCTCTCCGACCCGTCTTCGTGTCTCGCGGCCTCGCGGCCTCACGGTCGGTCAGGCCGCCACCGGCTCCCGCTTCCTCGCCTCCCTGGTGTGGGCCGTCGAGCGCTTGGCGATGAACTTGTCCAGGCCGAGCGCGCCGGAGCCGGTGAAGATCAGGAGGAACATGGTCCAGCAGTAGAGGGCCGCGAGCTCGCCGCCGTTCTGGACGGGCCACACGGCCTCCGGCTGGTGGACCTTGAAGTACGCGTAGGCCATGGCGCCCGAGGCGATGAACGCGGCGAAGCGGGTGCCGAGGCCGACGAGGACCAGGCTGCCGCCGACGAGTTGGATGACGGCCGCGTACCAACCCGGCCAGGCTCCGGTGGCGGCGGTTCCGCCCTGGCCGTCGACGCCGCCGAGGAGGCCGAAGAGGCTTTTGGCGCCGTGGCAGGTGAACAGCAGTCCGATGACGATGCGGAACAACCCGAGGACGTATGGCTGGGCGCTGTTGAGGCGTCCGGTCATGTGGGGTGACTCCTTCGGTATCACCCGGTCCTGGTGGGACCGGTGGGGACGGGATTACCGGCGGGTCACTCCAGTTATGCACTGCTACTCGATACTTACTAGTTCAACATCTGGCCAGGTCCTTACCTCCGCTTGGTCGGATTTTCCCCCCGTTACCGCGCGTAGAACGGCTCGTGCCACCGCGTCCGCGTCCGAAAGAGTGACCGAATCCACGCCAGGTCGGGCTCCCGCGGCGGTCACCCAGTGCACCCCCTCCGTCGGCACCCCGAGAGCGAACCGCTTCTCGTGCGGCACCCCGTGACGGTCTATCAGGTGATAAGGCCGGGATGTCACGTCCAGCCCGCCCGTCTCGTGCCCGTCCACCCGGTGCGGGCGGCAGGCGCCCTCGCGCAGCAGCCTGGCGAGCAGTTCGTCGGCGGTCCGGCGAACGTCCGGTTCGGGCAGCCGTGCCTCGATGAGCGTCGTGACCCGGACGTCGGAGCCCGGCACGTCGGGGGAGTGGGCGAGCCAGGCCCCGTCGTCCTGCCGTACCTCCAGGCCGGGGCCGAGGACCGTCAGGACGCCCGCCTCGATCAGCGCGGTCATCTCCTCGATACGGCTGCGGGGCGGGCCGATGGAGAGGAAGGCGTTCAGGGGGGTGTACCAGCGGTCCAGGTGCTCCCGGCGGGAGTCACCGGTCAGTCCGCCGTGGTCCACGATCAGACGCAGCTCGTTGCGCAGGTCCCGCAGCACGTCCAGCGCGGCCTTCTCCGGGCCCGCCACATTGCCGAGCGCGGCCCGCGCGGCATCCTCGCGGAGGTGGGCGAGCAGCCAGGCCCGCCAGGCCTCCGGATCCGGGAACACGAGCCCCGCGTACGGGCGCGAGACACGCTCCCAGGACCAGCGGTCACGCTCGGGCACCCCGAACTCGTCGAGGACGGCGGCCTCTTGGCGGCTGCGGTGCGGTGCGGCCAGGAACCGCTCACGGAAGGTGTCGTCGCCCGCGGTCTGCTCGCCCGTCGTCTGCTCGCCCGTCGCCTCCTCGCCCGGGCGTCGCCTCAGCGCCTCGTAGTAGACCGTCTCCACCTCCTTCGCCACCAACGGCCATATCGCCGCGAGGAAATCCGGTGCCTCCCCGGAGTCGGCGCGCTTGCGGAAGCCGGCGATCACCTCGGGGGTCAGGACCAGCGGCACATGGCGGCCGTAGGGGCCCTTGGCGTTGTCGCCGCGCGCCTGGTACGGCACTCCGCGCCGGGAGCCGGCGTAGAGGCGGGGCTCGCGGCCCGAGGGGAGGTAGCGCGGCGACCGGGGCCGCCGGGCGCCCGGCAGGCCCGGCTCCTCCTCGTCCCGGTCGTACACGAACCGGCCGCCCCGGCCTGTCGTCAGCAGGGCCATGTGGTCGAAGAAGTTGAGGCCGAGTCCGCGCAGGAGAACCGGTTCGCCGGGGGCGAGGGAGGAGAGGTCGAGGTCGGCCGGGTTGGCGGGCGGGAGGTGGCGCAGACCGTGCCGGGCGGCGTACGCCGTCGTACGGCGCTCCTCCTCGTCCGGGACCGTGGGCAGATGGCCCTGGGCGAGGACCACGGCGGCGAGGTCGGCGAGGACGTGACCGGTGGCGAGGGTGAGGCGCTGGCTGCCGTCGGCGGCGTCGTCGAGGCGGACCGCGCGGGTCCGGTGCGTCCGTACCCGGATCGCGGGCGGCGCGCCCCGCACCGTCTCGGCGAAGACCCACTCCAGGTAACGGCCGTACTGGGCGCGGGTCGGATAGTCGTCGGGGCCGGGCGCGGGCGGGCCGCCGGGGTCGGCCCGGTCGGCGGCCCACTCGTGGAGGCTCGGCCCCGGGCGTATCGGACCCGAGCAGTTCACGCTCTCGTCGGTGAACAGGGTGACCTGCGAGGCCACGGTGTTCATCAGCAGTTGCGGGGACTGGGCGGTGCGCCACACCTGGCCGGGGCCCGGCGGGGCCGGGTCGACGACATGGACGGTCAACCGGATTCCGGGGCGCAGCAGTTCGGGTGCTGAGGCGCAGAGGCGTTCCAGGACGCTGGTGCCGCGGGGGCCGGCGCCGACGAGAGCGACGCCGATGTCACTGATCCCTGGCAACTCGGACAAGGGGGTAACTCCCGTGCGTGTGGGGCGCATCGTGGGGCGCGATGCGGCGGACCGCCCGAGAGGAAGCGGACGGTCCGCCTCATCATGCCGTCGGACGGCACGCGAACGGAGCACTGAAACCCTTCAGGGCGCCCGGTGTGGGATGCCTCACGCGCATCCCGGGCAACAGGGGTGCCAACCGTGTCCAATGGCGGTATTAGGGGGTGAGTACCGACTCCGTGACCGTCTCCAGCCGGGCCTTCTCGCCCCGTCGGGCCCGTGCCTGCTCGAAGCGCAGCCGGGCCGAACGGCCTCGCAGCGTCAGGGTCATGAGCTGGTTGCCGAACCAGGGGCCGCCCGCCCTGTGCCAGTCGATGGACGGCCGCCCGCCCCGCCCGTGCCGTGCGAGCCACCGGCCGATCGCCCGCCCGATCCGGCTCCAGCCGAAGTGGAAGCCCAGTTTCATGGACAGCGGGACGGAGTTGTGGACCGGGGAGCAGGTGAGCTGCAGGACGCGGGCGTCCGGCACGGCGGGGGCGTCGGCGGGCCAGGACGGCTGGGCGATGTAGGCGTGGTGCACGTCCCCGGAGAGCACCAGTACGGTCGCCGGGGCGCCGTCCCCCGAGCCGGCCTCGGCCGTAAGGGCGGTCAGGGCCTCGAAGGACTCCGGGAACGCGGCCCAGTGCTCCAGATCCGCCGCCCGCCGCACCTTCTCCCCGAGCCGCGCCCAGCGCTCCCCGCGCACGCCCTGGCACAGCGCCGCGTTCCACGACTCGGCCCCGTGCACGAGGTGTGGCAGCAGCCAGGGCAGCGAGGTGCCGATGAGGAGGTGGTCGCACGAGCCGGGGTCGTCCAGCGCCTGCTCCCGCAGCCAGGCGGCCTCGCCCGCGTCCAGCATCGACCGGTTCGCCTCGTCGAGGACCCGCGCGGCCCGGCTGTCGAGCATCAGCACGCGGACGCGTCCGAAGTCCCGCCGGTAGCTCCAGCGGACCGAGGCCAGGTCCCGGTCCGCCTCGGTGGCGTGCGCGCGCAGGACGTCCGTACCGTCCGGGACGGCGCGTACGGCGGCGTACACCGGGTCGGCGGCCAGTTCGCCGGGGGAGAGGTTCCCGAGGTGCTGGTGGACCCAGTACGACATCAGCCCGCTCAGGATGCGCTCCTGCCACCAGGGGGTGTCCCGCATGTCGGCGAGCCAGGACGCGCTGGTGTTCCAGTCGTCGATGACGTCGTGGTCGTCGAAGATCATGCAGCTGGGCACGGTGGACAGCAGCCAGCGGATGCCCGGGTCGAGCCAGGACTCGTAGTAGAGGTGGGTGTACTCCTCGTAGTCCGCGACCTGCGCGCCCGGCGGCTCCCGCAGATCCCGGCGGGAGGCGAGGTAGGCGCGGGTGGCCTTGGAGGTCTCGTCCGCGTAGACCTGGTCGCCGAGGAGCAGCAGGACGTCGGGGCGCTCGTCGCCCGCCCCGGCGGCGATACGGGAGGCCAGCGCGTCCAGGGCGTCCGGCCCCACAGGGTCGGAGTCGCCGTGGGGCGGCGCGGCCCAGCGGCAGGAGCCGAAGGCGACACGGACCGGGTCGCCGCCGGCCGGGGTGTGGATCTCGGAGGGCGGGAAACGGGAGTCGGGCAGGGGCCAGACCGGGGAGTCGTCGAGGAGTACCTCGTACGACGACACCGTGCCCGGGGTCAGGCCCGTCACCGGCACCAGCGCGTAGTGGTGGCCGGCGATCTGGAAGGTGGGGGCCGTGCCGCCCCCGCCGCCGGCGCAGCGCACCTCGGCCGTGCAGGGGCGGCTCGTCTCGACCCAGACGGTCGCGGTCGAACCGTCCACGTATCTCAGCAGTGGGCCAAGGCGCAGTTCCGCCATCGGCGATCACCCGCTCCCTCTCTGGTCGGAGGCCCTTGGGGGACGTCTGTGTCCCTGCGGACCACCCTCCTCCGTCGCCCCGTACGGTACGGAACGACGGAGGAGGGTGGTCCGC
>NZ_LIRK01000269.1 GCF_001419765.1 Streptomyces torulosus
GGCGAAGCTCACCGCGCAGTACAGCCAGGCGAAGCTCGGCCAGATCTGGCAGATCGCCAACCCGCTGCTCAACGCGGCCGTGTACTACTTCATCTTCGGCGTCCTGATGGGCACGAAGCACGGCGTCCCGGACTATGTGCCGTTCCTCGTGACCGGCGTGTTCGTGTGGACGTTCACCCAGAGCTCGATCATGGCCGGCACCCGGGCGATATCCGGCAGCCTCGGCCTGGTCCGCGCCCTGCACTTCCCCCGGGCCTCACTACCCGTGTCGTACTGCCTCCAGCAGCTCCAGCAACTGCTGTTCTCCATGGCCGCGCTGGCCGTGATCCTGCTGGCCTTCGGCGTGCCGGTCACCCTCTCCTGGCTGCTGATCGTGCCCGCCCTGGCCCTGCAGTTCGTGTTCAACGCCGGTGTCGCGATGGTCATGGCCCGCATCGGCGCCAAGACCCCCGACATCTCCCAGCTGATGCCGTTCGTGCTGCGTACGTGGATGTACGCGTCGGGCGTGATGTTCAGCATCGACCGGATACTCGCCAACCGCGATCTGCCGTACGCCGTGCACCTGCTGCTGGAGTACAACCCGGCGGCGCTCTACATCGACCTCATGCGGTTCGCGCTCATCGACAGCTTCGAGGGCGGCCAACTCCCCCACCACGTCTGGGCGGTCGCCGCGGGCTGGGCGCTCGTCGCGGGCGTCGGCGGATTCATCTACTTCTGGAAGGCTGAGGAGACGTACGGCCGTGGCTGACACCAACACTCTCCCGGGCACGCGGCGGGACACGCCGGGCGCCACCGACGCGCCCGCCCCCACCGCCGAGCACGAGCACGCTCACGCCGTCGTGGACGAGCCCGTTCCCACCGTCGTCGTCGACGGCGTCGACATCGTCTACCGGGTCAACGGCACGGGAGCCGGGCGTGGCAGCGCCACGGCCGCGCTGAACCGCATACTCCGGCGGAAGAAGAGCGAGAAGGCGGCCGGTGTGCGCAAGGTGCACGCCGTGCGGAACGTGTCCTTCACCGCGTACCGGGGCGAGGCCATCGGGCTCATCGGCACCAACGGGTCGGGGAAGTCGACGCTGCTCAAGGCGGTGGCGGGGCTCCTGCCGGTGGAGAACGGCCGGATCTACACCGACGGCCAGCCCTCCCTGCTCGGGGTGAACGCCGCCCTCATGAACGACCTCACCGGGGAACGCAACGTGTACCTCGGCGGGCTCGCGATGGGGATGTCCCGTGAGCAGATCCGTGAGCGGTACCAGGAGATCGTCGACTTCTCCGGCATCAACGAGAAGGACGACTTCATCACGATGCCGATGCGGACGTATTCCTCCGGCATGGCGGCGAGGCTCCGGTTCTCCATCGCGGCGGCCAAGGACCACGACGTACTGCTGATCGACGAGGCGCTGGCGACGGGCGACCGCACCTTCCAGAAGCGGTCCGAGGCGCGCATCCGTGAGCTGCGCAAGCACGCCGGGACCGTGTTCCTCGTCAGCCACAACAACAAGTCGATCCGTGACACGTGCGACCGGGTGCTGTGGCTGGAGCGCGGCGAGCTGCGGATGGACGGGCCGACGGACGAGGTGCTGAAGGAGTACGAGAAGTTCACCGGCGGCAAGAAGTAACCGCCCTTCCGGCCCGGGCACACCAAGGGCCCGGGCACCCCTCCGGCCCGCCCGCCCTCACCTCTCCAGGAACGCGAAGAGGTTCTCCCACCTGTCCACGATCTCAGCCGTCCCGTAACGCCGTACGTTCTCCCTCGCCCGCTCACCCATGCGGTCCCGCAGTGCCTTGTCCGACATCAGCAGGTCCAGCTTGCGGGCCAGTTCGGCGGTGTTGCCAGGGGGCGCCAGCAGGCCGTCCTCGCCGTCGGCGACGATCTCGTGGACGCCGGGCGCGCAGTCGAACGCGGCGCACGGGACGGCCATCGCCATCGCTTCCATGAGGGCGAGCGGGAAGCCCTCGCCCCGCGAGGAGAGCGCGAAGACGGAAGCCTCCCGGAGGGCGGCCGGGACGTCGGCGGTACGGCCCATCCAGGCCACCGAGTCGTCGAGGCCGAGTGCCGTGCACTGCTTGCGCAGGAGCTCCTCGTCCTCACCGGACCCGTAGATCCGCAGGGTCCAGTCGGGGTGGGCGGGGGCGACCTCCGCCCAGGTGTCGAGGAGCATGTCGACACCCTTCTCGTCGCTCAGCCGGCCGATGCTGACGACGGCCTTCCCGGTACGCGGCGAGGGCACGTCGGGCAGCCAGGGTACGGCGTTCGGCATGAACGAGGCGTTGTTGAGGCCCTCTCCGATCCACAGGTCGGCGTCCTCACGGGTGAGGACGAGCATGCGGTCGACGTCCGCGTAGTACTTCAGGACGCGGCGGAAGCGGGAGCTGGCCTTCGCGGTCTCGTACGACTCGTGGCTCATGCCGACGACGGTCAGTCCACGGGTGTCGGCGAGCCGCACCCACTCCATCGCCCACACCTGGGTGACGACGACGACCGCGCCCGGGCGGGCGGCGCCGAAGATCCGGGTCAGCCGGGCGGCCCGGTCCCGCATGCTCGCGTCCCGCGCCCGGCCGGGGGCGGGCGGCTGGCCGTCGTACAGCCTGGTCGTGGGGTAGGGGAGGTCGCCGAGGTCGTGCGGGTCCTCCGGTGTGGCGATGCCGATGACGTGGACGCGGTGGCCCCGCTCGGTGAACAGCCGGGCCATCTGGTGGGTCCAGCTGGTCACCCCGCCCAGTTCGTCGACGCTGTTGGCGACGAGGAAGATGTCCCGCCGCCCGTCCCGCTGCCCGCTCACTTGCGCCTCCAGTCGGAGAAGAACTCGTCGACGATCCGCCGCGCGGCCGTGCCCTTGTCGTACTCGCCGAAGGCGGCCGTGAACCGCTCCCGCGCGGCCGCGTACTTCACCGACTGCTCCTCCAGCGAGGAGCCCGCGAGGACGGCGTGCAGCTCGTCCTCCGTGCGGACCACCGGGCCCGGTGCCCGTTCCATCAGGTCGAAGTAGGTGCCGCGGCCCTCGTGCACGTACGCGTCGTAGTCGTACGTGAAGAACAGCATCGGGCGGTCCAGGAGTGCGTAGTCGAACATCACCGACGAGTAGTCCGTGATCAGCGCGTCGGCGAGGGCGAGGAGGGGCGTCACGTCGTGGTGGCCGGACACGTCGACGACGCGGCCCCGCACGGAGGGCGGGAGCACGACGTGGTTGAGGTAGTGGGCGCGGACGAGGAGGACGTACTCGTCGCCGAAGGTCTCCGCGAAGCGCTCCACGTCGAACGGCAACGCGAACCGCTTCTGCCCCGACTGACGGAACGTCGGCGCGTACAGCAGCACCTTCTTGTCGGCCGGGATGCCCAACTCGGCTGCCAGAGGCGGGCGTTCGGTGGCGCCTCGGGCCTGGACAAGGAGGTCGTTGCGCGGGTAGCCCACCCGCAGCAGTGCCTTCTCACGGAGGCGGAACGCCTTGGCGAGGGTGCGCACGTCGTGCTCGGAGCGGATCAGGAAGCGGTCGAAGCGGTCCAGGGTGCGCTGCTGCTCCGCCTGCGCGGCACGGGACTTGAGCTTCCAGCTCGGCTCGTCGAAGCCCATGCGCTTGAGGGCGGAGCCGTGCCAGGTCTGGAGGTACGTCGTGCCGGGCCGCTTGGTCAGCTTCAGCGGGTAGCTCTGGTTGTCGATCCAGAACTCGGCGCGGGCCAGTGCCCTGAGGTAGGGCAGGGACCAGCGGCGTACGAGGGTGGCGTCGGAGGGGAAGCCGTCCGGCCGTCCCGCGTACGACCACACCGCCTCGAAGTCGAGGCCCTGGCGTCGCATCTCCTCGTAGATCGCCCGGGGGCTGTCGCTGTACTGCCGGCCGAGGTGGCTCTCGAAGACCACCAGGCGCCGACGCGGGGGCAGCCGCAGGAACGCCTCGTGATAAAGACGGATTTTCGTGTCCCCGGAGGTGGCCTTCTTGCGCAGTGCCTTGGCCTTGCGGTAGCCGGTCTTGGCCAGTCGCCCGGGGGTGCCGCGCAGGCCGCGGACGACGAGGTCGTTGGCCTTCTTGTCCGGGACCAGCCGGAACGCGAGATGGCCGCGGGCGGAGATGTGCGGCTCGACCCGGTCGGCGACCAGCCGGGTCAGGCGGGGGCGGACCGGCAGCTGCCCGGTCGCGAGGCCCGGTTCGGCGGCGGTGAGCCGCGTCGACGTCCGCTCGCCGTCGACACCGAGATGGAGGCGGACGTCCCACACGGCGTCCACGATGCCGAGCGGCCGCAGGACCTTCTCGATGTCGGCGGTGGCCTCCCACGACACGTACGGGCCCTCGTGCCGTACGGCGGCCACCGGCACCCGGAAGGTCCGGAAGCGGACGCCGGGGCGGCGGGCGTAGAACTCCAGCTCGGCGGTGAGCCGGGCGCCGGGCGGGATGACCCCGAGGGGGTTGGTGACGCGGCCGGCGAGCCGGACGACTCCGCTGCGCCCCGGTCGGGAGTACTCGGTCAGCTCGTTGCGCAGGAACATCTTCCCGACCGGCCGTGCGTGGTAGCCGAGTTCGGTGACGTCCAGGATCCGCCGCGCGAAGGGATCCTCCTCGATGTGCTCGGCACACCAGTAGATCCGCCCGTCGCGCTCGGCCATCGGGGCGGACACCTTGTCGCGGTTGGTGAGGGTGTCCACGGCGGGCAGCAGGTTGTCCCAGTCGCGTTCGCGCAGCAGATAGGCGCAGATCGCGTGGATGGGCTCGACCTCGTCGTACGCGGCCGGGTCGATCGACGCCAGATAGGCGTTGGCCAGCGCGGCGAACTCCTGACGGTAGGAGGCGTCCCGGAACGGCAGATCGCGCAGGTGCAGCACCAGGTCGTGCTTGAGGAACTTGACGTCCTTGGCGAACTTCAGCTCCGCCAGCCCCTGGTCGGCGAGGAGCCGGTCGACCCTGCGGTGGATCTCCATGCGGTGCGCGAAGTTGGCGATCTCGGCCCGCCGGTTGCTGATCGACTCGGCGCCGGGCCGCTCGACGACGTTCCAGTCGTAGACCCGGTTGGGGATGAGCGTGATCCGACGGGCGGCCGCGTACACCTGGGCGGAGAAGAACAGGTCCTCGTAGTGGATGCCGACGGGGAACTCCAGGCCGCCCTCGACCAGGAAGTCACGCCGGTAGCACTTGTTGGTCGACAGGGTGTCGTACACCAGCAGGTCGGGCAGCTCGGAGACGGAGTCGAGCGTCCGTGTGCGGGAGTACAGCCACGGATACCACTTGACCTCCTTCTTCGTACGGGTGTCCACGTGGACGCGGACACACAGCCCGGAGACGAGGTCGGCGCCGGTCGTCTCGGCCGCCTCCAGCATGTTCCGGCAGGCGTTGCGCTCCAGGACGTCGTCGCTGTCGAGGAACAGGACGTACGCGCCGCGGGCCCGCCGGATGCCCTCGTTGCGGGGCGCGCCGCAGCCGCCGCTGTTCTCGGGGAGCCGGTACGCCCGTACGCGGTCGGGGTGGAGGGCGGCGAGCCGGGCGGCCACCTCGTACGAGCCGTCCGAGCTGTGGTCGTCGACGATCACGACCTCGACGCCGCGCAGCGTCTGCTCCAGGACCGACCGGACGGCCGTGGGCAGCCTGGCCTCGTCGTTGTAGACGATGACGACGACGGACACGGCAGGCCCGGCGGGTACGGCAGGCCCGGCTGTCGCTGATTGCGGCTGCTGCTCCACGTTCACCCCAAACATCATGCTTTGTTCCCTCTATAAGGCATCGCGCCGTTGAGGGCCACTCAGGTAGAGGCCATGGGAGGTACCCGGGTTGCGTCCGGGGCGGGGTGGGGCCGCGTCCCCCGCGATACCCTCCGAGGGGACGTGGGAGCGGGAGCAGAGGGGGCCGGTCGATGCGCGGGGTGGTGCCTGGGCCGCTGCGGGCGGACGATCCGCGGGAGATCTCCGGGTACCCGCTGTACGCCAGGATCGGCGAGGGCGGCATGGGCACCGTGTACCTCTCCCGCAGCCGGGGCGGCCAGCCGGTCGCCCTGAAGTTGGTCCGTCCGGAGTACGCCGACAGCCCGGCCTTCCGGGAACGCTTCGCCCGCGAGGTGGCCGCCGGCCGCCGGGTCTCCGGCTACCACCTGGTGCCGATCGTCGACCACGACGCGGCAGCGCGGCGCCCCTGGCTGGCCACGCGCTACGTACCGGGCGTCCCGCTCGGCGAGGCCCTGGACACCCACGGCCCGCTGCCCATGCCGACGGTGCTGCAGCTGCTGGCCTGCGCCGCCCACGCGCTGGACGCCGTGCACACCGCCGGGGTCATCCACCGCGACCTCAAGCCCGCCAACCTGCTCCTCGCCACCGACGGGCCCTGGCTGCTCGACTTCGGCATCGCCCGCGCCGCGGGCGCCGCCACCCTCACCACCGCCGGCCGCCTCATCGGCACACCGCGCTACATGTCCCCCGAGCACGCGCTGGGCCGCCGGGTCACCTCCGCGTCGGACGTGTTCGCCCTCGGTCTGGTCGCCGCGGTCGCCGCCACCGGACGCCACCCGTACGGCCGGGGCAACCCGCTCGCCATCGCGACGCGCATCGCCGCCACCGACGTCGACCCGCCCGCCCTCGACGGCATCGACCGGCCCCTGCTCGACGTCGTCCGCCGTTGTCTCACCGCCGACCCCGCCGCCCGCCCCTCGGCCGCCGACATCGCCGAGCACTGCGCGGGAGCGGCCCGCAGGGACGT
Source organism: Streptomyces torulosus (assembly GCF_001419765.1). Lineage (GTDB taxonomy): Bacteria > Actinomycetota > Actinomycetes > Streptomycetales > Streptomycetaceae > Streptomyces > Streptomyces torulosus. The sequence continues at coordinate 6,672 of NZ_LIRK01000269.1, forward strand.
CCGCGACTTCACCGGCTGGCTCCCGGCGCCCTTCGCGACGTCGGTGGCCATCATCGAGACGGCGTTCCACACCCTGTCGCTCACCGAGGCCCCGACGGCTCCGGTCCCCCCGAGTCTGGCGGACGCCCCGACGGCCCGCAGGCTCCCGGCGACGGCACCGATCACGATGCGGGACGAGGAATGGCAACGCCGGGTACGGCGCGAACCGTAGGCCCACTTACCGCACCACGTACCGGTACCCACACGGAACCGTAACGCCAGCTCCAGGTGTCGTAAGTGCCGTATAAGCTTCGGAACCGCTTCAAGTGCCCGCACGCGGCACAGGAGTTCGGCACCGTACCGGGGGAGGCTCCCATTACCACCAGCACTGGCGACATCCTGAGCCCTCTGGGACCGCAGGACCCACGAGAGACCGCCGGGTACCACCTGCAGGCCCGCATCGGCGAGGGCGGCATGGGCACGGTCTATCTGTCGCACACCCGCGGCGGCCAGCCGGTCGCCCTGAAGGTCATCCGCCGGGAGTACGGCCAGGACGCGGACTTCCGCCGCCGCTTCGAACAGGAGGTCCAGGCCGCCCGCCGCGTCCAGGGCTACCACATCGTCCCGGTCGTCGACCACGACACCACCGGCGAACTGCCCTGGCTGGCCTCCGCGTTCATCGCCGGCATCCCCCTGCACGACGCCCTCGTCGCGTTCGGGCCGCTGCCGCTGCCCGCCGTCTTCCAGCTGGTCGGCTGCACGGCACGCGCCCTGACGTCGATCCACGCGGCCGGCGTCATCCACCGCGACCTCAAGCCCAGCAACATCCTGCTCGGCACCCAGGGCCCGTACGTCATCGACTTCGGTATCGCCCGGGCCGCCGACGCGACCCAACTGACGCAGTCGGGCGGTCTGATCGGCACCCCGCAGTACATGTCCCCGGAGCACGCGCTCGGCGAGCGGGTCACCCCGGCGACCGCCGCGATCAGACCGAGGGAGAACACATCGGTCGCCGGGGTGACCCGCT
>NZ_LIRK01000027.1:0-17916 GCF_001419765.1 Streptomyces torulosus
CCGCGTCGGCCCGGTACCGGGAGGGGTTCCAGTCGGGGATCGCCGCGTTGGGGTTGAGCTTGCCGAACTGCCGCTCCAGCCCCACGCAGCCGTCCGCCGTGGCGACGAGGCAGGCACCCCCCTGTGCGATCTGGGTGTGTTCGGTGCCCAGCCGTTCCCCGATCAGCCACCCGTAGGCGGTGCGGGCGTTCTGCGAGGTGGTCGTCCCGACGGTGATCGAGTCACCGACGAACTCGATGAGTTTCCCCGGCGCGGGCGGCGCGAAGGTCGTCGCGCCGCTGTTGAGCACCAGGCCCTGGAACACGGCGTCGCCCCGGTACGAGCCCGCGACGACCTGGTAGTTGACCTGGAGGGTGTGCCGACCCGACGACAGCGGGGCCGGGGTGAGGTTCACGGTTCCCTTGACGTCGTCGTAGAACTTCACCGGGCCGTCGTCGATCCGCGCCCAGAAGTCGATCGTGCCGCGCTGCTTCAACTGGACCGTGCGGCCGGTGAAACCGACGCGGTAGTACGCGCCCGCCCAGTACGGCGTGTACGCGGTGGCCGAGCCGGTCGTGTCCCAGCGGCCGACGAACTTGATGTTCGGGTCGCCCGGCTGCCCGGGGGCGGCGGCCTTCGCGGAGGGAACGGCCGTGCCGCTCAGGGCCGAGCCGATGACGGGCGCCAGCCGGTTCGCGAACTTGGTGTGGCCGGCCTCGTTGGGGTGCCCGTTGCCGTCCTCGTAGTCGGCGCCGTCGCTGAGCCAGCCGGTCGTGTCGACGTAACGGACCCTGCCGTCACCGGCGTTGACGCGGGCGGTCACCGCGGCCCTGGTCTCGGTGACGTAGCGCTTCTTCAGGGTCTGGACGGCGAACAGGACCGCGTTCGGGTACTTCGCCCGGACGTCCCGCAGGAACGCGGTGTACGCCGACTGGAACACGGCGCCGGAGACCCCGTGCCCGATGTCGTTGGTGCCGAGGTTGATGACGACCGCGCTCGCCCGGTAGCGGGAGAAGTCCCAGTCCGTGCCGCCGGTGCTCGCCGTCTTGAAGAACTGGGTGCTCAGCCCGGTGCACCCGGACCGCCCGACCAGGCAGTAGCCGGCCCGTGCCACCTGGGTGTGCCGCATCCCGAGTCGCTCACCGGTCTTCCAGGCGTACGAGTCGAGTGCCAGCCGGTCGGTGAGGGCGCCGGCGGTGATGGAGTCGCCGACGAACTCGATCAGGCCCGAGGGCGCGTTCGGGGCGACCGTACGGGCGCCGGCGTCGAGGACCAGGCCCTGGAAGACGGTGTCCCCGGACCGGTAGGTGATCCGCAGGGTGTGGGTGCCAGGCGGCAGCGGCTGGGGCGTGAGGTTCACGGTGCCGCGGACGCCCGCGTGGAAGACGTCGGGGCCGCCGTCGATGCTCGCGTAGAGGTTCACGGCGTCCCTCGCCCGTACCTTGACCGTGGTGCCGGTGAAGGACGTCTGGACGTACGCGCCGGTCCAGTTGGCCACCGCCGTCGTGCCCGAGCCCGTGTCCCAGCGTCCGACGTAGGCGATGTTCGGGTCGGACACGGAGCCGTCACCGGGCGCCGCGTGCGCCCGGCCGGCGACGGTCAGGGACAGCAGGCAGGCGAGGAGAACGGCGGTGAGCGCGGCAGCGAGGGACCGCGCGGACCTGTGGGGGGAGGTGTGCATGGGGATCCTTTCTCACCTGATGCGGGAGCGCTCCCATGTACAGCTCCATCACAGAAGCAGTGAATCGATTCACGGTCAAGAGCCCGCACAGGGGACCCGGAGGACGCCTCGGAGTGGCCTGCTCTGGCGTCCTTCCGCGGTGCGGGACGGCATCTGCCCGTACGCCTCGCGGTAGTACGTGGCGAACCGGCTCCCGTGGGTGAAGGCCCAGCGCCAGCCGCACAGCCACTCCGCCCCCCTGGCCGCGCACCCCATCAGGCGCTGCCCCGTGCCGTGCGACTTCCGCAGCGCGTGGCCACGGCGACACCTGCGAACGCCGCGATCCACCAGTGCCAGAGGTCCGGCAGCTGGATTCCCTGCACCACGGTCACCGGCATCGACCCGGGCTCGTATCTGCTGGTGCGCCGGGGCCCCGGCTACGGCTACGAGTCCATCGAGCCCGCCTACAGCAGGCTGTACAACGGCAACGAGGTCGGCCTGTCCTGCTGGACGCTCGGCGACGGGGCCTACGACAACGCCAACCACCGCTACTGGATGTCCATCGAACTCCCCAACAGCCGCTCGGGCTACGTCAACGACTGGTACCTGAACACGGGCAACCCCGACGTCTGGAAGCAGCAGATCCGCCAGTGCCCCTTCTGACGAACCGACGTACGACGGGACAGCCGGGTCGCGCGTCTCCGGCGGGCGCGCGACCCGCACCACGGTCACCGTCGTCACCCGACGCACCTGGCCACGCCTTGCCCTCTCCTCACGTGAAGGTCGATGACGATATGCGTTGCACTGCCTCCACCAAGGCCACCGCGGGCCGCAGACACAGGAGTCTTCTCGCCACGGTCACGGCGTTCCTCTCCCTGACCCTCGTCGGCGCCGTGTTCTCCTCTACGGCTGCTGCCGCACCGGCACGACCCGACGACCCCTCGGCCGCCGCACGTACAAGCGTCGTCGTGCCCGTCGGTGTCACCGCCGGGGTCGCCGTCTTCGACCGGCAGTCCGGCAAATTCACTACTCCAGGGACATGAGCACACGACCAGGAACGCGACAATCGAGATGGGATAGACGGGATGCTTGAGTTGAACAGCGGCGGCCGCCGCAAGACGCCGGCGATGGCGTTCGCCGCAGCCGCCTTCGCGACAGTCTTCACCGTGCAGGGCGCTTCCCCCGCCCAAGCCGCCAGCCCTGATGACGGCGCCGACCCGGCGGCCACAGGCTGCGCCTCGAACGCCAGGACTCTCGCCTCCGCGCCTCTCCATCTGCCCGGCACGACCCGTCAGGTCGGCACCATCGAGATGCGCTACAGCAACACCTGCCTGACCCAGTGGATCCGCGTCCAGTCCAACACCACCAACTGCAGCGGGGACCCCTGCCGCAACAATGCGGAGATCACCCGCCCCGCCGGCGCGGACGGCCCGGCCCTGACCGTGGGCCGCGGCAACGTGCCCGCAGGCGAGCCCTATCAGTGGAGCCTGATGGTCTACACCCCCAACACCCGCTCCTGCGGCACCGGCAGCGCCGACACGGGCGTCAACACGGGCTACCCGTACGGGGAGTGGGGACGCCAGATCTGCGGCTGAGTCCTGCACCGGGGTCTCCCCAGGCTGAACAAGGGCGCGGCGTCGCCGCCCGTCGTCGCGCCGGCGTCCCGGGCGGCGATCGCGGCGATCGCGGCGGTGGCGACGCAGGCGGGGCGCAGGAGTGTCGGGGTGGCCACCGGGGTGGGTGAGCCGAGTTGGGCGTCCTTCCGTATCTCTCCAGGGATAGAGTCCTCGGGTTCGGTGATCACAAGTGCCGGGCGTGGAGAGTCAGTCGACCGGCCGGATGCGGCCGAGGCGGGGGGAACGCCGATGGGTGGTACGGGAAGGCGGCGTGCCGGAATCGGGAGCGGGGGAACGCGGCTCACACGGCGGGGCAGGATCGTCGGCTGGGTCGCGGGCGTGTCCGCGGTGGTCGTGCTCGGTGTCGCGGGGGTCGGCGCCTGGGTGTACAAGGACCTCGACGACAACATCACGGCCGCCGACGTCGACAACAAGCTCGGCGGGAACCGTCCGGTGAACCTCAGCCCCGGGTCCAAGAACATCATGGTCGTCGGCTCGGACAGCCGTGACGGGAAGAACGCCAAGTACGGCCGGGACCTGACCACCATGCAGTCGGACACGCTGATGGTGCTGCACATCCCCGCGAACCGGAAGTGGGCGACCGTCGTGTCGTTCCCCCGCGACTCGTGGGTCGAGATATCGGCGTGCGAGAAGGGCGACGGCGGCACCTCGGGCGCGCACCGGGCCAAGATCAACGAGGCGTTCGCGATCGGCGGTTCCACCGGCGAGGTCGCCGGGGCCGCGGCCTGCTCGATCCGGACGGTCGAGGCCAACACCGGGCTGCGCATCGACCACTTCATGTCCGTCGACTTCTCGGGCTTCAAGGGGATGGTCGACGCCCTGGAGGGCATAGAGGTCTGCCCCGAGCAGGCCATCCACGACGAGAACGCCCTCCTCGACATGGAACCCGGCTGCCAGACCGTCAAGGGCGAGACCGCCCTCGGTTACGTCCGCACCCGCTACGCCGTCGGCGACGGCTCCGACATCGGGCGCATCGGGCGTCAGCAGGAGTTCATGGAGGCCCTCGCCGCCAAGGCGAAGTCCAAACTGACCAGCCCCGGCGCGCTGTACGACTTCATGCAGTCCGCCACCAAGTCCCTCACCACGGACAAGGATCTCGCCGGAATCGACCCGCTCTACGACCTCGCCTCCGAACTGAAGGGCATCCCCAGCGACCGGCTGACCTTCCTGACGGTCCCCAACTACCCGCGTGAGGCGGACGTCCCGAGCGACCGCGCCAACGTGGTCTGGCAGTACCCCTACGCGGCCGACCTGTTCACCTCCCTCGCCAAGGACCGCGAGGTCGAGAAGAAGCAGTTCCAGGCCCGGGCCAAGGAGGGCCTCGTCTACGCCTCGAACGTGCGGGTGCAGGTCCTCAACGCCACCGGGGTCACGGGGCGCGCCGCCGCCGTCGCCGAGAAGCTGCGCGCGGCCGGGATCACCGTCGTCGGTACGGGCAACGCCCCCGAGACCACCGCGAAGACGACGGTCGCCTACCCGCCGGACCTGGCGAAGCAGGCGAAGGTCCTCACCTCGCGCCTGCCCGACGCCCGGGCCGCCGAGGACGCGGGCGCCGCGCAGGGCGTGGTCACCCTCGTCGTCGGAACGGACCTCGACCCCGCCACCCTGCGGTGACCCGGACGGGCAGGGGTCAGCTGCCGGTGAGGCTGATCGCCAGATCCGTGATGTTCAGCGGGAACTGACGGATCGGCGTCGCCTGGCCGGTGAGGAGTTCGACGGTGTAGAGCGTCGGGTTGCTCGCACCCGACGGGGTGAGGGAGGCGAAGGCGGCGTTGTCGACCGTCCGCCCGCCGCTCAGCGTGCTGTAGATGTCCATGCCGGCCTTCAGCTGGGCGTCGATGCCGAGGCTGCCGGTCGGGGCGAGCGTGCCGTTGTTGGCGGGGGACTGGATCACGACCTGGTCGGTGTTCGTGTTGACGTCGAACAGGGTGGTCCCGGTGGCCGCGTTGAGGTCGTTGTTCGTGTACGCGGCGGCGGTGACGCCCTTGGTCGTGCCCTCGATGGGCGGGGTGGTGAGGTTCAGGTCCTGGATGGTCGAGTGGTCGTTCAGGTTGTGCCGCAGGTTCTGGCCGTTGTCACTGATCACCCGCAGCCGGTCGGCCGCCGGGTTGAAGTCGACGCCGAACGTGGTGCCGTGCAGCGCGTACTGGAGCTGGGACACCTTGGTGACCACGACGTCCTGGCCGGTCGTCGGGATCTTGATCGTGTAGATGCCGCCCTTGTTGCCGACGCCGTACAGCAGTCCGTCCTGCACCCGGAAGTCGATGCCGACCAGGGCCGTGTCACCGCTGAGCCCGGTGACGGCCCTGACCCAGTTGAGGATGTCGGGGCGGTCGGTCGTGAACGTGGCCATCAGCGTGCCGTCGCCGGTGATCCCGAACGCCCGCAGGCTGGGCACGGCGGCGGGGGCGGCCGAGGCGGAGCCCGGAGCGCTCAGCAGAAGCGCCGTCGACGTGGCCATGACCGCTGCCGCCGCCGCGATTCTCTTTCGGATACTCGCTTTCACGGTGTGTCCCTCCCGTTCGGTGGTGCGCCGGCGCCCTGCGCGCAGGCCGAGAGATTTCCGGACCGAATCCCGTATTGATTCCCCCGGTGATTGCGGGGTGCGGGCCGGAATCGGTCCCCATTAAGCCGACTTCACAGTGCCTCCACAAGTGGAGTCGATGGGCGAGAACGCCCTGATCCGGGAATTTTGCGCACTGTGACAAAAGCATCGCAGATATCCCGGCATCGGTTTTGCGCACAGTGATGAAGGGGTCCGGAACCGGTCTGTCGGCCGGTTACGGCGGAATGCGATGCTCCTGCCATGGGGAGCCTCTTCGCCGAACTGGCCCGGCAGGCCTCGACCAACGCCCGCCGGGAGGTCGAGGCGTACGCGCGTGAGATTCCGGAGTTCGCGATCCTGGACACGAACCGGCGAGCCAGGGCCGAGACGCTGGACTACGCGGTGTGGCTGCGTCGGCGTACCGTCGAACTCTCCCCGGGCAACGACGAGTTGAGTGACACTGACCTCGACTGCATCTCTGTCATGGGCGAGGTGCGGGCCGATGCGGGAATGTCACCGTCTTCGCGACAGCAAGTACTGCGCCTGCACACCGCGCTCATGCTGCGTGAGATCAACGAGGCGATCGAGGCACAGCGCGGCGGCGGAGTGGAAGAACTCATGCGGATGATGAGCTGGTTCGCCCCGCAGGGGGAGCGGGGAATAAGCGCCTACCGGCAGGGTTTCGTGACGGTGATGCGGCGCCGTTTGCCGTACGTCGAGCAAATCGACCTGCTGGCCCGGTCACTGCTCACCGGTGATCCCATGGCGGCCGAACTCGCCGCCGTCACGGGCACGGAACTGCCCGAATTCTGTGCGGTGACGGTGATCCGGGCCCCGGACCGCCCCGCCGACGACAGCGCCCTGGACCCCGAGATCGAGATACTGGTGAGAACCCACCACGTACTGGTCGCCCGGTCCACGGAGAACGGTGAAAGGGACGGTGAACTGATCGTCCTGGTGCCGTTGCCCCGGGACCTCGCCGAGACCACGCCGGCGCACTCCGTGCCCGACCTCGTCGCCACCCCCGTACGGGACCTAGCCCGGGCCCTCGGTCGGCCCTGTGCCGTCGGCACCGCCGCGGCGCCGGTCGCCGAGCTGGCCGACGCCCTCGACCGGGCCCGGCGGGTCAGCCGGGCGGCCCCGCTGCGCCCGGCGTCCGAGCGGCTGCGGCCGTACACCGTGGCCGATGTGTTCACCGAGGTCGCCGTCGCGGACGTGCCGTTCGTCGACGCATGGCTCCGCGCGCTGGTGGGTCGGCTGGAGCCGGGCCCCGACCTCCTCGTCACCCTCGACGCGTACTACCGCCACGACATGCACCGCGGCGCCACGGCCGCCGCCCTCAACGTGCACACCCGCACCCTGGACTACCGCCTGCGCCGGGTACGGGAACTCACCGGCATCGACCCCGGCTCCACCCGGGGGGTCCGCGTCCTCAGCTCGGTCGTCACCCGGCGGCTGTCCGGGGCGTGGGACTGAGCCGCGCACCCTCCGGACAGGGAGGTCGCGGTCCCGTGGGCGCCCCCGATGAGGCAGTCTGGGGCGGTGAGCAACTCCAGTGACTCCCTTTTCATCAAGATCTGCGGGCTGCGGACCGAGGAGGACGTCGACGCGGCCGTCGAGGCGGGCGCCGACGCCATCGGATTCGTCCTCACCGCCAGCCCGCGCCGCGTCGACGCGGCCACCGCCGCGCGGCTGTCCCGCCGGATCCCCGAGCACGTCCTCACCGTCGGAGTCTTCCGCGGGGAAAGCCTGGACGACGTACGGTCCCTGGCCGCGGAGTCGGGCATCCGCGCCGTCCAGCTGCACGGGTCGGAGGACCGCGGCTACTACGACGCGCTGGCGGCGGACGGCCGCACGCTGATCCGCGCCGCCGCGTTCGGCGACTCGGTGCCGCGCTGCGGCGAGATGGGCGAGGACATGCTGCTGCTCGACGCGCCCGTACCGGGCTCCGGCATGGCCTGGGACTGGTCCCGGATGCCGGTGGCCGACCCCGGTGACAAGTGGCTCCTCGCCGGGGGCCTGACCACCGACAACGTACGGAACGCCGTCGACACCGCCCGGCCCTGGGGCGTCGACGTGTCCAGCGGCGTCGAGCGGAGCCGAGGCGTCAAGGACCCCGCCCTGATCACCGCCTTCGTGAAGGCCGCCCGCGGCGGGCGGTGACCCTCCGGTGCCGGTCCGCGGGGGAGGGCCGCCCGGAGTGAGGTGATCGGCGCGTTTCGAGGGCCCCGCACGCGCAACCCGGTGGGTGTACGTGCGGAGGGCCCGCGCGGTGCCGCGGGCGCCGCGCGGACGGGACCCACTTGGAGGAGCCATGGACCATTCGCGGGTACCCGTGCTGGAGGCGCTGCAGGAGTTCAGGCGACGCGGCGACACGGTGTTCGGGCCGCCCGGACACCGGCAGGGCCGCGGGGTGGACCCGCGGGTCGCGGAGATCGTCGGGCTCGACGTCTTCCGCTCCGACGTCCTCTCCCTCAACGGGCTGGACGACCGCCGCCAGTCGCAGGGCGTCATCAGCCAGGCGCAGGAGCTGATGGCCGACGCCGTCGGCGCCGAGCACGCCTTCTTCTCCACCTGCGGCAGCTCCCTGTCCGTGAAGACCGCCATGCTGTCCGTGGCCGGTCCCGGCGAGAAGATGCTGCTCTCCCGCAACGCCCACAAGTCCGTGATCGCGGCGGTCGTCGTCAACGGGGTCGAACCGATCTGGGTCCACCCGAAGTTCGACGCCGAACGGCACATCGCCCACCCTCCGGAGCCGGACGACGTACGCCGCCGACTGGAGGAACACCCGGACGCCAAGGGCATGCTGCTGATCACCCCCACCGACTGGGGAACCTGCGCCGACGTCCGGGGCGTGGCCCGGGTGTGCCACGAGTACGACGTCCCCCTCATCGTCGACGAGGCATGGGGCGCCCACCTGCCGTTCCACCCCGCGCTGCCCGCCTGGGGCATGGACGCCGAGGCCGACCTGGTGGTCACCAGCGTCCACAAGATGGGCGGCGCCGTGGAGCAGAGCTCCGTCTTCCACCTCCAGTACGACCGGGTCTCGCCGGAGGCCCTCAAACAGCGCGAGGACCTGCTCGGCACCACCAGCGCCTCGTCGCTGGTGTTCGCGACGCTCGACGGCTGGCGCCGCCAGATGGTCCAGCACGGGCACGACCTGCTGGAGGCGGCGGTGCGCCGCGCCGAAAGGATCCGGGCCACGGCCGGTGAACTGCCCGGCCTGCGGCCGATGGGCCAGGAGATCGTCGACGAGGGCCTTGCCGCCGAGTTCGACCCGCTGAAGCTGGTCATCGACGTACGGGAACTGGGCATCAGCGGAATGCAGGCCGCCGAGTGGCTGCGGACCCACCGCCATGTGGACGTCGGCGGGTCCGACACCTGCCGGATCAGCGCCTCCATCACCCACGCCGACGACGACGAGACCGAGAAGATCCTGCTCGACTCCCTGCGCGCCCTCGTCGAGAGCGCCGACACCATCGAACGGCAGCCGCCGGTCCATCTGCCCGAGGCGTCGGCACTGGAGCTGGAGCAGGCGATGCTGCCGCGCGACGCGTTCTTCGCCGAGGTCGACCATGTGCCCGCCGAGCGGGCGGCGGGCCGGGTCGCCGCCGAAATGATCAGCCCGTACCCGCCGGGCGTCCCCGTGATCGCCCCCGGCGAGGTGATCACCGACGAGGTCCTCGACTACCTGCGCAGCGGCGTCGAGCACGGCGTCCTCATCCCGGACGCGGCCGATCAGTCGGTCAGGACCCTGCGGGTGGTGGCACGACGCTGAGGGCCCGGCGCCGGGAGACCGGACACCCCTCCGGGAGGCCGGACGCCCCGCCGAGAGGCTGAACTCCCCGCCGGGAGGCCGAACTCCCCTGCGGCACCGGGGCGCCGCGTCCTTTGGCGACGCGTGACCCCTTTGTCGTGTCCCTGCCTGTGAATCCGGCTACCCGTCGTTCTCCGCAGGGTTGGCCTGGGGTAAGGTCCCCACCGGTTCCGGCTACCGACTGAAGGTGCGCCGGTACGGGGAGTGTCGGAGGGGCGGCATGGCGGTGGAATCCCAGACGGGCGAGGGCGGGTCCGTGGACGCGGACGACCGGCGGTTGGAGGCGTTGGATCCCCAACCGCTGCTGACCCGGGACTACGAGATGCGCCCCTCCCTCGTGTACGAGCGGCTGCGGCAGCGGCACGGCGCGGTCGCGCCGGTCGATCTGCTGGGCGTCCCCGCCTGGCTGGTCCTCGGCTACAAGGAGTCCCTGGAGGTGCTCCAGGACGACGACGGCTGGCCCAAGGGGCTGGAGAACTGGCGGGCCCGCTCGGAGGGCAGGGTGCCCGCCGACTGGCCGCTCGGCCCCTCCCTGGAGGTCAACCACGTACTGATCCAGGGCGGCGCCGGGTACAAGCCGCTGCGGACCGCGTGGGACACCGCGCTCCGGCCGTTCCAGGACCCGCGCCACGCCCAGGCCAAACGGCTCAAGGCGGCCGTCACCGCCTGCGCCGACGACCTGATCACCCTGGTGGGCCAGGCCGGCGGCACGGGCCTGGCGGACCTGTCCGCCCAGTTCTCCCGGCCGCTGCCGCTGATGGCGGCCAGCCACCTCCTCGGCTTCCCCGGCTCCCAGGGCGACGACGCGCTCATGGACATGTGGCGGGTGCTGGACGCCGGACCGGACGCCGAGCCCGCCCTGGAACGTCTGCTGGCGGCCCTCGCCGACCTGGCGGCGCAGAAGCTCAAGAACCCCGGGGACGACTTCCCCTCCTACCTCCTCGCCGCGCACCCCGGCCTCACGCTCGACGAACTGGCCCGCGAGCTGTTCATGCTGCTGGGCATGACCTCCGACCACGTCGGCATCCTCATCTCCAACACCGTCGTCGAGGTCCTCTCGGGCGAGGGCAGCATCCGCGCCAGTCTGTCCGCCGGCATGGTCCGGGAGACCATGAACCGAGTGGTCATGCGCAAGCCGCCGCTGGTGAACTTCGTCCCGCGCTTCGCCGCCAAGGACACCCCGCTCGGCAACTACACCATCCGCGCGGGCGACCCGGTCTGGGTCTCCTCCGCCGCCGCGCACGCCGACCCCGTCTTCGCCGGCCACGCGGCGACGAACACCACGGTCAGCACCCGCGCGCACCTCTCCTGGGGCGCCGGCAGCCGCCAGTGCCCCGCCCGCGAGTTGGCCTCCACCGTCGCGGCGGTCGGTGTGGGCCGCCTGTTCGAGCGGTTCACCGATCTGGAGCTGGCGCTGCCCGTCGACCAACTCCCTTGGCGTTCCTCGCCGTTCATGCGCGGCCTGCGCTCACTGCCCGTCCGCTACGCCCTGGCCCCGACCCCTGAGCCGTCCACGGCCGACCCCGCGGAGACGGACCTCGCGGGGGAGGCGATGACGGAATCGGGGGCGGCCGGGTCGGTGGCACGGGACCGTTCCGCCCGGCAGCGTTCGTCGCTGTGGCGCTATCTGACGGGCCTGATCCGCACCGGTCGCTGACCGTGGTTCAGTCCTCGCCCGTGAGCAGCCGCCGCGGATTGGCGATACGGAAGGCGTAGGCCGCCGCTCCCCCCAGGCCGAAGCCGGGATGGAGCGGCGGCTCCGCGTAGGGCCGGTCGGAGCCCTGGACCACCGCGTCCACCCCGAGGGCCCGCACGACCGAGTCCACGGCGGTGGGGCCGTACGACGACGTCTCCACGAACACCCGCGCGTCCGTCCCCGCGAGGCCGGCGTCACCACGGGCGGCGAAGCGCTCCCCGTGCAACGGCGCCAGCCCGGCCAGCAGGGCGAAGCAGACCCGCAGCCGGGGATGGCGGGGTCGGCCGAAGGCGCGGAAGGCGAACCACGCGGCGTGCATCTGCTGCACGTACGGCACCATCGCCGGCCACCAGCCCGGCCCCGCGGCGCCCGTCTTCCCCGCCGGGCCGGGGTGCACGAACAGCGGGAGGTCGCGGTCCTCCAGCAGGTCGAGCAGCGGGGCGCAGCGCGCGTAACCTGCCGCGTCGGCGAGGGCGTCGGCCGGCAGCTGCAGACCGGCGAAGCCGCCCCGGTCGAGGTCCTCGGCGGCCGCGGCCGCGTCGACGTCCCGTACACAGGCGGCGGCCCACGCCCCGAACGGCTCGGGGAGAGCGGCCGCGCCCTCGTGGTAGGCGTCGATCAGGGGACGCGCCTGCTCCCCGGGCAGCCACTCGACGCCGAGCGGGGAGGACAGCGAGACGAGGGCCCGGCCGAGGCCGTCCGCGGCGGCGAGCTCCGCACGCCGGGCGATGTCATGGGCGGCGGGCGCCACCTCGTAAGGAGGCTCCCCGTCCAGGAACAGGGTCCAGCCGTCCATGAACGGCGGCTCCCGGCGGGACCGCAGGGCCGCCACCAGCGAGGGGGTCCACAGATGCTGGTGCACGTCGACGTTGGTCATGATGACTCCAGGAAAGCACGGCCGCCCGACGGACGGCCGTGGCACACGAAAGGGAATATAAGCCGCTGGATCCCCATGTTCCGGACGTCCCCGGACCGGCATCGTGTGAACGTAACGTGCCGTTCATGAAAGTCCATTGACTGTCATTCAGTCACGGACAACTGTGCATGAGCATATGCAGTCGGGTGAGGGGCACTCTTGATCAGATTCGACGCGGTGAGCAAGAAATATCCGAACGGCACGACAGCCGTCGACGAGGTCACGGTGGAGCTCGCCGAGGGCGCCATCACGATCCTCGTCGGACCATCCGGCTGCGGCAAGACCACCACCCTCAGGATGATCAACCGCATGGTGGAACCCACGGCCGGCACGGTCAGCCTGCGCGGCCGGGACATCCGCGAGGTCGACGCGCCCGAGCTGCGCCGGGGCATCGGCTATGTGATCCAGCACGCGGGACTCTTCCCGCACCGCACGGTCCTCGACAACATCGCGACCGTGCCGCTGCTCCTCGGCTGGGGCAGGAAGAAGGCGCGGGCCCGGGCGGCCGAGCTGCTCGAACTGGTGGGGCTGCCCGCCGAGATGGCGAAGCGCTATCCCAACCAGCTCTCCGGCGGGCAGCAACAGCGCGTCGGCGTGGCCAGGGCACTGGGCGCCGACCCGCCGGTGCTGCTCATGGACGAGCCGTTCAGCGCGGTCGACCCCATCGTGCGGGCCGAACTCCAGACCGAGTTCGCCCGGCTCCAGAAGGAGCTGCACAAGACGATCGTGTTCGTCACCCATGACATCGACGAGGCGATCAGACTCGGCGACCGCATAGCCGTGTTCCGGGACGGTGGCAGGCTCGCCCAGTTCGACACCCCGGAGCGGCTGCTCTCCCATCCCGCGGACGACTTCGTCGCCGGATTCGTCGGCCAGGACCGGGGCATCCGCCGGCTGTCCTTCGTGCAGGCTGCCGGACTGCCGCTGCGCGACGGCCCGGTGCTGCCGGTCACCTCGCCCGTGACCGCGGCCCGCGCCCTGGACGAGCCCTGGGTGCTCGTCGTCGACGACGCGCGCAGGCCCCTCGGCTGGACCCCGGTCGCCGACCTGCCGGAAAGCGGCACCCTCGCGGACGCCGCCCTGGTGCCGCTCGGCCACACCTTCAGCCTGGTGGGGGACTCGGCGCGGGCCGCCCTCGACTCCGCGCTGCTGTCGCCCGCCCGGCTCGCGGTGGGCGTGGACGCCGACGGCGCGGTCGTCGGCGTGGCCGACGCCTACGAGCTGACCGCCGGGGCGGCCCCCGCGAGGCGTACGGACGCGGCCGGGAGCACGGTGGCCGCCGACAGCGCGGGCGGTGACCGATGAGCGACGGGGAACCGCTGGTCCGGTGGCAGTGGATAGCCGACCACGGCGCCGAACTGGCCGACTACACCGCCCTCCATCTGAGACTCGGTCTGCTGCCGGTGCTGTTCGGGCTGCTCGTCTCGGTGCCGCTGGGCATCCTCTGCCACCGCAGGCGTCGGCTCTACCCGCCGGTCCTGACCGTGGCGAACATCCTGTACTCGATCCCGTCGCTGGCCCTGTTCATGGTCTTCGTCCGCTACACGGGGCTGACCGAACAGACGGTGATGATCCCGCTGACGCTGTACACCCTGTCGGTGCTCGTGCCCAACGTCGTCGACGGTCTCGCCTCGGTCCCCGAACCGGTCCGGCTCGCCGCGACCGCCATGGGCTTCGGCACCGTCCGCCGTGTCCTCCAGGTCGAACTGCCCATCGCCGTGCCTGTCGTCATCGCCGGCGTGCGCGTCGCCGCGGTCTCCTCGATCAGCCTCGTCGCCGTCGGCCAGCTCATCGGCCAGGGCGGCCTCGGCTACTACATCACCCGCGGCCTCCAGCTCGACTTCCCGACGCCGATCGTCACCGCCATCGTGCTGATCATGCTGCTCGCGCTCGCCACCGACGCGCTGCTGGTCCTCGCGCAGCGACTGCTCACCCCCTGGTCCCGGAACAGGGTGACGACGGCATGAACGACTTCCTCAACCAGATCCGGCTCGTGGCGGACTGGCTGACCTCGTCGGCGCAGTGGCACGGCGACGAGGGCATCCCCGCACGACTCCTGGAACACCTCACCTACAGCGGTCTGTCGCTGCTGTGCGCCGCCCTGATCGGGCTGTCGGCCGGGCTGCTCGTCGGACACACCGGGCGCGGGGCGTTCGCCGTGGCGAGCGTCGCCAACCTCGCCCGCGCGATCCCCACCTTCGGCCTCGTCGTCCTCGTCGTGACGCTCGCCGGGCTCAGCACCGCGCCGGTGCTTGTCGCCCTGGTCGCGCTCGCGGTGCCGCCGATCCTCATCAACACCTTCGAGGGCGTCCGGGGCGTGGACCCGGCCACCCGGGACGCCGCGCGCGGCGTCGGCATGACCGAGTGGGAGGTCCTGGTGAAGGTGGAGGTGCCGATGGCGCTGCCGCTGATCCTGCTGGGCCTGCGGGTGGCCGCGATCCAGGTCGTGGCCACCGCGACCGTCGCCGCCTACCCGGGGCTCGGCGGCCTCGGCCGCTTCATCGTCGACGGGCTCGCCCGCAACGACTACGAGCTGGTCATCGGGGGCTCCGCGGTCGTGGTCGCCCTGGCGCTCGTCGTGCAGGCCGCGTTCACCGCGCTGGGGCGGGCAGTCGTCTCACCGGGGTTGAGGGTCTCGGCGCCGAAATCCTGAACTCCGTCGGTCTCCCGGACACCGCCGTTGTCCTGCACTCCGTCGGTCGCCGGGACTCCGGCGTTCTCCTGAACTCCTCCGTTCTTCCGCGCCCTTCGGGCCATGAGAAAGGAAACATCCATGCGAGGCATGTACCGAGGCGTCGCCTTCGGCCTGATCACCGCCCTGTCCCTCACCGCCTGCGGCGGCGGGGGCGGCAGCGACGACAATCCGCTGACGGGCGACAGCGGGGGCGGCGGCTCCTCCCTGGTCGTCGGCTCGGCCAACTTCCCCGGGAACCAGCTGCTCGCCGAGATCTACGCGCAGGCCCTGGAGGACAAGAACCTCAAGGTGACCCGCAAGTTCGACATCGGGGCCCGCGAGGTCTACTACGACCAGATCGTCAAGGGCGGTATCGACGTCTTCCCGGAGTACAACGGCGCCCTGCTGTCGGTGGCCGTCGACAAGAACAGCACCGCGACCGGCACCGAGGAGATCAACGCCGAACTGAAGGCCAAACTCCCGAAGTCGGTGGAGATACTCGACTCCGCCGCGGCCGAGGACAAGGACTCGGTCACGGTGACCGCGAGCACGGCGAAGAAGTACGACCTGAAGACCCTCGCCGACCTCAAGCCCGTCGCGGGCGACCTGACCCTCGGGGCCGGTTCGGAGTTCAAGACCCGCACCCAGGGCGGGGTCGGTCTGAAGAAGGTCTACGGCGTGGAGTTCGGCAAGTTCCAGCCGCTCGACGCGGGCGCCCAGACCACCCTCGTGAAGCTGCTCAAGGACGACAAGGTGCAGGCCGCCAACCTGTACACCACCGACCCCGCCATCATCGAGGACAAACTGGTCGTCCTGGAGGACCCGAAGAACCTCTTCTCCTCGCAGAACGTGACGCCCCTCGTCTACAAGAAGGCCGTCGACGCCAAGGCCAGGGAGGCGCTCAACGCGGTCTCCGCGAAGCTCACCACCGAGGACCTGCTGGAGATGATGAAGAAGCTCGTCAACGACAAGGAGGACGCGAGCGTCGTCGCCGAGGAGTGGCTGAAGAAGTCCGGCCTCACCGGCTGACCGCCCGGCACCCCCGCACCCTCCGCGGGGGTGCGGGGCCCGCCATGCAGGGCCGGCATGCGGGACGGTCGGTCCGGGCGGGCCCGCGGGACCGTCACTCCGGGCTGCGCAGCGCGGACCAGGTCTTGCGGTTGACGACACCGTTCGCTTTCAGTCCCACGGCGTTCTGGAACTCCTCGACGGCGGCCTCCGTCCCGCTGTCGAACTCGCCGTCCACGCCCACGCCGTACCCGCGCTCGCTCAGGATGCACTCCACCTGGAACACCCGCTTGCCGCTGTCGCCGAGACGGGTGCGGCCGTTGCCCGAGTAGTACGTGCAGTCCGTGAGCCAGGCCGGATCACCGGAGTCGGCCGGCGGGTCGCTCGGGGTCGGCTCGGGGTCGTCCGGGGCGTCGGAGCCGTCGTCGACCGGGGTGCCCGGATCGGTGCCGTCGGTCCGGTCGTCCTCGGCGGGCGCGGAGGCGTCGGGGTGTGCGGACGAACCGTCGATGGCCGCACTGTCGCCCTTGTCCTTGCCCTTGTGCTTGCCGGACACCTCCGAGAGCGAGGAGCCGTGGCCGTCCGGAACGGGTGCGCCCTTCGACTTCCCGGACGTCGACGGGGAGACCGCGTCGTCGGGTGCGATCTTCCCGGTCGACCAGGTGCCCGCCTCCGGGGTGGCGGCCCCGGAGGAGTCCGGGCGGGTGAGGACGAAGACGCCCGCGGCCACCGCGCAGAGCGCGACGCCCGCGCCGCCGACCGCCAGCGCCCGCTTGCGGCGCGTCCGGGTGGGCGCCGCCGGGTCTAACGCCGCCCTGCCGCCCGCGGGGGCGGCGGAGGCCTCCTGCGAGGGTCCGGCGGAGTCGGCCGCGGCGGGCCGGGGACCGTCGGCGGCGGGCCCGGTTTCCTCGGCGGCCGGCGCCGGTGCCTGCTCCGCCGCGGCGTCGGCGGCCGGGAAGGCGGGGGCCTGGACGAGGGGCAGCCGGCACAGCGCCTCGTACGCCTGCTGCCGGACGAGCACCATGCCGCCCAGCGGCTCTGGCCAGTCGAAGGTGCCGGACGGGCCGGTGCGGGGCTCCGCCGTCCGGACCAGGTCCTGCGGTGTGGGCCGGCGTCCCGGCTCCTTGGCGAGGCAGGACCACAGCAGCGTGGCGAGGTCCTCGTCGGACTCGGCGAGCTCCCGGATCACCTTCGCGTTGGGCTCCTCGAAGGCGACCCGGTGCATCACGTCGACCCCGGTGCCGTCGCCGAACGGGGCGGTGCCCGTCGCCGCGTAGACCAGGGTGCAGGCCAGCGAGAACACGTCCGAGGGTGTTTCGCACTCACCGGTGCGCAGGTACTCCGGTGACATGTAGGCCGGCGTGCCCACCCGGTTGCCCGTCCCGGTGATGGCGCTCGCGTCGGCGGCCTTCGCGATGCCGAAGTCGATGACGTGGGCGCGCCGGGCGGAGACCAGGACGTTGGAGGGCTTCAGGTCCCGGTGCACGATGCCCGCGTCCGAGAGGTCGGCGAGCGCCTGCCCCAGCTCCGCCAGGAGCCGCCAGACCGCGGCGGTCCGCAGCGGACCCTCCTCGTTCACGGCGTCCGCGAGATCGACGCCGGGCAGGTACTCGGTGGCCATCCACAGCAGTTCGTCCTCGAACCCTGTGCCGCACAGCTTCGGCATGTGCGCGGTGCGGACCCGGCCGTGCACGGCCGCCTCCCGCTCGAAGCGGCGCCGGAACCGGACGTCCTCCGCGTACTCGGGCCTGATCACCTTGACGGCGACGAGCTCGGGCCCGCCGTCCGCGGGGCGCCCCAGATAGACGCGCCCCATACCCCCGCTGCCGAGCAGCCCCAGCGACACATAGGGGCNNGGGGCGCAGAGGAAGGGCGCCCGTCTTCCGCAGCGCCGGAGCCTCGTCTGCCGTCGAGCGCGGTGGCACCGGCCGCTGGTCTGACACAACACCCCCGAAGTCACTTTCCGCGTACGTCAGTTCGCTTT
>NZ_LIRK01000027.1:17921-18097 GCF_001419765.1 Streptomyces torulosus
CAGGCCCGATCCGAAGTACGGAGCCCGTCAGCTCGGTGAACGGCTCGACCCGCACCCGCACCGGCCCGCGCACGGAGGGGGCCGTGCCCTCGACCTCGGTCAGCGTGGTGCGGGAAACGCTTCAACGCCGGGGTGGGACGCGGACCCGCTGCCGGCGCCCGCGATAATCGCCGGGC
>NZ_LIRK01000270.1 GCF_001419765.1 Streptomyces torulosus
GTCGGGGTGGGCTCCTCCACCGTGACGCCGAAGTCCGTCGCGATGCCGGCCAGGCCGTTGGCGTACCCCTGGCCGACGGCGCGGGCCTTCCAGGCGCCGCCCCGCAGGTAGATCTCCACGATCACCAGGGCCGTCTCCGTGCCGAGCTGCGGCGGAGTGAACGTGGCGATCACCGAGCCGCTCGCGGCGTCGCGGACGGTGGCGGTGGGTTCGATGCCCTGGAAGGTCTGGCCGGCCGCGTCCGGGCTGGCCGTGACGACGATCTTCTCGATGCCCGGCGGGAGGGCCGTGGTGTCGACCGTGATCGAGTCGGGGGTCGCACCGCCGCCCGAGCGGTACGTCACACCCGGGCCGCTCGGCTGGTTGTAGAAGATGAAGTCGTCGTCCGAGCGCACCTTGCCGTCGGCGGTGAGCAGCAGGCCCGATACGTCGAGCCGCACGGGGGCGGAGACGTCCACCGCGACACGGGTAACGGGCAGCGGGATGTTCGAGCCGGGGGTCATAGCTGTCATGTGTGGTGAACGATTCAAGCCGCTTTACCGTTCCCTTACCCAGCGGGCCGGGCGGCCGTTCGGGTCAGCGGCGGTTGCGGGGGTGCTCCCGGGCGGTGCGCTCGTTGCCCCGCCGGTAGTTCCCGGTCCAGCGGGCCATGACCAGCTGCGGGTCGCCCGCCGCGACCTCGGCGAGGAAGCGGTCGGCGCGCGGGCCGCGCAGCGTGGTGGCCGCCCGGCCGTGATGCTCGATCGTCACGGTGCGGTCGGCGTGCTCGGTGTGGGTGAATCCCTGAGGGCGTGGCATGTCCAGGATCGTAGGGGCGGAGGGGAGGGGCACCCCAGTGAATATCTGCCGGTGAGGTGCCCGCCCGTCGCTACGGCACCACGACGATCTTCCGGCCCACGCCCGACGCGAACTGGTCCAGCGCCTCGGGGTACCGGTCCAGTGGCATCCGGTCGCTGATGAAGACGTCCGGGTCGAGCACCCCGTTCGCGAAGAGTTCCGCCGCGCGTTCGAAGCTGTGCAGGACCGCCATGGAGCCGGTGATGGTGATCTCCTGGTTGTAGATCCGGTACGGGTCGATCGTGACCCGCGTCGCGTAGTCGGCCACGCCGAACTGGAGGAAGGTGCCCGCCTTCGCGACCCGGTCCAGGCCGTCCTGGATCGCGGCGGCGTTGCCGGTGGCGTCCACCACCAGGTCCCAGCCCTGCGGCCGCTCCAGCTCGTCGGGGTTCGCGGCCGCCCCCGAGACACCCAGGCGGCGCGCCGTCTCCAGCCGCGCGGGGTTCACGTCCACGACGTCCACGCTCGCCGCGCCGGTCCGCTTGGCCAGCTCCAGCATCATCAGGCCCATCGTCCCCGAGCCGTAGATCAGTACGTGGGCGCCGAGGCGCGACCTGAGCACGTCGTAGCCGCGTACCGCGCACGACAGCGGCTCCACCAGCGCCGCGTCCTGGGTGCGCACATGGTCCGGCAGCTTCACGCAGTTCGCCACGGGCGCCACCGCGTACTCCGCGGCGCCGCCCGCCGTCGTCACACCGATGGCGGCCCACCGTTCGCAGAGGTTGTTGTGGCCGGTACGGCAGTAGCGGCACTCATGGCAGTACAGGGACGGGTCCACCGCCACCCGGTCGCCGGCGGCCAGCTCGGTGACCCCGCCGCCCACGGCCACGACCTCGCCCGCGAACTCGTGGCCCGGCACGATCGGCAGCTCGGGCGCGAACTCGCCCTGGAGGATGTGCAGATCGGTGCCGCACAGGCCGCACGCGGCGACCCGGACGACGACGTCACGGGGGCCCGGTGCCGGGTCCGGGACCTCGGTGACGACGGCCTTGCCCACGGACTCGATGACGGCGGCCTTCATTTGACGGCTCCCAAGGACAGGCCCTGGACCAGTTTGTCCTGGGCGGCGAACCCCGCGGCGAGCACCGGCAGGGAGATGACGAGGGACGCGGCGCACACCTTCGCCAGGAACAGGCCCTGGCTGGTGATGAAGCCGGTCAGGAACACGGGCGCGGTCTCGGCCACGACACCCGTCAGCACCCTCGCGAACAGCAGCTCGTTCCAGCTGAAGATGAAGCAGATCAGGGCGGTCGCGGCGATGCCGGGGGCCGCTATCGGCGCCACCACCCGGGCCAGCACCGTCGGGAGTCGGGCGCCGTCGAGTTGCGCGGCCTCGATCACCGCGACCGGCACCTCCGCGAGGAAGGACTGCATCATCCACACGGCGATCGGCAGGTTCATGGAGGTGTAGAGGACGACCAGCAGCCAGATGTTGTCGAGGAGGCCCGCGTTCCTCGCGAAGAGGTAGATCGGGAGCAGGCCCGCCACCACCGGCAGCATCTTGGTGGAGAGGAAGAAGAACAGGACGTCCGTCCACTTGCGCACCGGGCGGATCGACAGGGCGTACGCCGCCGGGAAGGCCAGCAGCAGGACGAGCAGGGTCGAGGCGAGGGACGCCACCGTGGAGTTGATCAGCGCGGGCCAGGGGCTCGCCCCGCCGTCCACGCCGAAGAACTCGCGGTAGCCGTCCAGGGTCAGCGCCGCCGCGAAGGACGGCGGGTTGGTCGCCGCGTCCGACTCCGAGTGGAAGGACGTCAGCGCCATCCAGGCGATGGGCAGGAAGAACACGACCCCGGCGAACCAGGCCAGCAGACCGGGAGCCTTGCGTCGCAGCACGTTCATGAGCGCCCCGCCTCCTCGCGGAACAGCGACGAGACCACGCGCAGCGCGAACGTCGCGATGATGATCGAGCCGATGACGACCAGGACGCCGGCCGCCGAGGCGAGACCGTTCTCATGGGCCTGGTAGAAGGTCTGGTAGACGGTGTAGGGGAGGTTCGCCGTGCCCAGGCCGCCGGAGGTGATCGTGAAGACGGCGTCGAAGTTCTGGACGATGTAGATCGAGCCGAGCAGGGCGCCGAGTTCGAGGTAGCGGCGCAGGTGCGGCAGGGTCAGATGGCGGAAGATCTGCCAGTCGCTCGCGCCGTCGACACGGGCCGCCTCGATCTGCTGGTGGTCGCGGGACTGCAGACCCGCCAGCAGGATCAGCATCATGAACGGCGTCCACTGCCAGACCAGGGATGCCTCCACCGCGAGCAGCGGCGTCTCGGAGATCCAGTCCGGCTGGGGACCGCCGACGTAGTGCAGCAGGCCGTTGAACAGGCCGTACTCGGGGTTGTAGAGGACGTGTTTCCACAGCAGGGCCGCCGCCACCGGGACCACCAGGAACGGGGCGATGAGCAGGGTGCGCACCAGGCCCCGGCCGCGGAACCTCCGGTCCAGCAGCAGCGCCAGCAGCAGCCCCAGGACCAGACTGGCGAGCACCACGGCGACCGTCAGCAGGACCGTCGTCCACACCGAGCGGCGCAGGTCGGGGTCGGTGAGGACCTCGCCGTAGTTGGCGAGGCCGGCGAAGCTCCGGGCGTCGGGGTAGAGGGAGTTCCAGTCGAAGAAGGAGATCACCAGGGTGGCCACGAACGGCAGCTGGGTCACGGTGATCATGAAGGCGAGGGCGGGCAGGAGCGGGGCGCGGGTCGCCCAGGCCCGCAGCCGGGCGTTCGGCCTGCCCTCGGTGCGTACGGGTGTCGCCGCCCTCGGCGCTGTCGTGGTCGCGGTCATCGTCCCTCGTACTCCTCGGAGATCTGCTCGGCGAGCGCCTGTGCCTTCCTCAGGGCCGACTCCACGGACTGGCGTCCGGCGATGGCCGCGCTGATCTCCAGGGAGACCTTGGTGCCGAGATCGGTGAACTCGGGGATGCCGACGAACTGGATGCCGGGCGCGGGCCGCGGCTGCACCCCCGGATCGGTGGGCCGGGCGCCCTCGATGGCCTCGCGCGTCATCTCCTGGAAGGCGGCGGCCTCCGCGCGGTAGTCGGGGTTCGCGTACGTCGACTCCCGCTTGCCGGCGGGCACGTTCGACCAGCCGATCTCGTCGCCGACCAGTTCCTCGTACTCCTTGCCGGACGCCCAGGAGACGAACTTCCACGCCTTGTCGGGGTTGCGGGAGGCCTTCTGGATGCCCCAGGCCCAGGTGTAGAGCCAGCCGGAGGACGCGGTCCGCTCGACCGGCGCCGGTACGTAGCCGATGTCCCCCTTCACGGGGGAGTCGTCCGCCTCCAGGGAACCGGCGGCGGAGGTGGCGTCGTACCACATGGCGACCTTGCCCTGGGTCATGTTGTTCAGGCACTCGGCGAAGCCGGACTGGGCGGCGCCGGACTCGCCGTGCTCGCGGACGAGGTCGACGTAGAACCGGGTGGCCCGCTCGAACTCGGGGGAGTCCAGGCGCGCCTTCCAGTCCTTGTCGAACCAGGTGCCGCCGAAGGTGTTCACGACCGTGGTCAGGGGGGCCATGACCTCGCCCCAGCCGGGCAGACCGCGCAGACAGATGCCCTTCATGCCGGGTTCGGCGCCGTCCGCCTTCGCCGCGAGGTCGGCGACCTGCCGCCAGGTGGGGCGCTCCGGCATGGTGAGCCCCTGCTCGGCGAACACGTCCTTGCGGTACATCAGGAAGGACGACTCGCCGTAGAAGGGCTGCCCGTAGAGCTTTCCGTCGTCGCCCGTCAGGGACTGGCGCATCGGCTTGAGGATGTCCCGCTGGTCGAACGCGCGGTCCTCGGCGACGTACGGGTCCATCGCCTCCAGCCAGCCGTTCCTGGCGTAGATCGGTATCTCGTAGTTGCTCAGGGTCGCCACGTCGTACTGGCCGGCCTGGTTGGCGAAGTCCTGGCTGATCTTGTCGCGGACGTCGTTCTCCGGCAGGACGGTGAAGTTCACCTCGATGCCGGTCCTTTTCGTGAAGTGCGCGGCCGTGAGCTTCCGCAGCTCCTGCATCTGCGGGTTGTTGACCATCAGCACGTTGATCGCGTCGCCGCCGGATCCCGCCCCGCCCGCTCCGGTCCAGCAACCGGAGAGAAGCGGGGCGAGCAGCGTCCCTGCGGCGACCGCGGCGAGTGCTGCGCGCGGCCTCCGTCGGCTCGGGGTTCGCATGTGATCGCTCCTGGACGTAGGGGAGAGACGGAGGGGCATAACCGGAGATAAGGGATGCGTGGAGGTGTGGAGGGGCCGGGGAATCGGTCGGGGAGGGGTGTCAGACGCGGATGACCTGGGGGCCCAGCAGGGCGTAGCGGTGGGCCTCCGCCGTGGGCAGGGAGGTGCTCGTGACGATCGCGTCCAGGTCGCCCACCTCGGCGAACCGGCAGAAGCTGACCGCGCCGAACTTGGTGTGGACGCCCGTGAAGACGGTGCGCCGGGAGGCGCGGACGGCCTGGGCCTTGACCTCGCTGACGGCCGGGTCGGGGGTGGTGAGCCCGTGGTCGCGGGTGATGCCGTTGGCGCCGATGTAGGCCAGGTCGACGACGAAGCCGGCGAGCATCTTCGTCGTCCAGTGGTCGACGGTGGCGAGGGTGCCGGGCCGCACCCGGCCGCCGAGCAGCAGCACGGTCGTGTTGCCGGCCTCGGCGAGCGCGCCCGCGGTGGCGAGGGAGGCGGTGACCACGGTCAGCGGCCGGTCGCGGGGGAGGGCCTCGGCGATGAGCTGCGGGGTGAAGCCCTCGTCGACGAAGACCGTCTCCGCGTCCCCCAGCAACTCGGCCGCCGCGGCGGCGATCCGGCGCTTCTCGGGGACGTGACTGGTGGCACGGAAGGCGAGCGTCGTCTCGAACCCGGCGCTCTCCACGGGATACGCGCCGCCGTGCGTGCGCCGGACGAGCCCGTGCTCCTCCAGGGCGCGCAGATCACGCCGTACGGTCTCCTTCGCCACGCCCAGGTCGGCGGCGAGTTCGGCGACGTCGACGGAGCCCGTGCGGCGGGCGGCCCTGACGATCTCGCGCTGCCTCTCCTCCGCGCTCATGGCCGACACCCGCTCTCCCTCGCCGTCGCACTGCCCGTTCGGGCCCGTTCGGGGCCTCGGTGCCAGTTCTACAGCGGGTGCGTGGCGCTGACCAGGCTTGTTGCGCGCCCGATGATGCCCGTCCCTGCCCGTTTCGGCGGCGGCCGCCCGTCGGGGACCTGGGGCGGAGGGGAGATCGGGCAGCGGGCGTGCCCGAATACGGCAGCGGGCGGGCCCGTTCGGTGCCCGCCCGCTGCTCTCGTCCGCCGCACGGCCCTCGTTTCCGTACGACGGGCGCTCGTGGCCCCCGTGGACGCGCCGACGGCCGGAAGGCCGGCCGTCGCCCGGTCAGTGCGGCCAGATCGGCGGCTTGTTCACGAAGTGGCCGCCCAGGCAGGCGTGCGCCTCGTTGTCGGGGTCGAGTTCGCCCTGCTCGGCGATGAGTTTCTCGGCGTACGGCTCGGAGTCGTCCCGCGGTTCGTAGCCCAGGGCGCGGGCGGTGGTCAGGTCCCACCACAGGCGGGTGTTGGCGGAGGAGCCGTAGACCACGGTGTGGCCGACGTCCTCGGCGGTCAGGGCCGCGTGGAAGAGGCGGGCGCCGTCGGCCGGGCTCATCCACACCGAGAGCATGCGCACGCTGGTCGGCTCGGGGAAGCAGGAGCCGATCCGCACGGACACCGTCTCCAGGCCGTACTTGTCCCAGTAGAACTGGGCGAGGTCCTCGCCGAAGGACTTGGACAGGCCGTAGAAGGTGTCGGGGCGGCGCGGGGTGTCGATGGGGATCAGCGCGCCCGGGTCGAGGGGCGCGTCGCCCCGCGGGCGGGGAGTGAAGCCGACGGCGTGGTTGGAGGAGGCGAAGACGATGCGCGGGACGCCCTCCTGGCGGGCGGCCTCGTACAGGTGGTAGGTGCCCTCGATGTTGGCCCGGAGGATCTTCTCGAAGGGGGCTTCCAGGGAGATGCCCGCGAGGTGGATGATCGCGTCGACGCCCCGTACGGCCTCCCGCAGGGCCTCCTTGTCGGCGAGGTCGGCGGCGATCGCGTCCGGCTCGCCGTCGACGGGGAGCAGATCGAGCAGGCGCAGCTCGTAGCCGTACGCCGGGAGGAGCTCCCGCATCAGGGTGCCGAGACCACCGGCGGCGCCGGTGAGCAGAACGGTGCGGGGAGCGGGCATCCTCGGATCTCCTTGCCTCGCCATTCGTGCATATGGGCGTCCAGCATTCACATTCGTAGACACGCTAGGGAGCGTGGGTCCCGTGCGTCAAGTGTGCCGTCGGCGTGTGCCGGACGGGTGAATCGGCTGGTGCGGCGCGGGTTGGCGACCTTGACCGGCCCGGCGGGGGCGCCCTAGCGTGACATCGTTCAGAAATATAGACACTGATCAGTGGCATGGACTTGGGAGAGCCCGTGACGTCAGCCTCGCTCGCCGCTCGACTCCGTGTCCCCACCGGGCCGCTGTTCTTCCCCGTCACGGCGTACGGCCCGGACGGCCGGATCGACCTCGACGCCTGTCGCGCGCATGTGCGCCGGGGTGTCGAGGCCGGGGCCGCCGCCGTCTTCGCCTGCTGCGGGACCGGCGAGTTCCACGCGCTCACCCCCGAGGAGTTCCAGGAGTGCGTCCGGGCGGCGGTGACCGAGACCGCCGGGCGGGTGCCCGTCGTCGCCGGCACCGGGTACGGCACCGCGCTGGCCGAGCGCTACGCGCGGCTCGCCGCCGACGCCGGTGCCGACGGACTGCTCGCCCTGCCGCCCTACCTCGTCGTCGCCGCCCAGGAAGGGCTCCTGCGGCACTACCGCCGGCTGGCCGCCGCGACCCCGCTCCCCGTGATCGTCTACCAGCGCGACAACGCCGTTCTCACCCCCGGGACGGTCGTCGAACTCGCCCGCACCGAGGGCGTCGTCGGCCTCAAGGACGGCGTCGGCGACCTCGATCTGATGCAGCGCATCGTGAGCACGGTGCGCGGCGAGGCACCGGGCGACTTCCTCTACTTCAACGGACTGCCGACCGCCGAACTGACGCAGCCCGCCTACCGCGGCGTCGGCGTCACCCTGTACTCGTCGGCCGTCTTCTGCTTCGCCCCGGAGATCGCCCAGGCGTTCCACCGGGCGCTCGACACGGGCGACGACCCGACCGTGCGACGGCTCCTGGACGGTTTCTACCGCCCCTTCGTCGACCTGCGGGCCAAAGGACGCGGCTATGCCGTGTCACTGGTGAAGGCCGGGGTACGGCTACGGGGGCTGGACGTGGGAGAGGTACGGCCGCCGCTGCACGAGCCGGCCGAGGAACA
This sequence comes from Streptomyces torulosus, assembly GCF_001419765.1. Classification (GTDB taxonomy): domain Bacteria; phylum Actinomycetota; class Actinomycetes; order Streptomycetales; family Streptomycetaceae; genus Streptomyces; species Streptomyces torulosus. The sequence continues at coordinate 8,110 of NZ_LIRK01000270.1, forward strand.
CGTCAAACAGCTGGGCCAGTTGATCGAGCGCGGATACGCGCTGCTGGAGGAGTGCCGGGAGGGCAAGTGAAGGCGTCTACGTTCGTCTACCCGTGGGACGTCAACGGGGATCCGGCCGCCGCGGAGCGCATCGCGGAACTCGGTGTGCGGCAGGTGACGCTCGCCTCCGCCTACCACTCCACCCGCGCGCTCACCCCGCGCCACCCCCGGCGCCGCGTCGTCACCGCCGAGCACGCGGCCGTGCTGTACCCGCCGGGCGAGCGCTGGCGGGGGCGGACCCTGCGACCGTACCCGGCGGGGGAGTGGGCGCCCGGCGACGCGTTCGGAGAGGCCGCCGGGGCGCTGGAGGCCGCCGGTCTGGAGGTGCACACCTGGGTGGTCCTCGCCCACAACTCCCGGCTCGGCGCGGAACACCCGTCGACCTCCGTCATCAACGCGTACGGTGACCGCTACCCGTGGGCGCCGTGCATCGCCCAGCCGGAGACCCGCGAGTACCTCGTCGACCTGGCCGCGGAGGCCGCGGCACGGCCGGGCGCGCGCGGCACCGAACTGGAGTCCCTCGGCTGGTACGGCTTCCAGCACCTGCACGCCCACGACAAGACGGGCGGGGTCGCGCTCGGGGACGCCGGGCAGTACCTGATGGCGCTCTGCTTCTGCCCCACCTGCCGGGACGGGTACGCCGACGCCGGACTGGACCCGGACGCGCTGGCCGCGGCCGTCCGGGACGCGCTGGAACCGCTGTGGCGGGGCGAGCCGGTCGACGAGGGGTGGCCGGCGGTCGAGAAGCTCCTCGGCGCGGAGTGGGCGGCGGGGACCCGGGTGTGGCGCGACGCCGTCGCCCGCTCCCTCCAGGAGGCCGCCGTCACGGCGGTACGGGCCGCCGCGCCCGAGGGGTTCCAGGTACTGCTGCACGCGGACCCCGTGACCTACCACTGCGGGGCCAACGCCGGCGTCGACCCCGCGCACATCCTGGGCGTGGCCGACGGCGTCGTCGTGCCGTGCGGGGGCGGACCGGGACTGCTTCCCGCGTTCGCGCAGGCGCGCGGGGAAGCGGGCGCGGAGGGGGCGGTGCTGGCCGCCAACTTCGGCGTCGTGTCCGGGATGGGCGGCAGCCCCGGAACCCTGGGCGCGGATGCCCGGCGGGCGGCCGAACTGGGGGCGACGGAGATCCGGCTCTACCACGCGGGCCTGGCGTCGGACCAGGACCTGACGGCGGTGAGGGAGGGGCTGACTGCGGTGCCGGGCGCCTAGTGGCTCGGGGGTGCGGGTGCTTTTTGGCGGGTGCGGGTGCGTGGGGGCTGGCCGCGCAGTTCCCCGCGCCCCTAAAGGCAACGGCCCCTGCGGGCCGCTGAAAAAGCACGGGGCGCAGCCCCTGCTTTTTCAGGGGCGCGGGGCGTCGACATGTGCGGCGCCGCCGCGTGTGCGCGACCAGCCACAGCCGACGCGCGGTTCACCCACGGTCAGGGCCTCAGCGGACCTTCTTCGCCTTTTCGATCGCCTCGGCCAGCTCCTCCAGGAGCGGCGCGCACTTGTCGTAGGACAGGATCGGCTCGGGGTTGCGCCCGATGACCTGACCGGCCTTGACCGCGGGCAGCTTCTTCCAGGTCGCCTCTTCGATCGCGTCCGGCTGGATCGCCGACGTGCGGTTGTCCATGATGATGACGTCCGCGTCGTACTTGTCGACGTTCTCCCAGCTGAGGTTCTCGAACCAGCCGCCGCTGGCCTTGAGGGCCTCGGCGCTCGGCTCGACGAAGTTCACGCCGAGGGCCTTGAAGTACTCCAGGTCGATGGAGAGGTTCGAGCCGGACACGTAGAAGATGTCCTGGCTGGCGGAACCGGCCAGCACCTTGATGTCGGGCTTGGCCTTGGTGGCCGCGCGCAGCCGGGCGGCGGCGTCCTCGAACCGCTTCTTCGCCGCGGTGACCTTCTTCGACGTGACGTCCGCGCCGAGCGACTCGGCGAGCTCGTAGACCCGCTGGAGCGGCTCGGTCATCTGGCGGTCGTACACGGAGATGCCGACGCTCGGGGCGAGCTTGGCGATCTCGTCCTTGGACGCATCGGGCACGTACCAGAGGGTGCCCGCGTCGTCGAACATCGTGGTGATGAGGACGTCGGGGGAGAGGGCCGCGTACTTCTCGACGCTGAACTCGTCCCAGACGTTGCCGATGACGGTGACCTTGCTGATGTCGAGGTCGCCGGCCTGGACGTCGGCCTTGCCGTTCTGCAGCTTGGTCGGGCCGAAGACCCCCTTCACGCCGATGCCGTAGTCGTGCAGCGCGGCGGCGACACCCACGAACGCGACGATGTTCGCCGGGGTCTTGTCGAGCTCGACGGTCTCGTCGCGGTCGTCCTTGAAGGTCCAGGGGCCCGACTTGGCGGCAGCCGTCTCCTTGCCGGAGCCGGCGCCGCTGCTCGCCTTGTCGTCTCCGCAGGCGGCGAGCACGGCACCGAGACCGAGTGCGCCACCGGCGGCGAGGATGCCACGGCGGGTGAGGTGAGCGGCTCTGGCGTTGGGCATGAGTATGGCTACTTTCGAACGGGGCGGAGTGCCGCCCGAGGGTGAGTTCGAAGGTAGGTTAGCCTAACCTCACTTCTTGTCCAGGGGGTGGGGTCTGCTGTGGGGGTACCGCGTCCGGGTGTACGTCAATCTTTGCGTTTCCTGTGAATCGAAGGTTCAGCAGGTTTACCAGGCATTGAAGGGGTGTGAACCGACCCTCCGTGTCGCCTTTGTGAAGGTCCCGTCGAGTGGGGTGACCGGCGGTATACGAGGCTCAACCGCAGCCCATCACCAGCCTGTTGGGGAGGACCCCCGTGACCGCCGAACCGCCCCCGCACGTCAGAAGGCCGGATCCGTAGGAACGAATCCGGCCCCCTCGGTACGGCGGTCTCAGCCCACGAGCCCCAACTCGCGGGCGATCAGCATGCGCTGGACCTCGCTCGTGCCCTCGCCGATCTCCAGGATCTTGGAGTCGCGCCACATACGGGCCACCGGGTACTCGTTCATGAAGCCGTAGCCGCCGTGGATCTGCGTGGCGTCGCGGGCGTTGTCCACGGCGACCGTGGACGAGTACAGCTTCGCCAGCGCCGCCTCCTTCTTGAAGGGCTCCCCGGCGACCAGCCGTGAGGCCGCGTCCCGCCACGCGAGGCGGGCCGTGTGGGCCTTCATCTCCATGTCGGCGATCTTGAACTGGATCGCCTGGTTGGAGCCGATCGGCCGGCCGAAGGCATGGCGCTCCTTGGCGTACTTCACCGACTCGTCGACACAGCCCTGGGCGAGCCCCGTGGCGAGCGCCGAGATGGCGATCCGGCCCTCGTCGAGGATGCGCAGGAACTGCGCGTAGCCGCGGCCGAGTTCGCCGAGGAGGTTCTCCGCGGGGACCCGGACGTCGGAGAAGGACAGCTCACGGGTGTCGGAGGCGTTCCAGCCGACCTTGGAGTAGGGGGCCGCCACCGTGAAGCCCGGGGTGCCGGACGGGACGATGATGGAGGAGATCAGCGGCTTGCCCTCCGGAGTGCGGCCGGTCACCGCCGTGACCGTGACGAGGCCCGTGATGTCGGTGCCGGAGTTGGTGATGAAGCACTTGCTGCCGTTGATCACCCACTCGTTGGTCTCCTCGTCCAGCCGGGCCGTCGTACGGGTCGCGCCCGCGTCCGAGCCGCCGTCCGGCTCGGTGAGGCCGAACGCGCCCAGGATCTCCCCGGAGCACAGCCGCGGCAGCCACTCCTCCTTCTGGGCCGTCGTGCCGAACAGATGGATCGGCATGGCGCCCAGGGAGACCCCCGCTTCCAGGGTGATGGCCACGGACGAGTCGACCCGCGCCAGCTCCTCCAGGGCGATACCGAGCGCCAGGTAGTCGCCGCCCATACCGCCGTACTCCTCCGGGAACGGCAGCCCGAACAGGCCCATGCGGCCCATCTCGCGCACGATCTCGTACGGGAACTCATGGCGCTCGTAGAAGTCGCCGATCTTCGGTGCGACGACCTCGTGCGCGAACTCCTCGACCGTACGGCGGAGTTCTTCCAGTTCGGGAGAGAGGTGGTGGTCCATGAAAACTCACTGCTCCTTGTGGGAGAGGGCTCGTACGGTGCGGGACGGGCTGGGTCGGCCCAGGTGGTCGGCCATCCACGCGCTGGTGGCGACGAGACGGCCGAGGTCGACGCCGGTGTCGATGCCGAGGCCCCGCAGCATCCACACGAGGTCCTCCGTGGCGAGGTTGCCAGTGGCGCTCCTGGCGTAGGGGCAGCCGCCGAGGCCGCCCGCGGAGGCGTCGACGGTCGTGACGCCGTGCCGCAGCGCCGCGAGGGTGTTGGCGAGGGCCTGGCCGTAGGTGTCGTGGAAGTGGACACCGAGGGCCGACGTCGGTACCCCCGCCTCGTTCAGTGCGGTGAGCAGCGCCTGCACATGGCCCGGCGTGGCGACGCCGATGGTGTCGCCGAGGCTCAGCTCGTCGCAGCCCATGTCGAGCAGGGCCCGGCAGACCCGGACGACCTGCGGGACCGGCACCGGACCCTCCCAGGGGTCGCCGAAGCACATGGAGAGATAGCCCCGCACATGCACCCCGTCGGCCTTCGCCCGGGTCACCACCGGGTCGAACATGGCCAGCGCCTCGTCGACCGTGCGGTTGAGGTTGGCCTTGGCGAAGGACTCGGTGGCGCTGGCGAAGACGGCCACCCGGCGGGCGCCCAGCGTCAGGGCCCGGTCGAGACCGCGCTCGTTGGGCACCAGGACCGGCAGGTCCACCGGCAGATCGGCGACCCGCGGGAACAGCGCCTCGGCGTCGGCGAGCTGCGGCACCCACTTGGGGTGCACGAAGCTCGTCGCCTCGATCGTCGTCAGCCCCGCGTCGGCCAGGCGGCGGACGAACTCCGCCTTCACCTCCGTCGGGACGGTCGCCTTCTCGTTCTGCAGGCCGTCACGGGCGCCCACCTCGTGGATGCGGACCCGCGCCGGGAGCCCGTCGGCGGCCGGGGCGGGCACGGTCATCGGCAGGCCGAGGGCGGAACCCTCCGCGGTCGCCGCCGTGCTGTCCGGTGAGGTCATCGCGCGGCCTCCTCGTCCTGCTCGTGCGGGGCGACGACCGCCAGCACCTGGTCCATGGCGACGGTCGTGCCCGGCGCCACGTCCAGCTCGGTGACGGTCCCGGCGTGCGGTGCGGCGATGACGTGCTCCATCTTCATCGCCTCCACCACCAGCAGACTCTGACCGGCGCTCACCTCGTCCCCGACGGCCACCTTCACCACGGTGACCGTGCCGGGCATCGGCGCCGTCAGCGAGTCCGCGCCCCCGTGGACCGCGCCGGTCAGGGCGGCGGCCACCGGGTCGTGGTCCCGTACATGCCAGGCGTCGCCGTCCCCGCCGAGCCAGTCGGCGGCCCGGTGGAAGGTGTGACGGACGCCGTCCAGGGTCACGGAGACCCGGTCGTCGGTGACGGTGTGGGTGGCCGGCGGGCGACGGGTGACGGGTTCGAGGCCCGGCACCCGCAGGTCGAATGCCGGGGGAACGGTCTCACCGCCCAGGCGCCAGCCGTTCGGCACCGAGAAGGGGTCCGTCCAGCCCTCGCCCCGGGGCGTCAGCCCGTCGAGCCGCACCGCGGCCGCCGCCTCGTACACGGCCTCGGGCACCCCCTCCGGTACGAGCCCGTCGACCTCTCGCTCGACCAGGCCCGTGTCCAGGTCGCCCGCGACCACCGCCGGATGCGCCAGCAGCCGGCGCAGGAACCCGGCGTTCGTCTGGACGCCCAGGGTGACCGTCCCGGCGAGGGCGGCCCGGAGCCGGCGCAGCGCGGTGGGCCGGTCGGGGCCGTACGCGATGACCTTGGAGAGCATCGGGTCGTACAGCGAGCCGACCTCCGTGCCCTCGGTGAGGCCGGAGTCCGTGCGGACGCCGTCGCCCTGCGGTTCGCGCAGCCTCAGGATCGTGCCGCCGGAGGGCAGGAAGCCGCGCGAGGGGTCCTCGGCGCAGATCCGGGCCTCGACGGCGTGGCCCGTCAGCCGGATGTCGTCCTGCGTGAGGGCCAGCCGCTCGCCCGCCGCGACCCGCAGCTGCCACTCCACCAGGTCGACGCCCGTGACCAGCTCGGTCACCGGGTGCTCCACCTGGAGGCGGGTGTTCATCTCCATGAAGTAGTACGACGACGGGTCGCCGCCGGGGACGATGAACTCGACCGTGCCCGCGCCGGAGTAGCCGCAGGAGCGGGCCGCCTGGACCGCCGCCTCGCCCATCGCGGCACGGGTGGCCTCGTCGAGCAGGACGCTGGGCGCCTCCTCGATGACCTTCTGGTGGCGGCGCTGGAGGGAGCACTCGCGCTCGCCGAGGTGGATGACGTGCCCGTGGTTGTCGGCCAGGACCTGGATCTCGATGTGCCGGGGGCGGTCGATCCACCGCTCCACGAGGAGGGTGTCGTCACCGAAGGAGGCGCGGGCCTCACGGCGGGCGGCGGCGATCTCGTCGGCCAGCGCCGCCTCGTCCCGCACCAGCCGCATGCCCTTGCCGCCGCCGCCCGCGCTGGGCTTCAGCAGCACCGGCATCCCGATCTCCCGCGCCGCGTCGGCGAGCTGGGCGTCGGTCAGACCGCTGCCGCTGGAGCCGGGGACCACCGGCACCCCGGCCGCCCGGACCGTCTCCTTGGCGCGGATCTTGTCGCCCATGAGGGAGATGGCGTCGGCGGGCGGCCCGATGAAGACGAGCCCCGCCTCCGCGCACGCCCGCGCGAACCCGGCGTTCTCCGCGAGGAAGCCGTACCCCGGGTGCACCGCCCGCGCGCCCGTGCGGGCCGCCGCCTCCAGCAGGCGCTCGACCGACAGATAGCTCTCCGCCGCCGGCGCCGGACCGATCCGTACCGCCGTGTCGGCCTCCCGTACGTGCCGGGCGTCGGCGTCCGCGTCGGAGTACACGGCGACCGAGCGGACGCCGAGGGCGCGGAGGGTGCGGATGACGCGGACGGCGATCTCGCCGCGGTTGGCCACCAGCACCGTGTCGAACATGCTCACGTTCACAGCCCCCTCACATCCGGAAGACGCCGAACTGGGGGTCACCCAGGGGCGCGTTGGCGCAGGCGGTCAGGGCGAGGCCCAGGACCTGGCGGGTGTCCAGCGGATCGATCACGCCGTCGTCCCAGAGGCGGGCGGTGGCGTAGTAGGCGTTCCCCTGGCGCTCGTACTGGGCGCGGATCGGGTCCTTGAAGGACTCCTCGTCCTCCAGAGGCCACTGCTCGCCCCGCGCCTCCAGCTGGTCCCGCTTCACGGTCGCGAGGACGGACGCGGCCTGCTCGCCGCCCATCACCGAGATCTTGGCGTTGGGCCACATCCACAGAAAGCGCGGCGAGTACGCCCGGCCGCACATCGAGTAGTTGCCCGCGCCGTACGAGCCGCCGACCACGACCGTCAGCTTGGGGACGCGGGTGCAGGCCACCGCCGTCACCATCTTGGCGCCGTGCTTGGCGATGCCGCCGGCCTCGTAGTCCCGGCCGACCATGAAGCCGGAGATGTTCTGCAGGAACACCAGCGGGATGCCGCGCTGGTCGCACAGCTCGATGAAGTGGGCACCCTTCTGGGCCGACTCCGAGAACAGGATGCCGTTGTTGGCGACGATCCCCACCGGGTGGCCATGGATCCGGGCGAAGCCGGTGACGAGGGTCTGCCCGAACTCCGCCTTGAACTCGGCGAAACGCGAGCCGTCGACCACGCGCGCGATGACCTCCCGTACGTCGTACGGGGTGCGCGAGTCGACCGGCACCGCCCCGTACAGCGTGTACGGGTCCACCTTGGGCTCGACCGCCGGCTCCACCGACCAGGGGAGCGGGCCCCGCGAAGGCAGTGTGGAGACGATGGTCCGCACGATCCGCAGGGCGTGCGCGTCGTCCTCGGCGAGGTGGTCGGTGACACCGGAGACCCGGGAGTGCACCTCGCCGCCGCCCAGCTCCTCCGCGGTGACGACCTCACCGGTCGCGGCCTTCACCAGCGGGGGGCCGCCGAGGAAGATCGTCCCCTGGTTGCGGACGATCACGGCCTCGTCGCTCATCGCCGGGACGTACGCGCCGCCCGCCGTGCACGAGCCGAGGACGGCCGCGATCTGCGGGATGCCCGCGCCCGACATCCGGGCCTGGTTGTAGAAGATCCGGCCGAAGTGCTCGCGGTCGGGGAAGACCTCGTCCTGCATCGGCAGGAAGGCGCCGCCGGAGTCGACGAGATAGAGACAGGGGAGGCGGTTCTCCAGCGCCACCTCCTGGGCCCTCAGGTGCTTCTTCACCGTCATCGGGTAGTACGTGCCGCCCTTGACGGTGGCGTCGTTGGCCACGATCACGCACTCGCGGCCGCTGACCCTGCCGATCCCGGCGATCACCCCGGCCGCCGGCGCCTGCCCGTCGTACATGCCGTCGGCGGCGAGGGGGGCCAGCTCCAGGAAGGGCGAGCCCGGGTCCAGGAGGGTGTCGACCCGGTCCCTCGGCAGCAGCTTGCCGCGGGCGGTGTGCCGGGCGCGCGCCCTCTCGCCGCCGCCGAGGCGGGCGGCGGCCAGCCGGGCGCGCAGCTCCTCGCCGAGGGCGCGGTGCGCGGCCTCATTGGCCCGAAACGACTCCGCCGCGGGGTCCACCGCGGTCGCGAGCTCCGGTGCCTGGTCCATCGTGCGGTCCCCTCACCTTTGTTAATGAGCGTTAACGCATTTCCTCCAGGTTAACGACCGCTAACCTCCCTGTCTAGAATTGGCTCCATGGCCACCAGAACCGACGCCCCCACCCGCCGCGAGCAGATCCTCAAGGAGGCCGCCCGGCTGTTCGCCGAGCGCGGCTTCCACGGTGTCGGCGTCGACGAGATAGGCGCCGCCGTCGGCATCAGCGGCCCCGGCCTCTACCGCCACTTCGCCGGCAAGGACGCGATGCTCGCCGAGCTGCTGGTCGGCATCAGCGGCCGGCTGCTGACGGGCGCGAAGCGCAGGATCGCCGAGGCGGACGGCTCGACGGGCGGTGCCCGCGGGGCCGGGGGCGCGGTGCGCGCCGCTGGCGGTGCTCGTGCTGGTGG
>NZ_LIRK01000271.1 GCF_001419765.1 Streptomyces torulosus
ACACAGTGGACGCGAGCAACTGAGGACAAGCCCTCGGCCTATTAGTACCGGTCACCTCCACACGTTACCGTGCTTCCAGATCCGGCCTATCAACCCAGTCGTCTACTGGGAGCCTTACCCTCTTATAGAGGTGGGAGTCCTCATCTCGAAGCAGGCTTCCCGCTTAGATGCTTTCAGCGGTTATCCCTCCCGAACGTAGCCAACCAGCCATGCCCTTGGCAGAACAACTGGCACACCAGAGGTTCGTCCGTCCCGGTCCTCTCGTACTAGGGACAGCCCTTCTCAAGACTCCTACGCGCACAGCGGATAGGGACCGAACTGTCTCACGACGTTCTAAACCCAGCTCGCGTACCGCTTTAATGGGCGAACAGCCCAACCCTTGGGACCGACTCCAGCCCCAGGATGCGACGAGCCGACATCGAGGTGCCAAACCATCCCGTCGATATGGACTCTTGGGGAAGATCAGCCTGTTATCCCCGGGGTACCTTTTATCCGTTGAGCGACGGCGCTTCCACAAGCCACCGCCGGATCACTAGTCCCGACTTTCGTCCCTGCTCGACCCGTCGGTCTCACAGTCAAGCTCCCTTGTGCACTTACACTCACCACCTGATTGCCAACCAGGCTGAGGGAACCTTTGGGCGCCTCCGTTACCCTTTAGGAGGCAACCGCCCCAGTTAAACTACCCATCAGACACTGTCCCCGATCCGGATCACGGACCCGGGTTAGACATCCAGCACGACCAGACTGGTATTTCAACGACGACTCCACCCATACTGGCGTATGAGCTTCACAGTCTCCCAGCTATCCTACACAAGCCGAACCGAACACCAATATCAAACTGTAGTAAAGGTCCCGGGGTCTTTCCGTCCTGCTGCGCGAAACGAGCATCTTTACTCGTAGTGCAATTTCACCGGGCCTATGGTTGAGACAGTCGAGAAGTCGTTACGCCATTCGTGCAGGTCGGAACTTACCCGACAAGGAATTTCGCTACCTTAGGATGGTTATAGTTACCACCGCCGTTTACTGGCGCTTAAGTTCTCAGCTTCGCCCACCCGAAAGTGAGCTAACCGGTCCCCTTAACGTTCCAGCACCGGGCAGGCGTCAGTCCGTATACATCGCCTTACGGCTTCGCACGGACCTGTGTTTTTAGTAAACAGTCGCTTCTCGCTGGTCTCTGCGGCCACCCCCAGCTCACCGAGTAAATCGGATCACCGAGCGTGGCCCCCCTTCTCCCGAAGTTACGGGGGCATTTTGCCGAGTTCCTTAACCATAGTTCACCCGAACGCCTCGGTATTCTCTACCAGACCACCTGAGTCGGTTTAGGGTACGGGCCGCCATGAAACTCGCTAGAGGCTTTTCTCGACAGCATAGGATCATCCACTTCACCACAATCGGCTCGGCATCAGGTCTCAGACTATTGCCAGGCGGATTTACCTACCTGACGTCCTACACCCTTACCCCGGGACAACCACCGCCCGGGATGGACTACCTTCCTGCGTCACCCCATCACTCACCTACTGCAAGTCTGGTTCGTCGGCTCCACCACTCCCCTTTGCCCGAAGGCTCCGGGGCGGCTTCACGGACTTAGCATCGCCTGGTTCGATGTTTGACGCTTCACAGCGGGTACCGGAATATCAACCGGTTATCCATCGACTACGCCTGTCGGCCTCGCCTTAGGTCCCGACTTACCCTGGGCAGATCAGCTTGACCCAGGAACCCTTGGTCAATCGGCGCAAACGTTTCTCACGTTTGTATCGCTACTCATGCCTGCATTCTCACTCGTGAACCGTCCACAACTCGCTTCCGCGGCTGCTTCACCCGGCACACGACGCTCCCCTACCCATCACGATCCCCGTTGGGGGTACATATCGCAATGACACGACTTCGGCGGTACGCTTGAGCCCCGCTACATTGTCGGCGCGGAATCACTAGACCAGTGAGCTATTACGCACTCTTTCAAGGGTGGCTGCTTCTAAGCCAACCTCCTGGTTGTCTCTGCGACTCCACATCCTTTCCCACTTAGCGTACGCTTAGGGGCCTTAGTCGATGCTCTGGGCTGTTTCCCTCTCGACCATGGAGCTTATCCCCCACAGTCTCACTGCCGCGCTCTCACTTACCGGCATTCGGAGTTTGGCTAAGGTCAGTAACCCGGTAGGGCCCATCGCCTATCCAGTGCTCTACCTCCGGCAAGAAACACACGACGCTGCACCTAAATGCATTTCGGGGAGAACCAGCTATCACGGAGTTTGATTGGCCTTTCACCCCTAACCACAGGTCATCCCCCAGGTTTTCAACCCTGGTGGGTTCGGTCCTCCACGAAGTCTTACCTCCGCTTCAACCTGCCCATGGCTAGATCACTCCGCTTCGGGTCTTGAGCGCGCTACTGAATCGCCCTGTTCGGACTCGCTTTCGCTACGGCTTCCCCACACGGGTTAACCTCGCAACACACCGCAAACTCGCAGGCTCATTCTTCAAAAGGCACGCAGTCACGACGTTGAGCACAAGTACTCAACGCGACGCTCCCACGGCTTGTAGGCACACGGTTTCAGGTACTATTTCACTCCCCTCCCGGGGTACTTTTCACCATTCCCTCACGGTACTATCCGCTATCGGTCACCAGGGAATATTTAGGCTTAGCGGGTGGTCCCGCCAGATTCACACGGGATTTCTCGGGCCCCGTGCTACTTGGGTGTCTCTCAAACGAGCCGTCAATGTTTCAGCTACGGGGGTCTTACCCTCTACGCCGGACCTTTCGCATGTCCTTCGCCTACATCAACGGTTTCTGACTCGCCTCACAGCCGGCAGACTGTGAAAGAGAGATCCCACAACCCCGTATACGCAACCCCTGCCGGGTCTCACACGCATACGGTTTGGCCTCATCCGGTTTCGCTCGCCACTACTCCCGGAATCACGGTTGTTTTCTCTTCCTGCGGGTACTGAGATGTTTCACTTCCCCGCGTTCCCTCCACTTGCCCTATGTGTTCAGGCAAGGGTGACAGCCCATGACGACTGCCGGGTTTCCCCATTCGGAAACCCCCGGATCAAAGCCTGGTTGACGACTCCCCGGGGACTATCGTGGCCTCCCACGTCCTTCATCGGTTCCTGGTGCCAAGGCATCCACCGTGCGCCCTTAAAAACTTGGCCACAGATGCTCGCGTCCACTGTGCAGTTCTCAAACAACGACCAACCACCCGTCACA
>NZ_LIRK01000272.1 GCF_001419765.1 Streptomyces torulosus
AACGTCCGGATCGCGATCCGGCGGCGGCAGGCCCCCACCCGACCCCAGGCACGACAAAGGCCGGACCCCGGGGATCGGGGTCCGGCCCTCGCCGGCACTCACTCGGCCAACGGCGACGCGTCAGAGAGGTCAGACACGTCAAAGACGTCAGACGGTGACGCCCTTCGACCGGAGGTAGGCCAGCGGGTCGATGTCCGAGCCGTAGTCGGGGGTCGTACGCATCTCGAAGTGCAGGTGCGGGCCGGTGACATTGCCGGTCGCGCCCGACAGCCCGATCTGCTGGCCGCCGCTCACGGACTGGCCCGCGGAGACGCCGATCGAGGAGAGGTGGGCGTACTGGGCGTAGTAGCCGTCGGCGAGCTTGATGACGACCTGGTTGCCGTAGGCGCCGCCCCAGCCGGCGGAGACGACGGTGCCCGCGCCCACGGCCTTGAGACTCGTGCCGGTCGGGGCCACGAAGTCGACACCGGTGTGGTAGCCGCTGGACCACATGCTGCCGGCGGTCTTGTACGCCGTGCCGATGGTCGCGCCCTCGATGGGCAGGGTGAAGCCGGAGTTGTTCGCCGGAGCGGCCTGACCCGCAGACGTGTCGGCCACCTCCTTCGTCGCGGACGCGGAGGTCTTTGACGCCTCGGAGGGCTTGGACGGCTGCGTCGACGGGGCCTTCGTCGACGACTGCGACAGCCCGGCCTTCGCGGCCTTGCCGCCGATGGTGAGCTTCAGACCGGGGTGGATGAGCGAGGGGTCGGAGCCGATCACGGAACGGTTGTCCGAGTAGAGCCGCTTCCAGCCGCCCCGGACGTCCTGCTCGTCCGCGATCTTCGCGAGGTAGTCGCCGGCCTTCACCGTGTAGGTCTTCGTCGCCTTCTTCTTGGCGGCGACCTGTTCGACGGCACCCTTCTCGGGGGTGGCCGTGATCGTCTTCTCGGAAGCCCCGGAAACGGCGGCCGTGGGGGTCGCGGCGTGGGCACCGGCGGCACCCATCAGGGGCAGTGCGAGCGCGGCGCCACCGGTTCCGGCGGCGGCGATGGAGCGGGTGAGACGCTGGGACTTGGGACGGCGGTGCTTACCCTTCGCGGGCATGGCGAATTCCTCTCCGGCGCCTGCGAGGTGAGCTGTCGGGTGCGGACTGGAGATGTCCGGCCGGGCTTGTGCCCGGCTTTACCCCTAGCCGTTCCGGAGACCGGAACAGGCGGTACTACCTGTGGGTCCCCCGCTCCTGCCATGGATCGGGTCGGTACGCGGCTCCGGTCGGCGGCAGGATTGGGCGTCCGTCCGGATCGAGGGTGAACGTAAGCGACTTGTCCCCACAGAGACAACCATCGGGATTTCCTGTGCGTCTTCCTACGTGATCCATACAACGAATCCCGATTACGCTCCGTAAACAGGTGCCGGATATCCCATTCCAACGGACCTGGAAATGCGTGAAAATTACGTGGACATGGCGGCGACAGTGCGTCACGGATATGACGCTGCTCACGCACCTACGCCCCAGTAGTCTTTATTCCAGGGCTAGTTGGATTAACGGTTTCATTTCGGGCAGAACGCTCACATACGACGTAGGCGGACAACCTTCGCGTCGAAGTCGCCGCGCAGCCCCGTCCGCAGGCCGTGATGCAACAGCACCGCCCCTCGGTGCAGTTCGCCCGTTTCGCGGCATTCATAGGTTGCCGCGGGGTCGAGGCCGCGCAGCCGGAGCGGCGGGAGCGGCTCGCCGTAGTGCTGGGCCTGGAGGCAGGCGAGGACGACCACCTCGTCGCCGTGGACGTACTGCACGGCGCTCAGCCCTCCGCTCGGCGGGCGCAGCCGGTAGAGGTCGCCGCGCTGCACCACGGGCTTGATCTCCTTGTACAGCTCCACCCACTCCCGCGCCTCGGCCAGCTCCTCGTCGCTCCACTGCGTGAGGTCGCCGCCGACGCCGAGCACGCCCGCCATGGAGCTGACGAAGCGGAACCGCAGGGAGCTGACCCGGCCGTTGAGCTGGTTGTTCGGGCTGTCGGTGACCCAGGCGGCCATGACCCGCGCAGGGTGGATGTGGCTGAACCCGTGCTGGATGGCGAGCCGGTCCAGCGGGTCGGTGTTGTCGGAGGTCCACACCTGGTCGGTCCGCGACATGACCCCGAGGTCGATCCGGCCGCCGCCGCCCGAGCACGACTCGAAGGCGACGCCGGGGTGAGCGGCGCGCAGCCGGTCCAGCAGGGCGTAGTAGGCGTGCACGTGCTCGACCCACAGCTTCTGCGGGTACTCCTCACCGGGCCAGCCGGCGTCCGTGAAGCAGCGGTTGAAGTCCCACTTCACATAGTCGATCGGGGCGCTGGAGAGCAGGGTGTCCAGCTTCTCCCACAGGTACTCCTGGACGTCCTGCCGCGCGAGGTTGAGCACCAGCTGATTGCGCAGTTCCGTCCGCTTTCGTCCCGGTTGGAACTGCGCCCAGTCGGGGTGCGCCCGGTACAGCTCGCTGTCCGGGTTGACCATCTCGGGCTCCACCCAGATGCCGAACTGCATCCCGAGGGCGTGCACCTGGCCGGCGAGCGGCTTCAGCCCCTCGGGGAAGCGGTCCGGGTTGGGCGTCCAGTCGCCGAGTCCGGCCCGGTCGCTGGTGCGCGCCCCGAACCAGCCGTCGTCGACCACGAACAGCTCGACCCCGATGGCCGCCGCCCGCTCGGCGAGCGCCCGCTGCTGCTCCTCCGAGATGTCGAACTCGGTGGCCTCCCAGGAGTTGAACAGCACCGGACGGTCCCGCTCGGCGTCCGGGATGACGTACGCCCGCTGGTAGGCGTGCCAGGCGCGGCTCGCCCCGCCGTGGCCGCCGTCGGACCACAGTCCGGCGAAGACGGGAGTGGTGAACGTCTCGCCCGCCTCCAGTCGCAGCAGGCCCGACTCGTCGTACCCGGCGCCGCCGGTGATCTGCACCCGCGCGTCCGGGAGCTGGGCCACGGCGATCCGCCAGGAGCCCGACCAGCCGAGGGCGCAGCCGTAGACCTCGCCGTGCTCCTCGGTGGCGTCGGTGTCGAGGGCGACCCAGGGCAGGTGCTGGTGTCCGGTGTGCCCGCGGCGACTGCCGATGACCTTCTCGCCGTAGGTCAGCCCACCGCGCGCCAGCCGGGACTCGGCCGCCCACCGGCCGTGCAGCTGGGACAGGCGCCAGCTCTCCTCGCGGCGGGGCAGCGTCCAGGTCGCCGAGTCGGCCCGCAGCAGTTCCACGGTGGTCCCCTCGTTGGCGAGGGTCACCCAGCGCTCCACGACGTCGTCGCGCATCCGGTAGTGCAGCGTGATCCGCAGACCGTCGTCGAGGAAGCGCAGGCGCAGCTCGTCACCGTCCGCCTCGTACTCCTGGAAGGTCCACTCGGTGCCGCGCCGCTCCTCGGTGCGGACCGAGAGGGCGGGGCGGGTGAAGCGGGGCCCGCCCTCGACGGGGTACTCCTCGTGGCCGTCGACGGGGGCTTCGAAAGGCCAGTAGGGCAACTCCTGGCGGGCGGCCAGCTCCTCGGCGTCGGCGAGGGTGATCCTCGGGCCCCAGTGGAGGTGCAGCAGCTCGTCGTTCTCGGTGAGCCGCAGGGCGTAGCTGCTCCGGGGGCCCGTGAGAAGCCAGGTCCGGCCGTCCGTGGCGATGTCCAACATCATGGCCTCACAAATTCGAACAGGTGCGATCGTGCTTCAACATCATTGCAGGTCGTCGCGAGAGCGCACCGCCGCCTGTGGACAACGGGACGCCGACGCCGTGGGCGCCTGTGGACAACTCATTGCGTCAGGCACCCATGTCGTATCGTCGAGGGGCGCCTCGATGCCGAGCGCGTGCCCGTCGACGATCGGCGCCGACGGCCGGATGGGAGGAGCCCCCGTGACGCAGCAGATCCCGTCGACCGAACCCGAGTTGGCCGGGGTGCGCAATTTCCGCGATGTGGGCGGCCTGCCGACCGTGGACGGCCGCCGGGTGCGTCACGGAGTGCTGTTCCGCAGCGGGCATCTCGCGCACGCCACCGACGACGACGCCGCGTTCCTGAGCTCCCTCGGCCTGCACACGATCTTCGACTTCCGCAATGCGGCCGATCAGAAGCTGGAGGGCCCGGACGTCGAGCTGCCCGGCGTGCGGAACGTGAATCTGCCGCTGTCCGACCCGGCGGACGGCGCCGAGTTCTGGAAGATGGTCCGCGACGGCGATGTGGACCAGCTGCGCGCGCTGCTGGACGACGGCAAGGCGGCGGGCCGGATGATCGCCTCCTACCGCACGATCATCAAGCACCGCACGGCCGAGCACTCCCGTGTGCTGCACGCGCTGGCGGAGGACAGCGTGCCGGCGCTGATGCACTGCGCGGCCGGCAAGGACCGCGCGGGCCTCTCCATAGCGGTCACGCTCCTCGCCGTCGGCGTGGAGCGCGAGGCCGTCGTGGCCGACTACCTGAAGTCGAACGCCAAGCACCGCCGCTACAAGGTGCACCGCAGCAGCAGCTCCCCGAGCGCCTACTCCCCGGAGATCATGGAGCTGCTGAGCCCCCTGTTCGACGCCCGCGCCGAGTATCTCCAGGCGGCCTTCGACACGGTCGAGGAGACCTGGGGCGACGTGGACACCTACCTGGAGCAGGGCCTGAAGCTGAGCCCCGCGAGCCGGGAGCTGCTGCGCGAGCGCCTGCTCGACTAGTCACCGCAAGGCGCCCACGTCGGT
Source organism: Streptomyces torulosus (assembly GCF_001419765.1). GTDB lineage: Bacteria > Actinomycetota > Actinomycetes > Streptomycetales > Streptomycetaceae > Streptomyces > Streptomyces torulosus. Next base: position 4,664 of record NZ_LIRK01000272.1, read on the forward strand.
CACCCACGGCGCGCCCACCTCGGTCACCGCACGGCGTCTCCCCTCGGTCACTGCTTGGCGCCCACCTCGAACAGCAGGTAGATGAAGGCCGCGAAGACATGGCCGACGGCGATGTAGATGATGAGCCGCACCCACAGGGCGCGGGGGAACTTCTCTTCCATGTCAGCCATGGGTGGTCTCCGGGGTGGTCGGCCCGAGGCACAGCGCGGCGGTCGGGCTCTGCAGCAGGGTATGGACGAACAGCAGGTCGGCGCCGTCGTGATCGGCGGCGGCGATACGGTGCGGGGTGAGCGAGTCGAAGTGCGCGCTGTCCCCGGGCCCGAGCAGGTGCGCGGCGTCCCCGAGGCGCAGCCGCAGGCGTCCCTTCAGGACGTACAGCCACTCCTCGCCGGGGTGCACGCGGACGATGTCGCCCTGGGAGCCGTACGGCACATGGACGCGCAGCGCCTGCATCCCGCGTCCGGGGGCGCCCGCCTGCCAGTATGTCCAGCCGCCGGCCCGGGTGGGCTCCATGTCACCGGCACGCAGGACGGCGTCCCGTTCGGGGACCGTCTCGCCGAGCAGTTCGGAGACGGTCGTACCGTAGACGCGGGCCAGCGCGAGCAGCATCGGCAGCGAGGGCTGGCGCTGCCCCGTCTCCAGCCGGGAGAGGTGCGCCGGTGACAGCCCGGCGGCCCGGGCCGCCGCCTCCAGCGTGAGGGAGGCCCGGCGGCGCAGGGCACGCAGCTGCGGGGCGACGACGGGCAGGTCCGCGTCCGCCGCGGGCTCGGGAGGGTCCGTACCCTCGGAAGGGCTCATGCCCTCCATTCAGCCCCAGCTTTGCCTGTGGGACAAACTTCTTGCCTCAGAGGCAAAGCGTCGGGCGCCGGGGGCCGGTCGCTCGGAGCGTGGCCTAACGGTTGGCCACCGCCTGCTTCACCAGGGTCTTGCCGAAGTCCCACATCAAACCGCCGCCGCTGTGCGCGTCGTCCATCACCTCGGTGAAGGCCGCGACGAACCGGTCCACCTCCCGCTCCCCGATGATCAGCGGCGGGATCAGCTTGATCACCTCCAGATGATCGCCGGAGACCTGCGTGAGGATGCGGTGCCGTTGCAGCAGCGGCACGACGACCATCTGCGCGAACAGTCCCTTGCGCGCCGCCTGGAGCATCGTCCACCGGCCGCGCAGCTTCAGCGACCTGGGTCTGCCGAACTCGATGCCGATCATCAGCCCCCGTCCGCGCACCTCGCTGAGCAGCTCGTACTTGTCGACCAGCGCGGCCAGCCGGCTCTTGAGCAGTTCTCCCGTGGCGCGGGCGTTCGCCACGATCTCCTCGTTCTCCATCACCGACAGGACGGCGAGCCCGGCGGCCATGGCCTGGGCGTTGGAGCCGAAGCTCGCCGAGTGGACGAGGACGCGGTCCATCGACGAGTAGACCTTCTTGAAGATCCACTCCTTGCCGAGGGTCGCACCGACCGGTACGTAGCCACCGGAGAGCGCCTTGGCGACGCACACCAGGTCCGGCTCCACGCCCTCCTGGTGCTGGTAGGCGTAGAAGTCCCCGGTCCGTCCGAGGCCGGTCTGCACCTCGTCGAGGATGAGCAGCGCCTTGTGCCCGTGCAGGAGTTCCTGGGCGGCGCGCAGATAGCCGGGCGGCGCCTCGTGCACCCCCTTGCCCTGGATGGGCTCCACGATCAGGGCGGCGACATCCCCCTTCTTCAGCTCCCTCGCCAGTGCGTCGAGATCACCGAGCGGTACGGCGGTGTCGGGCAGCAGCGGGGCGAAGCCGTCCCGGAAGCCGTTCTCGCCGTTGACGGAGAGGGAGCCGGTGGTGAGCCCGTGGAAGGCGTGGTCGCAGTAGAGGACGCGGGGCCGGCCGGTGGCGTACCGGGCGAACTTCAGCGCGGTCTCGACGGCCTCCGTACCGCTGTTGCCGAAGAACACCCGGTCCAGGTGCGGGCTGTGGGCGAGCAGCCGTTCGGCGAGCAGTCCGGGCAGGGGCTGGCAGTCGAAGCGGGTGAGATCGGCGAGTTGCGCGTCCAGGACGTCGTGCAGCGCCTTGCGGACGACGGGGTGGTGGCGGCCGAGGCCCATCACCCCGAACCCGGCGAGCATGTCCAGGTGGTCCTGCCCGTCGGCGTCCCAGAAGTGCGCGCCCTCGGCCCGCTCGTAGACCTTGTCGAAACCGATGGTGTGCAGCATGCGCGGGAGTTGGTGGTTCAGGTAGCGGGCGTGGAGTTCGTAGCGCTCGGCGCCGCGCTCGGCGAGCAGTCTTCCGAGGTCGAACTCCCCGTTCCCGGCGGCGGGTTCCGCGGTGGTCATTGCGGTGTCTCCTTGACGGGCTCCTTGACGGCCTCGGCCTCGATCGGATCCCCCTGCGACGCCGACACGCCCGTCGACGACGCCCCCCGAGCGCCCTCCTCCTTCGGCCGCTCCGTCACGGACGCGCCCTTGTGGACGGCCCTCTCGACGGGCGCGCCCTTCGCGACGGCCCCCTCGACGGAGGCCCCCTTCATGAGCGCCCCCTTCTCGATCGCGGCCTTCCCCGCCAGGCACGCGCTGATCCGTCCGGCGATGTCGACCGGTGTCAGGCCGATGTCCGCCAGCACCTCGCCCCGCTTGGCGTGCGCGAGGAACTGCTCGGGGATGCCGAACCGCCGTACGGGTACGTCCACGTCGGCGTCCCCCAGGGCCAGGGCGACCGCCGAACCGACTCCGGCCGCCCGGCTGTTGTCCTCCACGACCGCCACCAGCCGGTGCTCGTCGGCGAGCCACGGCAGCGCCGGGTCCACCGGCTTGACCCAGCGGGGGTCGACGACGGTGCAGCCGATGCCGCGCGCCTCCAGCAGCTCGGCGGCCTGGAGGCACACCCCCGCCATGACGCCGACGGCGACCAGCAGCACTTCGGGGTCCGCGGGGGCCGGGGTCCGGTGCAGGACGTCCATGCCGCCGACCCGTTCCAGGGACGGGATCTCGGGTCCCACCGACTCCTTCGGGAAGCGGATCAGGGTCGGCGCGTCGTCCACGGCGACCGCTTCCCGCAGCTGTGCCCGCAGTTGTTCGGCGTCGCGCGGCGCGGCGATCCGCAGCCCCGGCACGACCTGGAGGACGGACATGTCCCACATGCCGTTGTGCGAGGCTCCGTCGACGCCCGTGACCCCGGCCCGGTCCAGGACGAACGTCACCCCGCACCGGTGCAGGGCCACATCCATGAGCAGCTGGTCGAAGGCCCGGTTGAGGAAGGTGGCGTAGACGGCGACGACGGGATGGAGGCCGCCGGTGGCGAGGCCGGCCGCCGACACCGCCGCGTGCTGCTCGGCGATCCCGACGTCCCAGACCCGGTCGGGGAACTGCTCCGCGAACTTGCCGAGGCCCACCGGGTGCAGCATGGCGGCCGTGATGGCGACGACGTCCTCCCGCTCGTCGGCGATCCGGACGATCTCGTCGCCGAAGACCGACGTCCAGGACGGTCCACCGGGGGGACCGAGCGGCTCGCAGGTGAGCGGGTCCATCACGCCGACCGTGTGGAAGTGGTCCTCCTCGTCGGCGAGGGCCGGCTCGTACCCCCGCCCCTTCTGGGTCATGCAGTGGACGAGGACAGGCCCGTGGAACCGTTTGGCCCGCCGCAGCGCCGACTCGACCGCCTGGACGTCGTGCCCGTCGATCGGTCCGACGTACTTGAGGCCCAGGTCCTCGAACATGCCCTGGGGTGCGAACGCGTCCTTGAAGCCCTTCTTCGCCCCGTGCAGCGCCTCGTAGATCGGGTGGCCGACGACGGGGGTGCGCAGCAGGACGTCCTTGCCCCAGGCGAGGAACTGCTCGTAGCCGTCGGTGGTGCGCAGGGTGGCGAGGTGGTTCGCGAGGCCGCCGATGGTCGGCGCGTAGGAGCGTTCGTTGTCGTTGACGACGATGATCAGCGGCCGGTCCTTGGCGGCCGCGATGTTGTTGAGAGCCTCCCAGGCCATGCCCCCGGTGAGCGCGCCGTCGCCGATGACGGCGACGACGTGACCCCGCTCGCCCTGCACCTGGCGGGCCTTGGCTAGGCCGTCGGCCCAGCCGAGGGCGGTGGAGGCGTGGCTGTTCTCGATGACGTCGTGCTCGGACTCCTCACGCGAGGGGTAGCCGGACAGGCCGCCCTTGCCGCGCAGCTTGGAGAAGTCCTGACGCCCGGTCAGCAGTTTGTGGACGTAGCTCTGGTGACCGGTGTCCCACAGGATCCGGTCCGTGGGTGACTCGAAGGCCCGGTGGAGCGCGATGGTCAGCTCCACCACCCCCAGGTTGGGCCCCAGGTGACCGCCGGTCCTGGCGACCGCGTGCACCAGGAACTCCCGGATCTCCTCGGCCAGTGCACCGAGTTCCGCCTCGGTCAGCGCCTTCACATCGCGCGGTTGCCGGATGTTCTCCAGAATCGTCACGTCGGGCCCCCTCTCGATCCGTGCCTTACAGCCCGTGTCGTCAACTCACGGTGACCGCCGGTTCCCCCGACGCGACGCCGTCCTTCTCCATCTGCTCGGCGATCTTCATCGCCTCTTCGATGAGGGTCTCCACGATCTTCGACTCGGGCACGGTCTTGATGACCTCGCCCTTCACGAAGATCTGGCCCTTGCCGTTGCCGGAGGCGACCCCGAGGTCCGCCTCCCGCGCCTCCCCGGGACCGTTGACGACGCAGCCCATGACCGCGACGCGCAACGGCACCTCCATGCCCTCCAGCCCGGCGGTCACCTCGTCCGCCAGCCGGTAGACGTCGACCTGCGCCCGCCCGCACGACGGGCAGGACACGATCTCCAGCCGCCGCGCCCTCAGGTTCAGCGACTCCAGGATCTGGATGCCGACCTTGACCTCCTCCGCCGGCGGCGCGCTCAGCGAGACACGGATCGTGTCGCCGATGCCCTCGGACAGGAGCGCCCCGAAGGCCACGGCCGACTTGATCGTGCCCTGGAACGCGGGGCCCGCCTCGGTGACGCCCAGGTGCAGCGGATAGTCGCAGCGGGCGGCGAGCTGCCGGTACGCCTCGATCATCACCACCGGGTCGTTGTGCTTGACGGAGATCTTGATGTCCCGGAAGCCGTGCTCCTCGAACAGCGACGCCTCCCACAGGGCCGACTCGACCAGGGCCTCGGGCGTCGCCCTGCCGTACTTCTGCAGGAGGCGGCGGTCGAGGGAGCCAGCGTTGACACCGATGCGGATCGGGGTGCCTTGGTCCTTCGCCGCCCGCGCGATCTCCTTCACCTTGTCGTCGAACTGCTTGATGTTGCCGGGGTTGACCCGCACGGCCGCGCACCCGGCCTCGATCGCGGCGAACACGTACTTCGGCTGGAAGTGGATGTCCGCGATCACCGGGATCTGCGACTTGCGGGCGATGGTGGCGAGGGCGTCCGCGTCGTCCTGCGTGGGGCAGGCGACCCGCACGATCTGGCAGCCGGAGGCCGTCAGCTCGGCGATCTGCTGCAAGGTGGCGCCGATGTCCGACGTACGGGTCGTCGTCATGGACTGCACGGACACCGGCGCGCCGCCGCCGACGGCCACCGAGCCGACCTGGATCCGTCGGCTCTCCCGGCGCTCGGCGACCGGCCGGACGGGCACCTCCGGCAGCCCGAGGGACACGGCGGTCACGGCGTCACCCCTCGTTCCCGGAGACCGTCTCGCGCAGGGCGCGCAGCGACTCCTTCAGGGATCCCATGGTGGCGAGGACGGCGGTGGGCTCGTAACCGCAGTGCGCCATGCAGTTGGCGCACCGCGGGTCCTTGCCGCGGCCGTACGCGTCCCAGTCGGTGTCCTCGATCAGCTCCCGGTAGGTCGGGACGTAGCCGTCGCTCATCAGGTAGCAGGGCCTCTGCCAGCCGAACAGCGAGTAGTTGGGGATCGCCCACGCGGTGCACGGGAAGTCGACCCTGCCCTCCAGGAAGTCGAGGAAGAGGGGCGAGTGGTTCAGGCGCCAGCGGCGCCGGTTGCCGCCCGCGAAGGCCTTCCTGAACAGTTCGCGGGTCTGCTCCACACCGAGGAAGTGCTCCTGGTCGGGCGCCTTCTCGTAGGCGTAGGCGGGCGAGATCATCATCTCGTCGACCTTCAGGTCGTCGTTGAGGAAGTTGAGGACCTCGATGATGGTCTGCGGGGTGTCGGTGTTGAAGAAGGTCGAGTTGGTGGTCACCCGGAAGCCGCGCCGCTTGGCCTCCTTGATGGCGGCCACGGCCTCGTCGAACACGCCCTCCTTGGCCACCGACTCGTCGTGCCGCTCCCGCAGCCCGTCGATGTGCACGGCGAACGCGAAGTACGGCGAGGGCTTGAACTTGTCCATCTTCTTGCGCAGCAGCAGCGCGTTGGTGCACAGGAAGACGTACTTCCGGCGGGCCACCAACTGCCGCACGATCTCGTCGATGTGCGGGTGCATCAGCGGCTCGCCGCCGGCGATGGACACCATCGGCGCGCCCGATTCGAGGACGGCGCCCACGGCCTGCGCCACCGGCATCCGCTGCTTGAGCACCCCGGCCGGATGCTGGATCTTGCCGCAGCCCTCGCACTTCAGATTGCAGGCGTAGAGCGGTTCCAGCTCGACGATCAGCGGAAACTTGTCGCGCTTGCGGAGCTTCTGTTCAGCGAGATACGTCGCCACCTTGATGGACTGGCGGAGCGGCATGGCCATCTGGCTCACCTCCTGGGGAGCAGCAAGGAACGGTGCCATTCGTAGTAAGCGGGGAGGACGGCACGAAGAACGCGGAAAGCCGATATTCCACCGCGTACCGTGCCGATCCGGACCAGTTCGTGTTCTGGAGCGTCCACGACCACTCGGACGGCCGCAACCGGGCGCGCGCCCGCTCGCACGGCGCAGTGGAGCGTGACGGCGGATTCCATGTCGACCGCGATCGCTCCGGTGGCGAAGAGGTCCGCCCGTTCCTGACCGCGGACGACGTGAGCGGATCCGGTGAGCGGGCCGGTGTGGACCGTGCGTCCGGGCACGGCCCGCCCCAGCTCCTTGACCAGGCGTTCGACGCCCACACAGGGCGTGACGGCGCCGTCGGGCCCCCTCGTCTCCCCGGCGACGACGAGGTCACCGGGGTGCATGCCGGGGGCGAGCCCGGCACAGAATCCCGTGGCCAACACGGCGGCCCCGTCCAGCGCCCGGTCGGCGAGCAGCCGGGTGACGGCGCGCTCGGCGGCCTTCGGCCCCATGCCGGTCCGCAGGACGGTGACCGGGCCCCCGGCGCCGCCCGGGTCGCCGCTGCGCAGGGCGAACTGCTCGATGCCGAGCGCGCAGGCGATCAGCAGCGGGGCGGGGACGGCGGCCGTGTCCATCAGCTGGCCCCGGCCTTCAGCGCGGCCGGTTCGCCGTGGACGTACCGGCCGAGCGCGGTGAGCGGGAAGATCTGACGGTAGAGGTGGTAGTTGATGGAGAAGTCCCACGGGAAGCCGGTCCCCGTGAACTGGGGCTCGTCCCAGCCGCCGTCCCTACGCTGGGTCTGCGCGAGCCAGGCGACGCCGTGCTCCACGGCCTTGGAGTCCCGCTCCCCCGCGGCCAGCAGTGCGAGGAGCGCCCAGGCGGTCTGGGAGGCGGTGGAGGTGCCCTTGCCGCCCCATTCGGCGGGGTCGGGGTAGGAGCGCAGGTCCTCGCCCCAGCCGCCGTCGTCGTTCTGGACGGTCTCCAGCCAGGCCACGGCCCGGCGGATCGCCGGGTGCGCGGCGGGGAGCCCGGCGGCGACCAGCGCGGGGACGACGGACCCCGTTCCGTAGATGTAGTTGACGCCCCAGCGGCCGAACCACGCGCCGCCCGGCTCCTGTTCGGCGAGGAGCCATTCGATGCCGCGCCGGGTGCGCGGGTCGTGGGAGAGGCCCTCGACCGCGAGCATCTCCACCACGTGGGCGGTGACGTCGGCGGACGGCGGGTCGATGACCTCGCCGAAGTCGCAGAAGGGCAGCTTGTTGGGGAAGGCGCTGGTGTTGTCGACGTCGAAGGCGCCCCAGGCGCCGTTCTTCGACTGCATCCCGAGGTTCCAGCGGACGCCGCGGGCGATGGCCTTCTCGACGCGTTCGGGGTCGGGGTGCTTGACCCTGCGCAGGGCGAGCACCACCTCGGCGGTGTCGTCGATGTCGGGGTAGTTGTCGTTGTGGAACTCGAACGCCCACCCACCCGGAGGCAGTTGGGGGCGTCTGACGGACCAGTCGCCGGGGCGGACGATCTCCTCGCCGAGCATCCAGTCGGCGGCCCTGACCAGTTGGGGGTGGTCGGCGGGCAGGCCGGCGTCGGCGAGGGCGATGGTGGCGAGGCAGGTGTCCCACACCGGTGACTGGCAGGCCTCGATCATGCGGGCGCCGTCCTCGCGCCACACGGCGAACCGGTCCAGGGACTCCAGGCCCGCCCGCATCACGGGGTGCTGGAGGTCGTAGCCGAGCAGATGGAGCGCGATGATCGAGTACACGGCCGGCGGCTGGATACCGCCCCAGCAGCCGTCGTTCTCCTGCCGCTCGATGATCCAGCGGGCCGCGCTGTTCATCGCCGCCCTGCGCAGGCGCTTCAGCGCGACCTTGTGGTAGCCGTGCAGCACCTTGTCGAGCCGCTGGAAGGCGCCCTCCCATGTGCCCAGCGGGTCGAGGGGCGCGGGCGGGTTGGGCCGGCCGGGGTCGGTGTGCAATTCGTCGAGGGGGAACGGGGCGGGCCGCACCGGGCGCTTCGCGGAGACGACGGTGAGCGGCACGATGGTCTGGCGCGCCCAGCACCCGAAGTCGTAGATGTTCAGCGGCATCCACTTCGGGAAGTAGATCAGCTCCGGCGGCATCTCCGGCAGGTCGTCCCACTTCCACCAGCCGAACAGGGCGAGCCAGATCCGCGTGAAGACGCGGGCCGCGGCGATCCCTCCGCGCCCCCGGATCCACGCGGACGCCTTCGCCATGTGCGGCTCCGACGGATCGTCACCGGCCAGCCGCAGCGCGACATACGCCTCGACGGTCGCGGAGAGTTCGGGCGGGCCGCCGTAGAAGGTCGCCCAGGTGCCGTCCTCGCGCTGCTCGCCCCGGATGAACAGGGCGGCGGCCCGTGTCGTCTCCTCGTCGCGGATGCCCAGGAACTGACGGAGCAGCAGGTCCTCGGCGTCCATGGTGACGTTGGTCTCCAGGTCGCCCTTCCACCAGCCCTGGGCGTCCTGACGCGCGAGGAGGAACGCGGTGGCACGCCGCAGGGCGCGTTCGGCGGTGTCCTGGACCCCTGCCGCCACCGGGGTGTGGGTGTCGGTGTCGCTGGCCGAGGCAGCGCGGGGCGGCAGGGCCCCGGTGCTTCCGTCGGTCGTCGCTGTCATGGCTTCCCCTTCGTGCAGTGGACGGATCTCTGCGGTGGGTCAGCCGTCGGCCGGTGCGTGTCCGGTGAACGGGCACCGGCCGGCGACTACGCGAGGGCTATTCGACCGATGGCGGTCGGCGGTCGGTCGATGGCGGTCACCTCTTCCGTACGACGACGAAGTCGGCGAGGGCCGTGAACTGGTCCCGTACGTGCTCGGGCATCCGGATCGAGTCGAGTGCCTCGATGGCGACGGCGTGCTGGCGGCGGGCCTCCTCGGCGGTCCACTCCCGGCCGCCGGCCTCCTCGATGAGGGCGGCGCGGGCGGCGAACTCCGCCTCGGAGAAGTTCTCGAAGTCGCTGCTCTTGGCGTCGGCGGCGAGGAGTTCACCGAGCTGCTCGGAGGCGGGGCCGCCCGCCGCGAGCGCGGCCACCACGGGCAGGGACTTCTTGCGCTGGCGCAGGTCGCTCCAGGTCTGCTTGCCCGTGGAGACCGGGTCGCCCCAGATGCCCAGCAGGTCGTCGACGGCCTGGAAGGCGAGCCCGAGGTGGTAGCCGTACTTCTCCAGCGTGTCGGCGGTGCGGTCGTCGGCGCCGCCGAGGACCGCACCGATGGAGCAGGCGCAGGCGAGCAGCGCGCCGGTCTTGTTGCCCTCCATCTCCAGGCACTCCTCGACGGTGACCCGCTCGCGGTGCTCGTAGGAGATGTCCTGGGCCTGTCCGTCGATGAGCGCGCGGGTCGCGGTGGTGACGCGGCGGGTGGCGCGGGCCGCCTCGGCGGTGCCGAGTTCGAGGAGGATCTCGTTGGCGAGGACCATCAGGGCGTCGCCGACGAGGATGGCCTGGGCGGGGTCGTACGCCTTCCAGACGGTGTCGCGGTGGCGGCGCTGTTCGTCACCGTCCATGAGGTCGTCGTGCAACAGCGAGAAGTTGTGCACCAGCTCCACCGCGACCGCGCCGGGGATGCCGACCTCGGGGGCGGCGCCGGTGACCTCGGCGGACATGACGGCCAGCGCGGGGCGTACGGCCTTGCCGCCGTCCCCGGCGGCCGGGTTGCCGTGCGTGTCGATCCAGCCGAAGTGGTAGGCCGCGACGGTGTTCATGGGGGGCGCGAGCCGCTCGATCGCCGCCCGCAGCACGGGCGTGGCCAGGGTCCGCCCGCGCTCCAGGAGCGCGGTCACGTCCACCGCGTCGGCTGCCGTCGCGGCCGGGGGCACAGTGGGCACAGTCTCTCCTCTAGTTGCGGTGCCGAGAGTGCGGGAACCGTTCGGATGCGCTTCGAGCGTCACGCTGCCTCCTCGTGGACGAGGAGGTGGTCCCGGGGCCGGCCCAGGGCGGCGAGCGCGGCGGACGCCGCGCTCACGCCGCTGCGGACCGCACTCTCCATGGTCGCGGGCCACCCGGTGGCGGTCCACGCTCCGGCCAGGTACAGGCCGGGTGCCTTGGTGCGGGCGCCGGGCCTGAGCCGTCCGACGCCGGGGGTGGGAGCGAAGGTCGCGGTGCGCTCCCGGGTCACGAAGAAGTCCTTCACCCGCGCGCCGCGCGCACCGGGCAGCAGCCGCTCCAGCTCGGGCAGATAGCGCTCGCGGAGCACGGCCACGGGCTCGTCGATCTCGTGGTGCGCGGCCGACTGCGACAGCGCCAGGTACTGGCCCTCGCTCAGCCCGGACGCCTCGGTCCGGTCGAAGACCCACTGGACGGGCGAGCCGAGCGCCGCGAAGAACGGGCGGCTCAGCACCTTGCGGTCGTACACCACATGGGCGTTGAGGATCGGCGCGGTGCCGATCTCCAGCAGCCGCTCGGGCCGGTCGAGCGCGCCTGGCGGCAGCAGGTCGTACGCCTCGCGCTGCGGTACGGCGAGGACGACCGCGTCGGCGTCCAGGCTCTCGCCGGGCACCTCGACGCGCCAGCCGCCGTCCTCGCCGGCGGAGAGGGAGGTGACGCGGGTCCGCAGTTCGGTGCGGACGCCCGCCGAGTCGAGGGCCTTGCGGGCCAGCCGGTCGTGGAGTTCGCCCAGCGGGACCTGGGCCCAGCCGATGTCGGCCGCTCCGGGGTCGGACAGCAGTCCCGTCTTGAAGACCATCGCGGCGAGCCCGAGGGAGGCGTCCTTGGCCACGGCGTTGAGGGTGGCGACGCCCACGAGGTCCCAGAGCGCCTCGACGGCACGCGCGGACTGGCCGTGTGCGGTGAGCCAGTCGGCGAAGTCCCGCTCGTCCAGCGCGGGGTCGTCGAGGTCGAGCGCCTTGAGCGCCAGCGCGGCACGTCCCACCTTGGCGCGCTCGGCGAGCGAGAGGTGCGGGTACGTGGCCAGGCTGCGCCCGAGGTGCAGGGGCACGGGCAGCGCGTCGCGCCGCAGTCGGCCGAGCCGTCGGCCGGGCCTGCCCGCCGCGTCGAGCACGGGCACGTCGAGACGGTTCTGCAGCGGAGCCAGCGCGGCGGCGTCGATCCGGTCGAGGAACCAGCGGTAGGCGGTGCAGCAGCGCAGGTACACATGCTGTCCGTTGTCGACGGTGAGGGTGCCGCGCTGGAAGGAGAAGGCCAGTCCGCCGAGGCGGGGGCGTCCTTCCAGCAGGGTGACCCGTACACCGGCGTCGGCGAGTGCGAGGGCGGTGGTGACGCCCGCCAGTCCCCCGCCGACCACCACGGCCGTGCTGCCGGGTCGGCCGGTACGGTTCTCGCCCGGCGGTCCTCCGGGCCGTGCCGCTTCGGTCATCGCGCACCCTCCCCTGCCGGTCCGCCGGGGCGAGGGATCGGTCCGCGGCAGTCCGTCGCAGTCAGGGACGCCCCCGCGTCGCGGAGGGTTGCGTACCACTTGTTCCCGATGGGATCGCGTTGGTCCAGATTGTCCATCAGACGCGCCTCCTGACGGTGCGCCGGGAGGCATGGCGGGTGTCCAGGCCGGACAGTCCGCGCACCGCGACATAGGCCTTCTCGCGTCCGGGCAGCGAGACCCGGCCGCGCAGCACGGCCTCCGGCTCGCGCTCGATGCGGTCGAGCAGCCGCCGGTAGATGCCGGCCATGGCGGCGACGCAGGCTCCGCTGCGCCGGTCGAGCATCGGCAGCAGGCGGTAGCCCTCGGCGAAGAGGGCGCGGGCCCGGCGCACCTCGAAGTGCACCAGACCCGCGAAGTCGGAGTCGGTCGGCGGGAGCGGCCCGGCGAACCCCGCCGAGCAGCCGAATTTCGCGAGGTCGTCGCCGGGCAGATAGGTTCTGCCGCCCTGGGCGTCCTCGCGAACGTCTCTGAGGATGTTGGTGAGTTGCAGGGCGAGGCCGAGGGTGTCGGCGTACTCGGGTGCGCGCTCCGCTCCGCGTGCCGCGGGTTCGGTGCCGAAGACGCCGAGGGAGAGGCGGCCGATGGCGCCGGCGACACAGCGGCAGTAGACCTTCAGGTCGTCCCAGGTCTCGTAGGTCTCGCCGCGCACGTCCATGAGGACGCCGTCGATGAGTTCGTCGAGGGCGTCGAGCGGGACGGGGAAGCGGCTCACGGTGTGGGCGAGGGCCACGACCACGGGGTCGGTGTCGTCCTCGTCGACGGTGCCCGCGCGGATCCGGGCGAGCTGCGACCGGGTCTCCTCCAGCCGGGCCGTCTTGACCTCGGCCGCGAGGGCGCCGTCGCCGATGTCGTCGACGCGCCGCGAGAAGGCGTACAGCGCGGACATGGCGCGACGCTTGGGCGTCGGCAGCAACCGGATGCCGTAGGCGAAGTTGCGGGCCTGCTGTCCGGTGACGGCCTCGCAGTAGCTGTAGGCGGCGAGTACCGGCGCGGACGCGTGTGGTTCCGACTCCACGGTCCGGATCACCTCTCTCCTCGCAGGGTCGCGCCCATGCCCCGCAGCAACCGGAGCCTGCCGGGCTTGGGTGGGCCGGGAAGTACGTCGTGTTCGGCGGCGGCGATCGCGTGGAGGGCCGCCCTTCCCCCCGCCACGAACCCCGCGAGGAGCAGCCTCAGCCTGCCGTGGACGCTGCCCACCAGCGGGGCGCCCTCGTCCAGCAGCTTGCGGGCGCGTTCCGCCTCGTAGGCGATCAGCGCGCGCACCGACGCGCCCGCCGTGGGCGCGGCGAGGTCCGCCTCCTGGACGTGGAAGCGCTTCAGGTCCTCGGCGGGCAGGTAGACGCGGTCGCGGCGGAGGTCCTCGGCCACGTCCTGGAGGTGTTCGACGATCTGCAGCGCGGTGCAGATCGCGTCGGACAGGCGGATCCGCTCGGGGGTTGTCGTGCCGGTGACGGCGAGCACCAGGCGGCCCACGGGGTTCGCGGACAGCGCGCAGTAGGAGAGCAGGTCGTCGTAGGTCTCGTAGCGCGTGACGAGCTGGTCCTGGCGGTTGGCCGCGATCAGGTCGAGGAAGGGTCCGGGGCCGAGGCGGTGGCGGCGGACCGTGCGCTGGAGGGTGCGGAGCAGGGGGTGTGCGGGGGTGGCGTCGAAGACCTTGCGGAGGTCGGCCTCGAAGGCGTCGAGGAGGAGGAGCCGGTCGTCGGCGTCCCGCGGGGGGACGCCCAGGAGGCGGGCGTCGGCGCCGCCGGGGGCGAGGTCGCCGTCGCCGATGTCGTCGACGAGGCGGGCGAAGCCGTAGAGGGCCGTCAGGTCGTCGCGCCAGGCCCGGGGCAGGAAGAACGGCGCGACGGGGAAGTTCTCGGCCGCGGCCTTGTCGAGGGTGTCGCGCTCCGGGTCGCCGGTGCGCGCCGTCCCGCTTTCGGTCACCGCTCGTCACCCGGTGCGGGGACGGCGGAAGCGTTGTTGAGCTGGGGAGTTTCCGTAGCCATGGCCGTCACATCTCCCGTTCTACACTGCCGACCCAAGACGCACTATTTCGGACACGCCGCCCAATCGTCAGCGTGTGCGGCGGATGCCGGGTGTCGCGCATTATGGACCCACTTGCCGCGATTCGGCACCGGTACAGCTTACGTTCTACAACGCACCATGCTCCGACGGGGTGTCCTGCACATCACAAGAACGCACCGATTGCCCCCAAGATTCCTACGGGTGGCCGGAGTTGACTGTTCCTTGCCGGAGTTGGCGGTTCCTTTGCGGACGCCGTGTCTCCCTCTCCTCCGCAGACGCCGGGCCCCACCGGAGCAGTTCCGGCGGGGCCCGGGCGGAGGCGGACTACTTGCCCGTGAACTGCTCGTACTCCTTCAGGACCTCTTCGGTCGGTCCGTCCATGCGCAGCTCGCCGCGTTCCAGCCACAGGACCCGGTCGCAGGTGTCCCGGATCGACTTGTTGTTGTGGCTGACGAGGAAGACCGTGCCGGCCTCCTTGCGCAGCTCGCGGATGCGGGCCTCGGAGCGCTTCTGGAACTTGCGGTCACCCGTGGCGAGGGCCTCGTCGATCATCAGGACGTCGTGGTCTTTGGCCGCCGCGATGGAGAAGCGCAGTCGCGCCGCCATGCCGGAGGAGTAGGTGCGCATCGGCAGGGTGATGAAGTCGCCCTTCTCGTTGATGCCCGAGAAGTCGACGATCTCCTGGTAGCGCTCCTTGATCTGCTCGCGGGACATGCCCATCGCGAGGCCGCCCAATATGACGTTCCGTTCGCCCGTGAGGTCGTTCATCAGGGCGGCGTTGACGCCGAGGAGGGAGGGCTGGCCGTCGGTGTAGACCTTGCCCTTCTCCGCGGGGAGGAGGCCGGCGATGGCGCGCAGCAGGGTGGACTTGCCGGAGCCGTTGGAGCCGATGAGGCCGATGGCCTCGCCCCGGTAGGCGATGAAGGAGACGCCCTTGACGGCGTGTACCTTGCGCACGCCCCGCGCCGCGTCGTCGGAGCCTCTCTTGAGTATCCGGCTCAGGGCGGCCGTCGCGCTGCCCTTGCCGGTCTTGGCGCCGTTGACGCGGTAGACGATGTGCAGCTCGTCCGCGATGACGGTGGGGACTCGGGTCTCAGCCACGGCCGTACCTCTCCTCCGCCTTCCAGAAGTACACGAAGCCGCCGAGCGCGACCAGCACGGCCCAGCCGCCCGCGACCGCCCACACGTGCGGGGGCAGGTTCTCGGAGCCGTAGCCGTCGATGAGCGCGAAGCGCATCAGGTCCATGTAGATGGCGGCCGGGTTCCACTGGAGGACGTCGCTGATCCACTGAGGGTGTTTGGCCAGCATCACCGGGATGGAGAACATGACGCCGGAGGCGTACATCCAGGTCCGCATCACGAACGGCATCAGCTGGGCGAGGTCCGGGGTCTTGGCTCCCATACGGGCGAAGACGAGGGCCAGGCCGGTGTTGAAGCAGAACTGGAGCACCAGCACCGGGAGGATCAGCAGCCAGGACAGCTTGGGGTAGCTGCCGAAGCCGATCGCCACGGCGAACATCACGATCATCGAGAACAGCAGCTGCTGGAGCTGCTGGAGCGCGAAGGAGATGGGCAGCGAGGCCCGGGGGAAGTGCAGCGCGCGCACCAGGCCCAGGTTGCCGGAGATCGCGCGGACGCCCGCCATCACCGAGCTCTGGGTGAAGGTGAACACGAACACACCCGTGACCAGGAACGGGATGTAGACCTCGCGGGACATGCCGCGGTCGGCGTCGAGGATCAGGCCGAAGATCAGGAAGTACACCAGCGCGTTCAGCAGCGGGGTGGCCACCTGCCACAGCTGGCCGAGCTTGGCCTGGCTGTACTGCGCGGTGAGCTTCGCCTGGGAGAAGGCGAGGATGAAGTGACGCCGCCCCCACATCTGGCGGACGTACTCGGCGAGTCCGGGCCGGGCACCGCTCACGGACAGCCCGTACTTGGCGGCCAGTTCCGCCGCGGAGATCCCGTCGTCGGGCGACGGGCGGTCGCTCACCGCGAGCCTGCCGTCATGCGTTGTCTCACTCACAAATGGATACTTTCGTCCTCAAAGTGCGCAGCCTGGTCGGGCCGAGGCGGAAACCTGGGACCGGGTACCGCCGCATGCTCTCAGATGTCGAGCTTGTCAGATGACGGGAGGTCGTCCCAGTCGGGTCAGGCGCCACACCGTACGCCACTTCATGGGCCGGCGGGGACCGCAGGAGCTGACCCAGCCCTCCTTGAAACCGCCGAACCAGGCCTTCAGCGCCGGGCCCGAGGGCTTGCGCAGCAGCGTCAGCAGCAGCCAGACGCCCAGGTAGACGGGGACGAGCAGCGCGGGCAGGTTGCGGCGCGCGAGCCAGACGCGGTTGCGGGCGACCATGCGGTGGTAGACCGCGTGCCGGGAGGGCGCGGTCGTGGGGTGGTACAGCACCATGTCGGACCGGTAGTCGATCATCCAGCCCGCGTCGAGGGCCCGCCATGCCAGGTCGGTTTCCTCGTGTGCGTAGAAGAACTCCTCCGGGAGCCCGCCGACTTCGGCGAAGACCCGGGTGCGTACGGCGTTGGCGCCGCCGAGGAACGTGGTGACCCGGGAGGAGCGCATCGGGTCGGAGGCGCGCAGCCGGGGCACATGGCGCCGCTGGGTCTCGCCGGTCTCGGGGTCGGCGATGCGGAAGCTGATGATGCCGAGCCGGGGGTCCGCCTCGAAGGCGCCACGGCACAGTTCGGCGGTGTCGTGGTGGGCGAGCAGACCGTCGTCGTCCAGGAAGAGGAGGACGTCGACGTCCCGGCCGCCGGGGCCGAACGCCTCGATGCCGACGTTGCGGCCGCCGGGGATGCCGAGGTTCTCGGGCAGCTCGATGGTCCTGACGCCCTCGGGGACGTCCGGGACGGGTGAGCCGTTGCCGACGACGACCACCTCGACCCGGTCGCCCTCCTGCTTGGCGACCGAGTCGAGGAGGGCGCGGAGTTCGTCGGGGCGGTTGCCCATGGTGATGATGACCGCGCCGACCTTCATGCCGCCGCTCACTTCAGCCTGCTGGAGGCGAGGATGGACACCAGGTGCAGCAGGGTCTGCAGCAGGGCGATGCCCGCGAGGACGGCGACGCCGAGCCGCGAGTAGAAGAGGTCGTCCCGGACCTGGTCGACGATCGCGAGGACCAGGACCAGCAGGGAGGCCTCGACGCCGAGGATCAGCCGGTGGAACTTGAGCGCGGCGGCGGCCCGGCGGGCCAGGGCCATGCCTGAGGAGCGGGGCACCGAGGCCGACTCCTGGACCGGCGGCTTCCCGGTCTGGTGCCGGGCGACCCCGACGAGGTCGGTCTCCGCCTTGATCAGGATGGCGCCGAGGGCGGCGAGAGTGCCGAGGAAGGCCCACAGCCAGTCGATCCGGCCGGTGCCCCACAGGTCGGCGGCGCGCAGACCGAAGCCGACGAGGACGGCCGCGTCGCACAGGTACGCGCCGACCCGGTCGACGTAGACGCCGGCGATCGAGTACTGCTTGCGCCAGCGGGCGATCTCCCCGTCGACGCAGTCGAACAGCAGGTACAGCTGGACCATCAGCACACCGAGGACGGCGCCCCAGATGCCCGGGACGAGCAGCGCCGGGGCGGCGAGGACGCCGAAGACGGTCATCAGGTAGGTCAGCTGGTTGGGCGTGACCCGGGTGTTCACCAGGTGCCGGTCTATGCGCAGGGAGATTTCGCGCATGTAGAGCCGGCCGGCCCAGTGCTCACCGCTCCGCCGGTCCTTCACACCCGGGGGGTGGACGACCGGTCGGAGCTCAGCTACCGATGGCTTTGGCATAGTCGGCGTATGCGTCCTTGATCTGCTCGGTGCTCAGTTCGAGGTGCTCGAGGATGGTGTACCGGCCCGGCCGGGTCTGCGGCGCGAACTCCACGACCTTGACGAACTCGTCGATGGTGAAGCCGATCTCCTCCGGGAGGACGGGCAGCCCGTGGTGCCTGAGGACCTCGGTCATCTGGCCGGCGATCTCCTTGTCGCCCCGCAGGAACGTGGCGAAGGCGCCGCCCAGTCCGCACTGCTCGCCGTGGAGGGCGTTGCGCTTGGGGAAGCTGAGGTCGAAGGCGTGGCTGATCTCGTGGCAGGCGCCCGAGGCGGGACGGCTGTCGCCGGCCACGGACATGGAGATCCCGCACAGCACGAGGGACTCGGAGAGGGTCGTGAGGAAGTCGTCGTCCCCGATGCCGCCGGGGTGGCGGAGCACGGCCTCGGCGGCCTGGCGGGCCATCGCGGCGGCCAGTCCGTCGACCTTCTCGCCGGTCTCGCGGCTGGACAGCTCCCAGTCGGCCACGGCGGAGATCTTGCAGATCACATCGCCGATACCGGCCCGCACGAAGCGCACCGGGGCCTCACGGATGACATCGAGGTCGATGACGATCCCGATGGGGTTCGGCACACCGTACGAGCCGCGGCCCGCGTCGTTGTCGAGCGTGGCGACCGGGGAGCACAGGCCGTCGTTGGCGAGGTTGGTGGCGACGGCTACCAGCGGCAGGCCCACCCGGGCCGCGGCGTACTTGGCGCAGTCGATGACCTTGCCGCCGCCGAGCCCGACCACGGCGTCGTAGTGACCGCCCTTCTTGATCGAGTCGGCGAGCCGTACGGCGCCGTCGATGGTGCCGTCGGCGTCGCTGAACCAGTCCGCCTCCGGGAACGCGGGGGCGAACCGGTCGCGCAGCGCCGCGCCGGAGCCGGCGCTGATCGCGAAGGCCAGCCGGCCCGACGGCGCGATGCGCTGGTCCGACAGGATCGTCGCCAGATCATCGAGCGCGCCGGGACGGATGTCCACGACGACCGGCGAGGGGATGAGCCTCGTCAGTACTGGCACGCGATCTCACGTCCCTTGGCGAGGTCGTCGTGGTTGTCGATCTCGACCCACTTGACGTCGCCGATGGGGGCCACGTCGATGCGGAAGCCGCGGTTCACGAGCTCCTGGTAGCCGTGCTCGTAGAACTGCTGCGGGTCGGTCTCGAAGACCGTCTTCAGCGCGTCGGCCAGCTCGTCGGCGGCCTCGCCCTCGATGAGGGTGACGCCGATGTACTCGCCGGTCGCCTCGGCCGGGTCCATCAGCTTCGTGATCTTCGTCATGCCGCCCTCGGGGCCGACGACGACCTTCATCTCCTCGTCGGCGAGGGACTTCACCGTGTCGAGCGCGAGGATGATCTTCTTGTCGCCGCCGCGGGCGGCGAGCAGGGTCTTCTCGACGGAGACCGGGTGCACGGTGTCGCCGTTGGCGAGGATCACCGAGTGCTTGATGGCGTCACGGCCGCACCACAGGGAGTAGGCGTTGTTCCACTCCTCGGCCTTGTCGTTGTCGATCAGGGTGATCTTCAGGCCGTACTTCTGCTCCAGCGCCTCGCGGCGTTCGTAGACGGCCTCCTTGCGGTACCCGACGATGATCGCGACCTCGGTCAGGCCGATCTCGGCGAAGTTGCCGAGCGTGAGGTCGAGAACGGTGAGGCTGTCCTCGTTGCCCTCGGGGCCGACCGGCACCAGAGCCTTGGGCAGGGTGTCGGTGTAGGGGCGAAGACGCCGTCCGGCGCCGGCCGCCAGCACGAGGCCGATCATGCGGGTTCTCCTTCATCGTGTACGGCGGGTGCGCCGGTTTTATGGGCGGTCACCCAGAAGCGGATGCTCTCGAGGAGCACCACGAGCGCCACGGCCACGGCGAGCACCGTGAGCGCGACCTTGAAATCTGTGGGCGCGAGCAGCGCGGCCAGGACGGTGACCAGCAGCGTCCTGCCTTCGTGACCGCCGATCACCCGCACCAGCCACCGCGGCGGCGCGCCAGCGTCACCGCGGATGCGGTACACCGTGTCGTAGTGATGGTAGGCGACGGCCGCCACCAGCCCGAAAGCCGCGGGAAGGGCTCCGTTCACGTCGGCTTCGGCCGCCAGTACCAGTACGGTGCCGTATTCGGCCGCCCGGAACAGCGGGGGAACCAGCCAGTCCAGGGCGCCCTTGAGGGGGCGCTCGACGGCTTCCGCCGACAGCAGGACGTACAGCCCGGCCGCGAGGACGACCTGCCAGGACGGGCCCCAGACCCAGGCGGCGGTCACCACGGCCGCGGCTCCGACGGCCGCGCTGAGCAGTGCCGTCTTGCGCGGGGGGCCGGGCAGGAGCCGCGCCAGCGCCTCGGAGAGCGGGCCGCTGTCGGCGAGGTCCGCCAGTGCCTGGGCCGCCCGGTCGGTGCGCTGTGCCTTGCGGGTCAGCGAGCGCAGCACGCGGCCCGCCGTGGTGTAGGTCGCGGCGAACGCGCAGCCGATGAGCAGCGCGTAGAAGGTGATGCGGGGGGTGGTGACCGCCGTGAGGACGGCGATCATCGCCCAGCGCTCGCCGATGGGCAGCACGATCATCCGGCGCACCCACACCGTCCAGCCGACGCTGTCGAGCTTGTCGGAGAGGGCGGCGGTGGGGCTGGTGTTGGCGGTGGCGTCGTGGTTCGCCTCGTTGAAGGAGAAGTCGACGACGTGGCGGCAGGTCTGGAGGACCATCGCGGCGAGCGCGAGCGCCCATACGTCGTCACCGCCGCGGGCGGCGCCGAGCGCGAGGCCCGCGTAGTAGGCGTACTCCTTGGCGCGGTCGAAGGTGGCGTCGAGCCAGGCGCCGAGGGTCGAGTACTGCAGCGAGTAGCGGGCCAGCTGGCCGTCGGTGCAGTCGAGGACGAAGGAGAAGATCAGGAGCAGGCCGGCGGCGACGAATCCGCCGCGGGTGCCGGTGGCCGCGCAGCCCGCCGCGATCAGGGCGGTGATCAGCGAGGCGGTGGTGACCTGGTTCGGGGTGAGGCCGCGGCGGGCGCACCAGCGGGCGAGGTAGCGGGAGTAGGGGCTGATGAAGTGCGTGGTGAAGAAGCCGTCGCGGGACTTCACGGCCGTCCGCAGCCGTACGGCCTCGTCGTCGACGGCGGCGAGCGCCTGGCGGGCCTCGTTGCGGGTCTGCGGGTCGGTGGGGACGACGGCGACCAGGGTGCCGAGGTCGGGCCGGTGCAGGGCGACGCCGTCGGCGTCGAGGGCGGCGACCACCCGGTCGGCGACGCTGTCGACGGCGACGGCGGTGCTGCCGCTCGCGTCGGAGTTCTCGCGGGCCAGCGCGCGGGTGAGGGCCTGGCGGGCGGCGGGCCGCACGGTCACGGCGCCGGGCAGGGCGGCGGCGTCGAAGCGGGGGTCGGTGAGGCCGAGGCGCAGGGCGTGCACGTGCCCCACGAACCGGGCGTCGACGATCGCGACCCGCTGACCGGCGGGAACGGTGGCCAGGAGCGTCTCGGCGTCACCGGCGTCGGAGGCGACCCGCACGTCGAAGCCGAGCGACCGCAGATCGCCCTCCAGCGACGATCCGGGGACCGGCTGACCGGTGAGGATGGCGGTCGACAGACGAACTCACTCCCTGGGTGCCGACGCGACCGCGCCGGGCATGTGCGTGGTGGGGACGCCCCGGCCCGCTACGGCCCGGCGGCGTGTCGGCAGAGGTTATCGGATGAAGGGAAACGAGGATTCACCGCCCGTTCACGGCCCGATCAACTGGGCCTGCTGGGCTCCGCCGCGATCATCATCGGGGATCCGAGGGGCACGCGACAAACTCCGATTCGCATATCGGCTCATAGGCGATATACGGCGAAGCCCGCACGACATCACACCAGGTTCAACAAATTCCAACATAAGCAAACAGAAAACATCAGCATGATCCCGGGGACCCGGTTAAGGTAGGTGCCCATGACTTGGCTGATCACAGGCGGAGCCGGATATATCGGCGCACACGTGGCGAGGGCCGTGGCCGACGCCGGAGAACAGGTGGTCGCGCTCGACGACCTCTCGGCGGGTGTCCCCGGTCGCCTCCCCGACCGCATCCCGCTCGTCCACGGCTCGGCCCTGGACGGCGACCTCCTGAAGCGGACCCTCGCCGAGCACGCCGTGACCGGTGTGGTGCACCTGGCGGCCCGCAAGCAGGTCGGCGAGTCGGTGGCCCAGCCGACGCGCTACTACCAGGAGAACGTGGGCGGACTGGCCACGCTCCTGGACGCGGCGGCGGGCGCGGGCGTGAAGCGGTTCCTGTTCTCCTCCTCCGCCGCCGTGTACGGCAACCCGGATGTGGACCTCATCACGGAGGACACCCCCTGCGCGCCGATGAGCCCCTACGGCGAGACCAAGCTCACCGGTGAGTGGCTGGTCCGCGCGGCGGGCCGGGCGCACGGGATGGCCACCGTGTGCCTGCGCTACTTCAATGTGGCCGGCGCCGCCGAGCCCGCCCTCGCCGACACCGGCGTCTTCAACGTGATCCCGATGGTCTTCGACCGCCTCACCCGGGACGAGGCGCCCCGCATCTTCGGCGACGACTACCCGACCCCGGACGGCACCTGCGTCCGCGACTACATCCATGTCGCCGACCTCGCGGAGGCTCACCTCGCCGCGGTCAGGCGGCTCGGCACGGAGGGCGCGTCCGGCGACCTGACCGTGAACATCGGACGGGGCGAGGGCGTGTCGGTGCGCGAGCTGGTCACGCTCGTCGGCGAGGTGACCGGCGACCGCCGGCCCGCCCTCGTCGAACCCCGGCGCCCCGGTGACGCGCCGCGCGCCGTCGCCTCGGCCGCGCTGGCCGAGCGGGAACTGGGCTGGACGGCCCGGCGCGGGGTACGCGAGATGGTCGAGTCGGCATGGGCGGGCTGGTGCCTGCACCGCGGTCTCCGACCAGATCCCCGATCATGAACCCTGACCTGCGTATCGTTTCCGCAGGTCAGAGCACATGACAACGGTGTTCAGTGCCGCGTTGCCCTATACCCCCCACCCGTAGTTGACTGTGATCCCGGAGCCGGACACACGGACACGGAAGGGCGGATTCCATGGGGGCTGGGCACGATCACGGGCACGCGCATCACGCGCCGACCAGTGGTACGGCGGCAGCGGCGTACCGCGGGAGGCTGCGGATCGCGCTGTCGATCACGCTCACCGTCATGGTGGTCGAGATCGTCGGCGGAGTCCTCGCCGATTCCCTCGCGCTCGTCGCGGACGCGGCGCACATGGCGACGGACGCGGTGGGTCTCGGCATGGCGCTCCTCGCCATCCACTTCGCCAACCGCCCGCCGAGCGGCAACCGCACCTTCGGTTACGCCCGCGCGGAGATACTCGCGGCCCTCGCCAACTGCGTGCTGCTGCTCGGTGTCGGCGGCTATGTGCTCTTCGAGGCGATCCAGCGTTTCATCACACCGGTCGGCACACAGGGCGGACTGACCGTCGTGTTCGGCGCGGTCGGCCTGGTCGCCAACATGATCTCGCTCACCCTGCTGATGCGGGGCCAGAAGGAGAGTCTGAACGTACGGGGCGCCTTCCTGGAGGTGGCCGCCGACGCGCTCGGCTCGCTGGCGGTGATCGTCTCCGCCGTGGTCATCCTGCTCACGGGCTGGCAGGCCGCCGACCCGATCGCCTCGCTGATCATCGGCGTGATGATCGTGCCGCGCACGGTGAAGCTGCTGCGCGAGACCCTGGACGTCCTGCTGGAGGCGGCGCCGAAGAACGTCGACATGGCGGAGGTGCGGGCCCACATCCTCGCCCTGCCCGGCGTCGAGGACGTCCACGACCTGCACGCCTGGACCATCACCTCCGGCATGCCCGTGCTGTCCGCCCATGTCGTGGTCGGCTCCGACACGCTCGACGCCATCGGCAACGAGAAGATGCTCCACGAGCTCCAGGGCTGCATCGGCGACCACTTCGACGTCGAGCACTGCACGTTCCAGCTGGAGCCCGGCGGACACGCGGAGCACGAGGCGAAGCTCTGCCACTGATCGCGCCGCTGATCCCCGCCACCGCTCCACGCCACTGATCCACGCCACTGATCCACGCCACTGATCCACCGCTGATCCCTGCCCCGGAACCCGACCACCGATGACGCGCGCGGCCCGCCTCGTGCGTGCATCCGGGTACGCCGTCCAGGGGGCGCGCGATCCATGGGTGTCCCCGCCGGGGGTGCGGGGGTAGGACATGCGGGTTGGCGTGAAGTGCCAGGAGTGCCGGTTCCCTACGGCAGACTTGGGGCTCGAGGAACGAAGCGAAGGATGGGCATGCCGATCACACCTGCCACCGCGATGCACGACGCACCGGACAGCACCACGGAAGCGATCCTGCTGGAGCTGGTCGATGAGGAGGGCACGACGATCGGCACGGCGGAGAAGCTCTCCGCGCACCAGCCGCCCGGGCAGCTGCACCGGGCGTTCTCGGTGTTCCTCTTCGACGAGCGGGGCCGGCTGCTGCTCCAGCAGCGCGCCCTCGGCAAGTACCACTCCCCCGGAGTCTGGTCGAACACCTGCTGCGGCCACCCCTACCCCGGCGAGTCCCCGTTCGCGGCGGCCGCGCGGCGGACGTACGAGGAGCTCGGGGTGTCCCCGGCGCTGCTCGGCGAGGCGGGCACGGTCCGCTACAACCACCCCGACCCGGACTCGGGCCTGGTGGAGCAGGAGTTCAACCATCTCTTCGTGGGGTTGGTGCGGTCCCCGCTGCGCCCGGACCCGGAGGAGGTCGGGGCCACGGCCTTCGTGACCCCGCAGGAGCTCGCCGAGCGGCACGCCCAGGACACCTTCTCGGCCTGGTTCATGACGGTGCTGGACGCGGCCCGCCCCGCGGTCAGGGAGCTGACGGGCCCCTCCGCGGGCTGGTGAGCCAGCTCCGCTAGTGCTGTGACCGGAAAGGTTTGCNNGTACTGGATGTACTCGGGTCATGCGACAACGCCGCGAGGTGCCGTGCCGGGCGTCGCGAGCCGGTGAACCTTTCCGGTCACAGCACTAGAGGGGGTGCGAGGGTTTGAGCGGCAGGGTGACCCAGATCACCTTGCCGCCGCTCGCGGTGTGCTCGACATCGCAGACCCCGCCGGCCTCCCTGGTGATCTCCCGCACCAGCAGCAGCCCCCGCCCGCCCAGCCGGCCGTGATCGGTCTCCAGGGCGGTGGGGCGATAGGGGTGGTTGTCCTCCACCGCGACACGCACCCACTCCGCTCCGACCCCGACCTCGACGGCGAGCGTGGGCGAGAGCACCGCCGCGTGCTTGACGGCGTTGGTCACCAGCTCGGAGACGATCACCATCAAGCCCTGGACGAGGTCGTCCGAGATCGGCACGCCCTGACGGGCCAGCAGGTCTCGGACGGCGCGCCGCGCCTGCGGCACCGAGGCGTCGACGGCGGCCGCGGTGAACCGCCAGACCCCTTCGTACGGCAGCGGTCCCGGCGGCCTCAGGCCGTCGGGAGCGTGCCCGCCGACTCCAGGGCGTGGGTCGCCCCCGCGCCCTCGGTCGTCCATGGTCCGGTCGCCGCCCTTGCGCTCGATTGTCACCACACGTTAAGTGTTGGCGACTCTACGCCGTCCACGGATGACTGAACACAAGTCAGCACGTATCGACGTTTTCCCGACCGATCTCGTTCCGGACGACCAACAGAATGAACGATTCTGCCGGGCGGGTGCCGCTTTGGGAACTATTCGGGTTGTACGGGTTCGGTGCCGTGCCCGCTCTTCCCGCCCGTCTGCCGGTGACTCTCCGTGATTTTCTCCGAGACCAGGCCCACGATGCGCCGCCCCCCGAACCCGGTGGCGATCAGCCCGAGGCCGTCGAAGAGCAGGGCGAGCGAGAAGAAGGTGCCGATGACGTACTTGCTGCTGCTCGGCCAGGTGGCGAGCACCAGGATGCCGAGGAGCAGGTCGAACGCTCCCTGGAGCAGCGTCCAGCCGAACTGAGGGCCGCGGACGACGAGGCTGCCGACCAGCCGGAACAGTCCGCCGGTGAGGAACAGCAGCGCGGCGAACATGGTGAGCGCCTCTGCCCCCGCCTCAGGGGTCTTCAGGACGACCACACCGGCGGCGATGTTCAGCGCGGCGACCACGACGCCGAGCCAGAAGAAGTGCGTGCCTCGGGCCTGCACCGCGTGCAGCAGGCCGATCACGCCGCCGATCAGCAGCAGCCAGCCGAAGAGGATCATGGTGGTCAGGGTGGCGAGGCCGACGTAGCACAGCCCGACGACGCCCGCGATCACCAGGACCACGCCGAGCGCGGCGATCCAGCCGAAGTCCCGGCCCAGTTTGGCGGTGTCCGCCTCCGCGTCCCCGATGGCGCGCCTGCCGGTCGCGGGGTTCGTACCGCGCGGGGCGTGCGTGTCCTTGGCGTGCCTGGATCCGAGCATGCGGGGCCTCCCTCGCGTTCGGGCCCCTTCTTGATCGTATGGGTGCGGGGGGTGGCTAGCATCCGGTGCATGGACCCTCAACTGCTGCATTCCACCGCCGACGGGGTCGCGACGGTCGTGATCCACCACCCGGCCAAGCGCAACGCCATGACGGCCGGGATGTGGCGGTCGCTGCCGCCGCTGCTCGACCGGCTGGCCACCGACCCCTCCGTACGAGCGCTGGTGCTGACCGGGGAGGGCGGGACGTTCTGTGCGGGGGCCGACATCTCCACGCTACGGCAGTCGCCGGGCGAGGCCCAGGGGTTGGCGCTGCGGGCCGAGGAGGCGCTCGCGGCCTTTCCCAAGCCGACGCTCGCGGCGATCCGGGGGCACTGTGTGGGCGGGGGGTCGCAGCTCGCGGCGGCCTGTGACCTGCGGTTCGCGGAGGAGGGGTCGCTGTTCGGGATCACCCCCGCGAAGCTGGGGCTCGTCTATCCGTCGTCCTCCACCCGGCGGTTGGTGTCGCTGGTCGGTCCCGGTACCGCCAAGTACCTGCTGTTCTCCGGTGAGTTGATCGACAGCGAGCGGGCGCTGCGTACGGGGCTGGTGGACGAGGTGCTGCCCGGGGGCGGGCTGGCGGAGCGGGTCGCGGAGTTCACCCGGGTGCTGGTCTCGCGCTCCCGGCTGACCCAGGCGGCGGCCAAGGAGTTCACCGACGGGCGGACCGACCGGGACGCCCACTGGGCCGAGCAGGCGCGCGGCAGCGGCGACGCCGCGGAGGGCGTCGCCGCGTTCCTGGAGCGCAGGGCGCCCCGGTTCACCTGGACGGTGTGAGGGGCCGGAGCGGCCCGAGGGTCACATCAGGGCGAAGCGGCTGTTGGTGCGGAACTCCTCCACGAGGTGGGCGGGCGCCTTGTGCGGGGCGCCCGCGTCGTACGGCGGCTGCGGGTCGTACTCGGTCATCAGCTGGACGGCCTGGGCGTGCTCGTCTCCCGCGATCCGGCCGATCAGGGTGAGGCCCATGTCGATGCCGGAGGAGACCCCGGCCGCGGTGACGTACTTACCGTCGAACACGACCCGCTCCCCCGTCGGCTCGGCGCCGTACTGCTTGAGGAAGTCCAGCGCCAGCCAGTGCGAGGTGGCCCGGCGGCCTTCGAGGAGGCCGGCGCCGGCCAGGATCAGGGAGCCGGTGCAGACGGAGGTCGTCCAGGTGCTCGTACGGTCGGCCGCGCGCAGCCACGCGAAGAGGGTCTCGTTCTCCATCTGCGCGAACTGGCCGGGCCCGCCCGGCACCACGACGACGTCGGGGGCCGGGACCTCGGCGAGCGTCCTGTCCGCCGTGAGGGCGAGCGCGCCGGTGTCGCTGCGGACGGGGCCGGTCTCCTCGGCGACGAAGACCAGTTCGGCGTCGGGGAGACGGCCGAGGGTCTCGTAGGGGCCGACGGCGTCGAGGGCGGTGAAGCGGTCGAACAGGACGATCGCGATCTGCATGGGGTTCCCTTCAGTGGGTGGGGGCGGAAGCCGGCCGGAAACGGCGGCGGTACTCCGCCGGGGCCGTGCCGAGGGCCTTGACGAAGGCCCGGCGCATGGCCTCGGGGGTGCCGTAGCCGCAGGCGCCCGAGATCTCCTCGACGCCGTCGGAGGTGTCCTCCAGCAGCCGGCGGGCGTGTTCGAGGCGGACCCGGTCGACATAGCGGCCCGGGGTCATGCCGGTCTCGGCCTGGAAGGCGCGGGCGAAGTGCCGGGGTGAGAGGCGGGCGCGGGCCGCCAGCGTCTCGACGCTCAGATCGCCGCCGGGGTGCTCGGTGATCCACTGCTGGACCTCACGGAGCGGTGCCCGGCGCGCGGTCTGCGCGGCGAGCTGGGCGCTGAACTGGGCCTGGTTGCCGGGGCGGCGCAGAAAGACGACCAGGTGGCGGGCAATGTCGAGGGCGACCTCGCGGCCGAGGTCCTCCTCGACGAGCGCCAGCGCCAGGTCTATGCCCGCGGTGACCCCGGCGGAGGTGGCGACATGGCCGTCGCGGACGTAGATGGGGTCCGGGTCGACCTCCACCGACGGATGGTCGCGGGCCAGCTTGTCGCAGTACGCCCAGTGGGTCGTCGCCCGGCGGCCGTCCAGGAGGCCCGCCTCGGCGAGCAGGATCGCGCCGGTGCAGACCGACACCAGGCGCTCCGCGCGCGGGCCGTGCTCCCGCAGCCAGGCGACGATGTCGGGGGCGGGGTCGCGGGTGCCCTGGCCGCCGGGGACGAGCAGGGTGTGCGGGGTGGCCGACGCCGTCAGCGCCTGGTCGGGGACGACGGTGAGGCCGCTGGAGGTGCGCACCGCGGCGCCGTCCAGGGAGGCCGTGCGGATGCGGTACGAGCCCGGGGCGTGCAGCTCACCGCCCTGGAAGACCTCCAGGGGGCCCGTGACGTCGAGACTCTGCACGCCGTCGAAGAGGACGACCAGGACTGTGCGCATGTCTCGATTCTTGGGAGCCCGGGCGAGGGCCGCAATGACGAGTACCCCACCTTTCCTGCCATCGGCCGCGGGCCGGGCGGCGCGGGGGTGAGCAAGGGCACGTGGGGCCTCTCCCACCCGGCGAACCGACCAGTCGGTAACCTGCGGGGCATGACGTCTTCCTCCCTGCCGGAGCGCGCCGAGCGGCGCTGCCACAACCTGCTCAATCCGTTCCACTCCGCGCACTACTTCTCCCCGGACCTCGGGCGGGAGCTGGGCGCCGCTGGGGTCGAGCACCCGAGCGCGGCGTACTTCGCGGTGCGGGCCGCCGCCATGGGCCCGGTCGGACCGGGCGTCGTGACGGCGACGTTCTTCAACTTCCGGCACGAGTTGGTGGCGCGGCATGTGCCCGCCGTGTGGGAGACGGCCTCACCCGCGGTGGTGCTGGCGGCCCGCGAGCGGGTCGTCGACGCGACGCTGCGGCGGCTGCTCGGCGAGGAACGGATCGGCTCCAAGGAGGTCGCGGAGGCGGCCGAGCTGGCCCTGCGCGCCACCGAGGCGTGCGTCCGGACGGCGCGCCCCCTGTACGCCGCGCACGCCGACCTCCCGATACCCGAGCGCCCGCACCTGGCGCTGTGGCACGCGGCCACGCTGCTGCGGGAGCACCGGGGCGACGGGCACCTCACGGTCCTCCTCGGTGCCGGGCTCGACCCGGTCGAGGCGCTGGTCAGCCACACCGCCACCGGCAAGGGCATGTCCCCGAAGTGGATGCTCGGCACCCGCGGCTGGACGCGGGCCGACTGGGAGGCGGCCCGCGGGCGGCTCCAGGAGCGCGGACTGGTGGACGGTGAGGGCGAGTTGACCCGGGCGGGCGTCGCGCTGCGCGAGGAGATAGAGACGGCGACGGACCGCCTCGACCGGGCCCCGTACGAGCATCTGGGCGCGGCCGGCGTGGAACGCCTCACCGAGCTGATGGGCGGCATCGTGCCGCCGATGCTCGGCGCGGGGGCGTTCCCGGAGGGGATGATCGGCAAGAAGTGACCGGGCCGGGGCGGCGCGTCGGCCGGGGCGGCGGCACACGGACAGGTCGGCGGCACGCCTGTGGTCCGGCTCTCCGGCCGACCTGCGCCGTTCACGCATGAAGGAAGCGGGACGCGGTACCCGTGCTCTCCCGGCCCGGTCGGCCGGGAGAGGAAAGGGGAAGTACGTGTTCCGTGCGATCGCAGATGTGTTGCGGCAGATCGGAGGGGCCGTCGCCACGGTGGTGACCCTGCCGTTCCGGGCCGTGGCCCGGCTGTTCGGCGGCGCCTCCAGCTCCACGCGCCGCACCGGACGCGCCCGCCGGGCCTGACCCCGGCCGAGCCGCCGACCGAGGGAGCCGGACGCGACTCCGCGTCCGGCTCCCGGCATGCCCGGGCCCCGCTCCCCGAGCCTCCGGACCCACTCCCCGGTTCGCCCGGGTCCTGTTGCCCGGTCCGCCCGGGTCGTGCTCCCTCGTCCTTCCGGTCCGGTGACCGGCACGCGCCGCCCTGATCCCCCGTTGTCGGCGTCACCTGCCACAATTGCCGCGCAACCTCAGTGGAGAAGGCGGTACGGGATCGTGACGACACCCGGATCCATCGAAGTAGGGTCCATCGAAGGCAGGATCGCCGAGGAACTCGGCGTACGGGAGCGGCAGGTGAAGGCCGCGGTGGAACTGCTCGACGGCGGTTCGACCGTTCCCTTCATCGCCCGCTACCGCAAGGAAGCGACCGAGATGCTCGACGACGCGCAGCTGCGCACGATCGAGGAGCGGCTGCGGTATCTGCGCGAGCTGGAGGACCGCCGTGCGGCGATCCTCGACTCGGTGCGTGAGCAGGGCAAGCTGACACCCGAGGTGGAGGCGCAGATCCGCGGCGCCGAGACCAAGGCGCGGCTGGAGGACATCTACCTGCCGTTCAAGCCGAAGCGGCGTACCAAGGCGCAGATCGCCCGCGAGGCGGGGCTCGAACCGCTCGCCGAGGGCCTGCTGAGCGACCCGACCGTGGAGCCGTCGGCCGCCGCCGCGGCGTTCGTCGACGCCGACAAGGGCGTCGCCGACCCGCAGGCCGCGCTGGACGGCGCGCGGGCCATCCTCACCGAGCGGTTCTCGGAGGACGCCGACCTGATCGGCGAGCTGCGCGAGCGCATGTGGGTACGGGGCCGGCTGGCGGCCAAGGTCAAGGACGGCAAGGAGGAGGCGGGCGCCAAGTTCGCCGACTACTTCGACTTCGCGGAGCCGTTCACCGAGCTGCCCTCCCACCGCATCCTCGCGATGCTGCGGGGCGAGAAGGAGGATGTCCTCGACCTGGTCCTGGAGCCGGAGGAGCCGACGGACGGCCCGTCGTCGTACGAGGGCATCATCGCGCACAAGTTCGGGATCGCCGATCGTGGGCGTCCCGCCGACAAGTGGCTCACGGACACCGTCCGCTGGGCGTGGCGGACCCGCGTCCTCGTGCACCTCGGTATCGACCTGCGGCTGCGGCTGCGCACGGCCGCCGAGGACGAGGCGGTCAACGTCTTCGCGGCGAACCTGCGCGACCTGCTGCTCGCCGCCCCCGCCGGGACCCGCGCGACGCTGGGCCTCGACCCCGGTTTCCGTACGGGTGTGAAGGTCGCCGTGGTCGACGCGACGGGCAAGGTGGTCGCGACCGACGTCATCTACCCGCACGTTCCGGCCAACAAGTGGGACGAGGCCATCGCCAAGCTGGCCCGGCTCGCCAAGGAGCACGCGGTCGAGCTGGTCGCCATCGGCAACGGCACGGCGTCCCGCGAGACCGACAAGCTCGCCGGTGAGCTGATCACCCGGCACCCGGAGCTGAAGCTCACCAAGGTGATGGTGTCCGAGGCGGGCGCGTCGGTGTACTCGGCGTCGGCGTTCGCCTCGCAGGAGCTGCCCGGGATGGACGTCTCGCTGCGCGGTGCCGTCTCGATCGCGCGGCGGCTGCAGGACCCGCTCGCCGAGCTGGTGAAGATCGACCCGAAGTCGATCGGCGTCGGCCAGTACCAGCACGACCTGTCCGAGGTGAAGCTGTCGCGCTCGCTGGACGCGGTCGTCGAGGACTGTGTGAACGGCGTCGGCGTCGACGTGAACACGGCCTCCGCGCCGCTGCTCGCGCGGGTGTCCGGCATCTCCTCCGGTCTCGCCGAGAACATCGTGGCCCACCGGGACGCCAACGGTCCGTTCCGGTCCCGTTCCCAGCTGAAGGGCGTGGCACGGCTCGGCCCGAAGGCGTACGAGCAGTGCGCGGGCTTCCTGCGGATCCGGGGCGGCGACGATCCGCTGGACGCGTCCAGCGTGCACCCGGAGGCGTACCCCGTGGTGCGGCGGATGGTGAAGGCGGCGGGCAGCGAGGTCGCGGCGCTGGTCGGCAACACGGGCGTGCTGCGGTCGCTGAGGCCGGGTGACTTCGTGGACGAGACGTTCGGTCTGCCGACCGTGACGGACATCCTGAAGGAGCTGGAGAAGCCGGGGCGCGACCCGCGGCCCGCCTTCAAGACGGCCACGTTCAAGGAGGGCGTCGAGAAGATCTCCGACCTGGTCTCCGGGATGGTGCTGGAGGGGGTCGTGACGAACGTGGCGGCCTTCGGTGCCTTCGTGGACGTCGGGGTGCACCAGGACGGGCTCGTGCACGTGTCCGCGATGTCCAAGACGTTCGTGAAGGACCCGCGGGACGTCGTCAAGCCCGGCGACATCGTCAAGGTGAAGGTCCTCGACGTCGACATTCCGCGCAAGCGGATCTCGCTGACGCTGCGGCTGGACGACGAGGCGGCGCCGCAGGGCCAGTCCGGCGGGGGCGCGCGGCCGCAGCGGGGCGCCCGGGCTCCTCAGCAGCGGCAGGGCCGTGGCGGCGGTGGCGGTGGCGGTTCCCGGCAGCAGGGCTCCGCGCCGGCTCCGTCGAACAGCGCGATGGCGGACGCGCTGCGCAAGGCGGGGCTGCTGGACCCGAAGCGCCGCTGAACCGACCGGTGCGGTGCCGCTCCTTCCGGTGCGGTGCCGGCCGTGTCGGTGCCGGGCGCCCCGTTCGCGGGGTGCCCGGCACCGGTGTGCCGCAAGGCCGTGGCCCGCGGCTCAGTTCTCCGTGACCTTGCCCGAGGTCACCTCGAAGCGCCTGGTCACCCGTACCGCGTCGAGCATGCGGCGGTCGTGGGTGACCAGGAGCAGGGTGCCCTCGTAGGCGTCGAGGGCGGACTCCAGTTGCTCGATGGCGGGCAGGTCGAGGTGGTTGGTGGGCTCGTCCAGGACCAGGAGGTTCACGCCCCGGCCCTGGAGCAGGGCGAGGGCGGCGCGGGTGCGTTCCCCGGGTGAGAGGGTCACGGCCGGGCGCAGGACGTGGTGGGACTTCAGGCCGAACTTGGCCAGGAGGGTGCGGACCTCGACCGGCTCGGTGTCGGGCACGGCCGCGCAGAAGGCGTCGAGGAGGGACTCGGGGCCGTGGAAGAGCGCGCGGGCCTGGTCGACCTCGCCGACGAGGACACCGGAGCCGAGGGAGGCGTCGCCCGAGTCCAGCGGGATCCGGCCCAGCAGGGCGCCGAGGAGCGTGGACTTGCCCGCGCCGTTGGCGCCGGTGATGGCGACGCGGTCGGCCCAGTCGATCTGCAGGGACACCGGGCCGAAGGCGAAGTCGCCCCGCTTCACCTGCGCGTCGCGCAGGGTCGCGACGACGGCGCCGGAGCGAGGGGCCGACGCGATCTCCATGCGCAGCTCCCACTCCTTGCGCGGCTCCTCGACGGCATCGAGGCGCTCGATCATGCGCTGGGTCTGCCGGGCCTTGGCGGCCTGTTTCTCGCTGGCCTCGCTGCGGAACTTGCGGCCGATCTTGTCGTTGTCGTTGCCCGCCTTGCGCCGGGCGTTCTTGACGCCCTTGTCCATCCAGGAGCGCTGCATCTGGGCGCGGTCCTGGAGCGCGGCCCTCTTGTCGGCGTACTCCTCGTAGTCCTCGCGGGCGTGCCGCCGGGCCGTTTCGCGCTCCTCCAGGTACGCCTCGTAGCCGCCGCCGTAGAGGTTGATCTGCTGCTGCGCCAGGTCGAGTTCGAGGACCTTGGTGACGGTGCGGGTGAGGAACTCGCGGTCGTGGCTGACGACGACCGTGCCGGCCCGCAGGCCGCTCACGAAGCGTTCGAGGCGTTCCAGGCCGTCGAGGTCGAGGTCGTTGGTGGGTTCGTCGAGGAGGAAGACGTCGTAGCGGGAGAGGAGGAGGGAGGCGAGGCCGGCGCGGGCGGCCTGGCCGCCGGACAGGCCGGTCATCGGCTGGTCCAGGTCGACGGCCAGGCCGAGGGAGTCGACGACCTCCGCCGCCCGCTCGTCGAGGTCGGCACCGCCGAGGTCGAGCCAGCGCTCCAGGGCGGCCGAGTACGCGTCGTCCGCGCCCGGCGCCCCGTCCACGAGCCCCTGGGTGGCGTCGTCCATCACGCGCTGGGCCTCCGCGACCCCGGTGCGGCGGGCGAGGAACTCCCGGACCGTCTCGCCCTCGCGGCGCTCCGGCTCCTGCGGGAGGTGCCCGACGGTGGCCGTGGGCGGGGACAGCCGCAGCTCTCCCTGTTCCGGCGGGAGGAGCCCGGCGAGCAGCCGCAGCAGCGTGGACTTGCCCGCGCCGTTGGCGCCGACCAGCCCGATCACGTCGCCGGGCGCGACCACGAGGTCGAGCCCGGAGAAGAGGGAGCGGTCGCCGTGGCCGGCGGCGAGGTTCTTGACGACGAGGGTGGCGGTCACAGGGTGCGATCCTAACGACCCGCGGCCGACCGACAACCGCGGCCCGTCACCGCCCCCACGGCGACCCTCACCTCCGGTCAGCGCCCCACGGGCACCCCCGCCTGCGGTCACCGCCCACAGGCATCCTCACCTCCGGTCGCGGCCCCACAGGCACCCCCGCCTCCGGTCACCGCCCCATCGGCTCCACCAGCACCGTCCCCGTGGTCCGGGCCACGATGAACGACTCCCCCTTCACGGACTTCGCGTCCAGCCCGATCCGGTGCTGCCCCGCCGGCAGGATCCCGTCGAAGAACCGGTAGGTGTGCGTCCGGTACAGCCGGTCGAGACGGTACGCGGTCAGCTCCACCCGGCAGGTCGAGGTGATCTCGATGCCGGCCTGCCCGTCCGCCGCGATCAGCCGGGTGAGCCGGCGCTGTCGGGCCGGGCTGCGGTCGAGCGCGTTCTCGATCTGCGCGACGAGAAGCGGAATGATCGGGGCGAACCCGTCGACGTACGCGACCTCCACCCCCGCCCGGTCGAAGGCGCGCCGCACCGCCTGCCGGTCCTGCTCGCCGACGGCCCGGCCGAAGACGACCGCGCCGTAGCCGCGCAGTTCCTCGTCGGGCACGCCGGCGGCGTCGTGCGCTATGTCGGCGCCGATCCCGATGGCCCGCAGGGCGGCGGCGAGTTTGGCGAGGACGGCGACCCGGGCACCGATGAGGAGGACCCGTCGGCGCGGTGGCGTCTCGTCGGCGTCCTCGCGCAGCAGCGACTGCAGGGCGCTCCGGTACTCGGCGCCGTGGAACCGGAAGGGGCCGATGCCGGTGTAGCCGTTCAGTCTGAGGTCGGCCTCCTCGTCCGTCTGCCAGGCGAAGTCGCGCCACACGTAGTCGTCGCCGTCCCGCTCTATCACCGCGGTCACGGCCCCGCAGGCGAGGTCCGCGCACTCGGGGCAGCCGTAGATGACGTACCGGCCGCCGGTGAGGGGAGCGTCGGCCTCCAGGAGCAGGCCGCGCACCTGGGCGGTGAAGATCGAGGGCGGGACGTCGGAGGCGAGCGGGGAGACGGCGTCGAGGTCGGAGAGCTGGAACAGCAGCGGGCGTCCGTCGACGATGAAGTCCACGAAGTCCCGGTGGGCTTGGTAGGCACCGTCGGCGAGGACGCCACCGGCGCGGATCGCCGGTGCCAGGCCGAAGGTCGCGTACTCGGCAGACATGGTGTGAGTATCCCCACAAAACCAGACTTGTGAGCACGGCATGACATATTCCGTTAACGTCCCCTCGTGACCAAGGAATCGAACAGCGATGTGATCGTGGTCGGTGGCGGTGTCATCGGTCTGACGACGGCCGTCGTCCTCGCGGAGAGCGGCCGACAGGTACGCCTCTGGGCACGGGAGCCCGCGGAGCGGACCACGTCCGCCGTGGCGGGCGGGCTGTGGTGGCCGTACCGCATCGAGCCGGAGGCGCTCGCCGGCGCGTGGGCGCTCGTATCGCTGGCGGTGTACGAGGAGTTGGCGGCGCGGCCGGACGAGACGGGCGTACGCATGGTCGAGGGCGTACACGGCGAGACCACACTGGACGGACTCGGGACGTGGGCCTCGCGGGTGGCGGGGCTGCGGGCCGCCACGGCACAGGAGTACGCGGGGACCGGGTTGTGGGCGCGGCTGCCGGTGATCGACATGCCGGTCCATCTGCGGTGGCTGCGCGAGCGGTTCGTCGCGGCGGGCGGAACGGTCGAGGAGCGCGCGGTCACGGATCTCGGGGCGGTCGACGCCCGGGTGGTCGTCAACTGCACGGGGCTCGACGCCCGCGACCTGGTGCCGGACCCGTCGGTGCGGCCGGTGCGGGGGCAGTTGGTGGTGGTGGAGAACCCGGGGGTCACCACCTGGATGACGTCGGTGGATCACGCCGACGCCACGAGCACGTACTTCATTCCGCAGCCGGGCGGGTTGATCCTCGGGGGGACGGCGGAGGAGGACGCGTGGTCCATGACGCCGGATCCCGTGACCGCCGAGGCGATCGTGCGGCGGTGCGCGGCCGTGCGGCCGGAGATCGCGGGGGCGCGGGTGATCGAGCACCGGGTGGGGCTGCGGCCGACCCGGCCCGCCGTACGGCTGGAGCGTGAGCGTGCGGCGGTCGGGCGGCTGTTGGTGCACAACTACGGGCACGGCGGGGCGGGCGTGACGGTGGCCTGGGGATGCGCCCGGGAGGCCGCGGAACTCGCCGCCGGGTGACGGCGAGGCCGGGGCAGGGGGCGCCGGACCGGTCCGGCGCTCCCCCCGGTGGCGGTCATTCCTTGCGGTGTCCGATGGGGTCGCCCTCGATCTCCGTTCCCTGCCCCGGACCGACCCTGATCTCGAACTCGCCGTCGTAGCGCTTGTGGCCCTCGATGACCGCGAGTTCGACGGCCTCGGAGGCCATCTCCTCCCGCACGATCACCGAGTCGCGGCGCAGGTCGCGCATGAGCGCCACACACATGCCGATCATGACCAGGACGAACGGGGCGGCCGCCAGGATCGTGAGGTTCTGCAGGCCGGTGAGGGCGTCGCCCTGGCCGCTGCCGACCATGAGCATGATCGCGGCGACGGCTCCGGTGAGGACACCCCAGAAGACGACGACGAAACGCCCCGGTTCGAGGGCGCCGCGCTGGGAGAGCGTGCCCATGACGATGGAGGCGGCGTCGGCGCCGGAGACGAAGAAGATGCCGACCAGGACCATCACCAGCAGACAGGTGACGGTGGCCGCCGGGAACTGGTTGAGGACCGCGAACAGCTGGCCCTCGGGGGTGGACTCGTCGCCGAGTCGGCCCTGGTCCTGGAGCTTCATGGCCGTGCCGCCGAACACCGCGAACCACACGAGGCTGACCGAGCTGGGGACGAGGATGACGCCGCCGATGAACTGGCGGATGGTGCGGCCACGGCTGATGCGCGCGATGAACATGCCGACGAAGGGCGTCCAGGAGATCCACCACGCCCAGTAGAAGACAGTCCAGCTGCTCAGCCAGTCGGCCACGCCCTTGCCGCCGGACGCCTCGGTGCGGCCGGCGAGCTGCGGCAGGTCACCGAGGTAGGAGAAGACCGAGGTGGGCAGGAGGTCGAGGACGAGGATGGTCGGGCCGGCCACGAAGACGAAGAGGAGCAGGGCCAGGGCCAGCACCATGTTGGTGTTGGACAGCCACTGGATGCCCTTCTCCACGCCGGACACCGCGGAGGCGACGAAGGCCAGGGTCAGCACGGCGATGATGCCGACGAGCAGCCCGGTGCTCACCTTGTCCATCCAGTCCAGCTCCCGCGCGCCGGAGCCGATCTGGAGCGCTCCGAGGCCGAGGGAGGCCGCCGAGCCGAAGATGGTGGCCACGATGGCGAGGATGTCGATGACCCGGCCGCCGGTGCCGTTCGCGTGCTTCTCGCCGATCAGCGGGGTGAAGACGGCGCTGATCGTCTGGCGGCGGCGCTTGCGGAAGGTGCTGTAGGCGATGGCGAGGCCGACCACCGCGTAGATCGCCCAGGGGTGGAGCGTCCAGTGGAACAGCGTGGTCGCCATCGCCGTCTCCATGCGCTCACCGGCCACCTCCGGGTTGGTGCCCGGCGGGGGCGTGGTGAAGTGCGCGAGGGGCTCGCTGACGCCGTAGAACATCAGACCGATGCCCATGCCGGCGCTGAACATCATGGCGACCCACGACACCGTGCGGAACTCGGGCTTCTCCCCCTCCACACCGAGGTGGATACGGCCGTAGCGGCTGGCGGCGAGCCACAGGGCGAAGACCACGAAGCAGGAGGCGGCCAGCATGAACGCCCAACCGCCGTTGTGGATGAGGCCGCTCAGCATCTTGCCGGAGACGCTCTCCAGCGAGTCGGTGGCGAGGGCACCCCAGAGCACGAACGCCAAGGTCAGTGCTGCCGTCACGCCGAACACGACGCGATCGGTTCTGGGCCGCCCGCCGCCGGGGAGACCCGCCTCCGAGCCGGGAAGCAGGCCTCCCCCGTGGTGGGTGGTGGTGGGATCGTGCGTCACAGGTGGAACCCTTCCGCGAGTGGCTGGAACTGAGCTACTCCTGCCCAGCGAGCCCTACCGCATGTGACCCCGACCCCTTCTTCTTCAACAGGTGGTGTCGGGTTCTCCCACCGCCAGGTGGTACGGCGCCCGTTCGTCCAGGAGCAGGGGAACCAGC
Source organism: Streptomyces torulosus (assembly GCF_001419765.1). Lineage (GTDB taxonomy): Bacteria > Actinomycetota > Actinomycetes > Streptomycetales > Streptomycetaceae > Streptomyces > Streptomyces torulosus. Next base: position 43,129 of record NZ_LIRK01000272.1, read on the forward strand.
GCGCGCAGTTGCTGGCGCAACGGAACGAGCACACCGTCGTCGCGGGTTTGCGCGCGGACGCCGTGCAGGGCCAGCTCGTCGCCGGCCTCCGCGTACTGCCGAGCGGAGAGCCGATAGCCGCAGGGTGGGTCCTGGAGCATCTCGGCGGGTTCGGCGGGGTCGTTGTCGGCGCCGCCGAGATACACCGGCCCGGTGTCGCGCAGGCCGGCGAGACGGGCCGCGCGGGTCGCCGCGTCGACCTGACGGCCCCGCTCCACCGAGAACCCGAACAGGCCCTTCAGGGACGCGCGTTGGGAGTCCACGCGACGCCGGTTGTTGACCGGCTCGGGAGTGTCAGGTGTCGGCGGTTCGACACGGCTCTCGATGAGCAGGCCGACGGAGTGCTTGACGCCGGACATGTTCCGCAGGATGCGTTCCTGGCCGTCGCCCGCGACCTGCCGGATCGGTTCGCCGGTCACCGGGTCGGTCCAGATGCCGTACGTGCCGGTCGAGTGGCCCGCCGCCCGCGCCGCCGGCCGTACGTGGTCCAGGGACAGGGTGCGCGCCTCGGTGTGGACGGCCGTGTCCGTGTTGAGGTTGCGCGGCCAGAGGTCGAACAGGTCCTTGTCGTAGTACGGGGGTGTAGCGCCGTACTCGTGCAGGTCGTAGACAATGTCCGGTTTGCGATCGCGGACGATCGCGGCGAGTGCCCTGGCCTCCGCGGTCCGCAGGGCCAGATGGTCGCGGTTGATGTCGACGCCGTCGCTGTTGCCGCGGGTGTCGGCGGCCCTGCCGTCGGGATTGGCGGTGGGCACGACGAGCACGGTGGTGGTTTTCAGCAATCGCTCGGCCCGCCGGTCACCGGGCCGGGCGAGGTCCCGGACGGTGGTGAGGCAGGCCTCGCGGCCGGAGGGCTCGTCGCCGTGCTGGCTGCACACGAGGAGCACCGTCCGCGAGGTGGGGCGGGTGCCGATCCGGACGAGGTGGAGCGGGCGGTCCTGCGCGGTGGTGCCGACGCGGGTGACCGACACCCGGTGGCTCGCCCGGTCCACAGCGGCGAGGAACTCCTCCTCTTCCGGCTGGCTCGTCCACCGGGCTCCGCCCGACTGCTCGAATCCGGTGCGCGGCAGGGGCGTGGTGTCCGCCGCGTACGCGGGGGTCGACAGCAGGGGCGCGGCGAGCGCGGTGGCGATCAGCGCGGCGCTCCGCGCCCTCATGCGCCGTCACCGGGGAGGCGGGCGGGCCCGCTCGGGTCGCCGACGCCGTCGAGGACGGAGCCCTTCGGTGCGGGGGTGGAGCCCTTCGGTGCGGGGGTGGCGCCCGAGGTCGCCTTCTTGAAGGCGGTGGGTCCGCCGACCAGCGGCACCTTGGCGTAGGTGCGCGTGAGGTCGAGGGTCAGGGTGGGCGTCGTCGACGGCGGGTCGATGAGGCCCTCGTCGGTGCCCGCGACGATGAGGGCGAGCCGGTGGCCGGCCGGGACGACGTGGTCGCTCGCGTGCAGGTCGAGGGTGAGGGTGTACGGGGTGCCGGGGGTGAGCGGGGAGCCGGTGCCGGAGGAGTGGTTGCCGAGGTCGGCCCAGCCGCGGCTGAAGATCGTGTAGTCGACGGCGGCGGTCTTCGCCCGGGTCTTCAGGTAGCAGGAGCTGTCACCGGCGGTGCTCGGGCCCCAGCAGGTGCGGTCGGTGAGGGTGGTGATGCCCTCGCCGGCGGTGGAGTAGTCGCGGATGGTGTCCGGACCGAGGTCCACGAGGATCGCCGAGAGGTGGGCGGTCGAGGTGGTGGGCGTGGCGGTGACGGTCACCTTGGCGGAGCCGGACAGCCGCAGGTCCTTGGTGAGCGGGGCGGTGACGAAGCCCGCCTTCTCCGGGGTGGAGCGGCCGATGTGCGCCGCCCAGTCGGTCTCGTTCAGGGTGGGGTTGTCGGTGAAGGTCTCGGTGCCGGACCGCCTGCGCAGACCGAGGGTGCCGAGGCCGGCCTGGGCGCCCTTGCCGGGGCGGAGGGTCGTGGACTTCGTCGTGCGCGGCGGCCAGGTCTTCGTCGTCACCCACTGGTCGGGGTGGCGCTCGATGTCGGCCATGGGTTCGTCGTCGATGCCGTTGTCGTAGCCGAGGAGTTCGTGGTCGAACCAGCGGTGCAGGGTGTCGACCCAGGCGGCGCGGCGGAAGTCGAAGGGGTCGACGTGGCCGGTCTGGGAGAGCCAGATCTTGCGCTCGACGCCGTGCTTCGCGAGGGCGTCCCACCACTGACCGAAGTGCTTGGGGCGGACGTTGAGGTCCTGCCGGCCGTGGATGACGAAGACGCTGGCGTCGATCTTGCGGACGTCCTTGACGTAGTCGCGGTCGGTCCACAGCCGCGTCCAGTCACCGGTGCGCGGGGCGCCGTCCACGAGCGCCTGCTGGACGTGGGCGCACTTGGCGCGGGCCTCGGGGCTCTCGACGGCGTCGGACAGCCAGTCGGGGCCGGAACTGTAGAGGGGGGCGCCCTTGGCGAAGTAGTAGTCGTACCAGGAGGAGATGGCCCCGATCGGGACGATGGTCTCCAGGCCCTCGACGCCGGTCGCGGCGACCCCGTTGGCGATGGTGCCGTCGTAGCTCTTGCCGATCATGCCGGTTCTGCCGTTGGTCCAGCCGGCCTTGGCCCTCGTGGAACCCGTGCGGGTGGTGTACGCCTTTCCGCGGCCGTTCAGCCAGTCGACGACCGCCTTGGCGGACTGGATGTCGGAGCGGCCGCCGACGTCCACGCAGCCGTCGGAGCGGTTGGTCCCGGCGAGGTCGACGGCGACGAAGGCGTAGCCGCGGGGCACGAAGTAGTTGTCGTAGAACAGCGGCATCTGGACGACGTCGCCGTTCGCGTCGTACGTCTTGCGCTGGCTCTCGTTGCCGCGTCCACAGCACGAGTAGTAGGGGCTGGCATCCATGATCACGGGGATCTTCCGGCCCCGCTGGGCGGGTTCACTCGGGCGGACGATGTCGACGGCGACGCGGTCGTTCCTTCCGTCGCGGTCGCCGTCGAGTCCGGTGTCCACCCAGACAGCCTCGCGGATGGCCTTGTCGTACGCGTAGACGGGCCGGCTCTTCCGCGGCGTCGCGCTGTCGGCGACCGCCGGGGTGACGAAGGTGGCCATCAGGGCGGCGGACGTGGCGACCGTGGCGAGAGATCTCCAGGTCGAAAGGGGGGTGCGTCGCGCAGATATCGGCATGCGCCGGACGGTACTGCTGTCAACTCTCGTTCAAAAGAGGGCCCATTGGTGCGCGCGGGAGATCGGCCACGGTGTTGGCTTGAAAGGAGCGTCAAGGGGGGTGACTCATGTCGGCCGAATGGCGATCGTGTGACAGCGGTGGCCATGGACACGGCTGGGCGCACAGGGACTCAATAGGCTCCGCACAGACAAGCGGCACCGTTCACCGACGACTTGGAGTGATTCGTGCACCGCAGCCTCATCGCCCCGGGCGCGTTCGTGGCCTCCCTCTTGCTGGCGATCCCGGCATCGGCGGCCTCCTACGAGCCCGGTGCGCCGGGGATCGGCGACCCCTACTACCCGGCCTACGGCAACGGCGGATACGACGTCTCCCACTACGACCTCCGGCTCAAGTACCAGCCGGGGACGGACCGGTTGGAGGGTACGGCGACCCTGCTGGCCCGGACCACCGAGAACCTGTCCCGCCTCAACCTGGACTTCCTCCTCGACGTGAGCGAGGTACGGGTCAACGGCACCAAGGCTGCCTTCACCACCTCCGGCGAGCACGAGCTGGAGATCACGCCGAGGAACCCGCTGCCCAAGGGCACGGAGGTCACCGTCGTGGTGCGCTACGCCGGGGTGCCGTCCGCCGAGGAGGCGTACGGCTTCACCAGCTGGCTCCGCACCCCGGACGGCGGAGTCGCGGCGGGCGAGCCCGAGGCGGCCTGGTGGTGGTTCCCCAGCAACGACCACCCGCTCGACAAGGCCACTTACGACGTGTCGGTCCTCGTCCCGGACGGCACCCAGGCCCTCTCCAACGGCACGCTCCAGTCGACCTCGTCCCGCGCGGGATGGACCCGCTACAACTGGCGCTCCAACAAGCCCCAGGCCACGTATCTCGCCACGCTCGCCGTCGGGAAGTTCGACATCACGACCGGACGGACCGAGAACGGCATCCCTGTCGTCAACGCCTACAGCAAGGACCTCGGCGACGACGGCGGCGCGGCCCGCGCGAGCGTCGAGCGGACCGGCGAGGTCGCGGCCTGGCTGACCGAGTACTTCGGGCCGTATCCGTACAACGCCCTCGGCGGATACGTGCCCAACACCCCGCAGGTGGGGTACGCCCTGGAGACACAGACCCGCCCGTTCTACAGTCCCCGCCAGTTCGCGAGCGGGTCGAACGTGTCGGTGGTCGTGCACGAGCTGGCCCACCAGTGGTACGGCGACCTCGTCTCCGTCGCCGGGTGGAAGGACATCTGGATCAACGAGGGCTTCGCCCGGTACGCGCAGTGGCTGTGGTCCGAGCACGAGAACGAGGGCACGGCGCAGGAGATCGCCGACCATGTGTACGCCTCCCGCGCGGCCGACGATCCCTTCTGGACGGTCAGGCCGGGCGACCCGGGGCCGGAGAACCAGTTCCACATCGCCGTGTACGACCGGGGCGCCCTGGCGTTGCAGGCGCTGCGCAACGAGATCGGTGACACGGCGTTCTTCGAGATCCTGAAGGGGTGGCCGGCGAGGTACGCGTACGGCAATGCGACGGTGGGCGACTTCGTCGCGTACGCGGAGGAGGTGTCGGGGCGGCGGCTGGACGCGCTGTTCGACACGTGGCTGTACCAGCCGACGAAGCCGGGTGCCGCGGCGGCCGAGCGGGCAGGGGTCGCCGCGCGGGGGGACGGGGTGGTGAAGGCGCCGAAGTCCTGGAAGAAGATCGCGGCGACGAACTCCGTGCACGAGAGCGGGCACGGGGCTGAGGGCGGGCACGGGCGCGGAGCCGGTCGCTAGGGATCGGGCCTGCTGCCGCGTGGCGGCGGGCCCGTCGTGGCCGAGCGCGCCTTCCTCGCCGCCGTTGGAGGAGGAGCTGGGGGCCACGCCCCCGCTCCTACCGGCGTGGCCGGGCCTCGGCCTCGATCCGTTCACCCAGGACCTTGCTCGCCAGGTTCGAGGCCAACTCCGAGACATAGACGCGGAGTTCGGCCTCGGCGGCGGCGCGGTCGGAGGCGATGCGGACCTGGCCCTCGGTGAGGATGGTGGCGTACTCGCGCTGGGCTTCCGTGCGGGCCTCGGCGACCAGGGTGGTGCCCTCCTCGAAGGCGCGCTGGCGGATGCGGGCGGCCTCGTGGCGGGCCTCGGCCAGGGTCGCGGCCACCTCCGCCCGCTTGACCTCCGCCTCCCGCCGTACCGCCTCGGCCCGCGCCTCCACCCCGTCGGTGACCGCTTCCCGCTCCGCCAGCACGCGCTGCACCCGGGGTGCCAGCCGGACGAAGAAGAGGAACACCAGCGCGAACAGCACCGCCGCGACGACGAGTTCCGCGACCGGGGGGTTCAACGGACCGATGTCCACCGGAAGAAGTTTCATACCGGTGGCTTACCCGTTCACACGCGCGACGCGTCGCACGTCTGCGCCAGAGTTGACCGATAATCGACGACGGTTCACCCGGGCGGCCGCCGCTCGGCCCGGCACGCCGCCGGGCCGTCAGTCCCCGTGGTCGTACACCGTCACCGCTATCCCCCGCCGCACGAGCCGCTCGGTGATCAGGGGCTCCACCCGCGACCATGTGCCGCCGGCGAGACCGCAGCCGATGCGCGGCATGTGGACGGAGGCCCCGAGCTCCAGGGCCTTGTCGGCGAGCAGGGCGAGGGCCGCGTCGATGGCCTCGTAGCGGACGGGGACGCCCTTGCTGCCCGTACGGATACCGCGCTGGCCGATCAGGTTGGCCACCCAGGTGTACGGGCCGACCTGGACGAACTGGGCCGCGCCGAGCCCGAAGTCGTTGTGCGCGCGGTCGCGGTGCCAGGCGCGGTAGGCCGCCTCCGGTTCCGGCCAGCGGCGGGACACGGCGAGGACGAAGCCCTTGCCCCAGCCGCCGAGGTCATTGCTGACGTGGGCGATGACCTTGACGCCCTTGCCCAGCGGCACGGTGGCGTCCCCCCTGACGTACGTGATCCCCGACATGGCCCCCACCGTACGGGCCACCACTGACAATCGCCCTGAGCAGCTGTTGAAGGTTTCACAGCACTGGTGGGACAGCAATACTGCTGTGCATGACGACCGAGACCGGGGAAGGCGCCGACGCGGCCGAGGACACCGAGGAGGGGGTCCTGACCGTGGACGAGCTGGCCGCGCGGGCCGGCGTGACGGTGCGCACGGTCCGCTTCTACAGCACCAAGGGTCTGCTGCCGCCGCCGGTGATCGGTCCGCGTCGGGTCGGCCGGTACGGGCGCGGCCATCTGGCCCGACTCGCGCTGATCGAGGAACTCCAGCGGCAGGGCATGACCCTGGCCGCCATCGAACGGTATCTGCGGCAGCTGCCGCCGGATCTGTCGCCGCGCGATCTCGCGCTCCAGCGGGCCGTCGTGGCCTCCTGGGCGCCGAACGCGGTGGAGACGGTGACACGGGAGGAGCTGGAGCCGCGGGCCGGGCGGCCCCTGGACGAGGACGACGTGGAGCGGCTCACGGCGATGGGCCTGGTCGAACGGGACGGGGACCGGTTCCGGGTGGACCCCGGTCTGCTGCGGCTGGGCGCGGAACTCCTCGACGTGCCCCTGTCCCAGGAGTCGATCCTCGCCGCGCGGAACGTCCTGATCGAGCACGCCCGGGCGGCCGCCCACGAGCTGTCCGGTCTCTTCCGCGACGCGGTGGCCGAGCGGGACCCGCAGGCGGTGAAGTCCCTCTCGGCCCATATGCAGCCCCTGGTCGTGCAGGCCCTGCTGACGACGTTCCAGCGCTCGCTGAGGGACGAGCTGCGGGAGTGGCTGAAGGAGGGGTGAGGGGGCGGGGGCCGTGTCGTTCGTC
>NZ_LIRK01000273.1 GCF_001419765.1 Streptomyces torulosus
CCGACCCTGATCCGCCGCGGCCCAGGGTGCCGCGGCGGATCAGGGTCGGCCAGGACACGGCGGCCGCCGTGCGCAGGCCCGGCCGTACGGAGGCGGCGCGGGTGAGGAAGTCGGGGTAGCGGGCGTAGTCGGCGCCGACGAAGTCGTTGCCCCTCACGCCGTGCCGGTCGGGCCACACCCCGGTCATGACGCTCGACCAGCCCGGTCCCGAGTCCGTGTAGGCCATGCTCGTGGTGGGCCCGTGCCCGGCCTTGCCGTCCGCCTCGCCGTAGGGCAGCAGACTGCTGCCGTAGGCGCCGGCGGCCATCAGGCCGTGCAGCACGGGAGCCGTGGACGGCGACCGCATCAGCCGGTCGTAGCGCAGTCCGTCCATGCCCACCACGAGCACCTTGCCCCGCTCCGGTCGTCCCGCTCCGACGACATCCACCACGGTGCACCTCTTCTCTCGACAGGGGTCAGGGGGTGTTGTGGATGTCCCGCACAGCACCCCCTAGGTGCCTTGTACCGCACCCTCGGTGGCTCCCGCGATGAATCCGCGGGCGAAGACGGAGAACACGATCACCAGCGGGAGGGACGCCATGAGCACACCGGCCATGACCATGCTGTAGTCGGTGTTGTGGCCGACGTTGAGCTGGGCCAGCTCCACCTGGAGCGTGACGTGGTCCGGGTTGGTGAGCACGATCAGCGGCCACACGTAGTCGTTCCAGGCGCCGACGAAGGCGTAGATGGCGAGGAACGACATCGCGGGCCTGATCATCGGCAGCGCGATGTTCCAGTACTGGCGGAAGAACCCGGCGCCGTCGATGCGCGCCGCGTCGAGCAGTTCGTCGGGCACGCCGTTCTCGATGTACTGGCGCAGCCAGAAGATGCCGAAGGCGTTGGACAGGGCGGGCCACACCAGTGCCTTGAGCATGCCGACCCAGCCGACCTCCGACATCAGGATGAACTGCGGGAGGACGGCCAGCTGGAGCGGCAGCATCATGAACACCAGCAGCGTGCCGAAGAGGATCTTGCGTCCGGGGAAGTCGAACTTGGCGAAGGCGAAGGCCGCCAGGGAGTCGACGAACAGCACCAGCACCGTGGTGACACACGCGACGACGACCGTGTTGAGCATCGACCCGAAGAAGTCGATGGTGTCGAGGACGTTGCGGATGTTCTCCAGCAGATGCGAGCCGAACGTCAGCTTCGGCGGGCTCTGGTAGATGTCCCGGGTGGTGTTGGTCGCCATCACGATCGTCCACACGAACGGGAAGACCGAGATCACGACGGCCAGGACGAGCAGGGCGTGCGTGCCCAGCCCCTTGGGCCGGCGGGGCCGCCGCGCCCCCTTGACCGGCCGGGTGGTGGCCGTGGCCGTCATGACTTCCTCCCTCGCTGCACGATGCGCCAGTTGATGACGACGAGCACGATGATCAGTACGAAGAAGGCCCACACGATGGCCGCGCCGTAGCCGTAGTCGTTGTCGAGGAAGGCCGACTGGTAGAAGTACAGCAGCGTGGTCAGACCGGCCTGGCCGGGGCCGCCGAGGTTCTGGTTGGCGGCGTTGCTGGCGAACAGGACCTGGGGTTCGCTGAAGCTCTGCAGACCGTTGATCGTGGAGACGACGACGGTGAACAGGATGATCGGCCGCATGATCGGAATGGTGATCCGGAAGAACGTCCGGACGGGCCCGGCGCCGTCGATCCTGGCCGCCTCGTAGACCGACTGCGGGATGGCCTGGAGGCCGGCCAGATAGATGATCATGTTGTAGCCGGTCCACATCCAGGCCATCAGCAGCGCGATGACCACCTTGATCAGCCATGGATCGCTCAACCACGGCACCGGATCGATGCCGACCACGCCCAGGATCGCGTTGACCAGACCGAAGTCGTTGCTGAACACCGCCCCGAAGAAGATCGCCACGGCGACGATCGAGGTGACGTTCGGTACGTAGAGGGCGATGCGGTAGAAGCCCTTGAAGCGGCGCACCGAGTGCAGCAGCGTCGCGAGGACGAGGGCGCCGAAGAGCGTGGGGACGGTCGACAGCACCCAGATGACCAGGGTGTTGCGGATCGACAGCCAGAAGACCGGGTCGTTCCAGAGGAACTCGAACTGCTGGAGCCCCACGAACTGCTTGGTGCCCAGTCCGTCGTAGCGCTGGAACGCCAGATACAGCGAGTAGAAGACGGGCCCGAAGGAGAAGACCGTGAAGATCAGATAGAAGGGCGAGATCGCCAGGTACTGCCGCCAGTACGACAGCACCCCGCGGCGTGCGGGCCGAGCGGCGCCCGCGGGCGGGGTGCGCCGCGGGCGGAAGCGGGCCGGGCCCGGCCCGCCGCGATGCTCGCGCACCGCGGCGGGGCCGGTGACCGGAGGTGACGACACCTCAGCTCACCCCCTGCCGCCGGGCGATCTGCTTGGCCTGGGAGACCGCGTCCTTCCAGGCGTCGTCGGGCTTCTTGCCCTTGGCCTCGATGCTGGTCAGCTCGGCCATGAAGGGCGCCATGACCGCGGAGTCCGCGGGGGCCTCGTAGCTCACCGGAATGGCCTCGGCGGCCGGCCCGAACACCTCGATGATCTTCTGTCCGCCGAAGAAGGCGTCGGGGCCCGTCATGGCCGGCATCGCGTACGAGGCGGCGGAGGCGGGGAAGATGGCGGCGTCGGTGAAGCTCTTGGCGTTGTTGTCGGGGCTCAGGATCCAGCTGATGATCTTGAACGCCTCTTCGGGGTTGCGGCACTGCTTCGGCAGGGTCAGATAGGAGCCGCCCTGGTTCGCCGGGCCGCCGGGGGTCGCGCAGACCCGCCACTTGCCCTTGGTGTCCGGTGCCGCCGACTCGATGTCCAACGCGTGCCAGGCGGCGCCGAGTTCGGTGGTCAGACTCTTGCCGACGGCGGAGTTCCAGCTCTGGTCGTTGATCTTCGCGTCGAGGCCGAGCCGGTAGGCGCGGATCGCGGTGTTCCACGCGGCGCGTATGTGGTCCTGGTCGCCGATGAAGTGGTTGTCCTCGTCGATGAACCGCTTGGTGCCCTGGCCGACCGCGATGTTGAACACCGAGCCCATGTTGTTGACCAGGAAGGTGCCGGGCAGCGCCTTCTTCAGCTCGGTGCCCAGCGCGAAGTAGTCGTCCCAGGTCTTCGCCTCGGCGGCGACCTTGGCCGGGTCGTCGGGCAGGCCCGCCTTGTCGAACAGGTCGGCGCGGTAGAAGAGGGCGGTGGGGCCGATGTCGATCGGGAAGCCGATCTGCTTGCCGTCCTTGGTCTGGGCGAGCTTCGTCTTCCACTCCAGGTACTGGGAGGAGATCTTCTTGAAGCCCAGGTCGTTCAGGTCGAGGAAGCGGTCGGCGTTGGGCAGGAACGAGGCGATGTCCTCGCCCTTGATGCCGGTGATGTCGGGGACGGAGGAGCCGCCCGCGGCGAGGGTGGTGGTCAGCTTCTGCTTGAAGTCGCCGCCGATGGAGGCGCTGGTCAGCTTGATCCGGCTCTTGAAGTGCGTCTTGGCCTCGGCGACCACCTTGTCGCTGAGGGCGCCGCCCCAGTACCACATGGTCAGGTTCTTGCCGTTCTTGGTACCGCCGGACTCCGAGCCGCCGCCACAGGCGACGGTCAGTCCGGAGGCTGCCGCGGTGAAGACGGCGGCCTGGAGGAAGCCTCTACGAGAAAGGTCCACGGGACACTCCTGTTTGTTCCTGTTCGTGGTACTGAGGGGCGTTTTTTCCGGGGGGTTCAGGGCAGCCGTGCGGGTGGGGTGACGGGGGCGTGGCGCACCGGTGGTCCGGTGTCCGCCGGGATGCGGTCCGCGAGGAAGCCGTAGGTCTTCTTGAGGTCGGGGTCGGTCAGCGAGCGCCACCAGCGCTCGACGCCGTACCAGCCTGGGGCGGCGAGCGCCCCGCCGTGGTGCCGTACCGACAGGCCGGCGGCCAGGACGGCGAACCGCAGCCGTTCCTCCAGCGGCCAGCCGCCGAGGGAGGCCGCGACGAAACTCGCGCCGAACACGTCCCCGGCGCCGGTCGTGTCGAGGACGTCCACGTCGAGGGCGGGGGCCTCGGCGTACTCGCCGGTCGTCTGGTCGACGCCGATCGCGCCGGCCCCGCCGCGGGTGACGACCGCGACCGGCACCAGCTCGGAGAGCGTGCCGAGCGCGGCCACCGCGCTGTCGGTGCGGGTGTAGGCCATCGCCTCGGTCTCGTTGGGGAGGAAGGCGTGGCACAGGGCGAGTTGGCCGAGGAGTTCACGCGACCACTGCTGGGTGGGGTCCCAGCCGACGTCCGCGTAGATGTGTGTGCCGTTCGCGGCCGCCTTGGCGAGCCACTCGCGCGGCTCGGCCTCGATGTGCACGAGCGCGGTACGCGACTCGGGCGGGTCGCCCATCAGCGCGTCCTGCGAGTACGGCGGCTCCTGGCCGTGGGTGACGAGGGCCCGGTCGTGGCCCTGGGCCAGGGAGACGGTGACGGGGGTGTGCCAGCCGTCCGCGGTGCGCGAGAGCGAGAGGTCCACGCCCTCCTGTTCGGCGAGGACCTCACGGCAGTACCCGCCGTAGTAGTCGTCGCCGAAGACCGTGGCCAGGGAGGTCCGCAGGCCGAAACGGGCGGTGGCCACCGCCAGGTTGGCGATGCCGCCGGGTCCGCAGCCCATGCCGTCGGTCCAGATCTCCTCGCCGGGAGTCGGCGGCCTTCCCAGCCCCGTGAGCACGAGGTCGTAGAAGAGCAGCCCGGTCAGCAGCACATCGGGCCGGTCGTCGTCCACGCGTGCACCTCTCGTCAGAACTCTTCAAATTCGATGCCGGGAATCGTGCGCTGATCCGAGAGATTGGTCAATACCCGAGCAGAAGTGAGCATGGAAATGATTGAGGATGACGAGTACTGTTCAGCGCGTGCTGGCAGAGAGACGACACCAACTCATCCTGCGGGCCCTGCGATCAGGCGGCCCCGCTGCCGTGACCGATCTGTCCGAACAGCTCGGTGTGAGCCCGGCCACCATCCGGCGAGACCTCGTCAAGCTGGAGGAGGAGGGGCTGCTCACCCGGGTGCACGGCGGGGCGGTCGTGGACGAGGGCGACCAGCCCTTCGCCGAGGTCGCCGAGGTCCGGGTGGCCGAGAAGGACGCGATAGCGGCGCAGGCCGCCTCCATGGTCCGCGACGGCCAGTCCGTGCTGCTCGACATCGGGACCACCGCCTACCGCCTGGCCCGGCAGCTCCACGGCCGCAGGCTCACCGTGATCACCAGCAACCTGGTGGTCTACGAGGAACTCGCGGACGACGAGGGCATCGAACTGGTGCTGCTCGGCGGCATGGTCCGCCGCGAGTACCGCTCCCTCGTCGGCTTCCTCACCGAGGACAACCTCCGTCAACTGCACGCGGACTGGCTGTTCCTCGGCACCAGCGGGGTGCGGCCCGGCGGCCAGGTGATGGACACCACCGTCGTCGAGGTCCCGGTCAAGCGCGCCATGATCAAGGCGAGCGACAAGGTGGTCCTGCTCGCCGACTCCGCGAAGTTCCCCGGCACGGGGATGGCGCGGGTCTGCGGCCCCCGGGAACTCGACGTCGTGGTCACCAACACGCCCGTGGACGGGACGACCTGCTCCTCCTTCGAGGAGGCCGGGGTCGAGGTCGTGACCACATGAACCGCGCACCGGGCACGAACCGCGCCGCCGGAGGCATGATCCACCGCTCAGGCGGCATGCTCCCCCGGGACGGCGGTGCGGTGCACGACGACGGCCCGACCCGCGCCCGTCACCGCGACCACGGCGGCACAGGGGCGCGGCGGGCTGACACGTGTCCCGATGACCGGCACCCCCCACGCGCCACGGCGCGGGTCCTCCGCGCCGGGCGGCCCCACGGCCGCACGGCGGGCCCCGCGCCTGCCCGCACACATGCACGATCGGCAAAGGTGGTAGTTGCGTGAAGCTGACGATTCTGGGCGGCGGCGGATTCCGTGTGCCCCTCGTGTACGGGGCGCTCCTCGGGGACCGCGGCGAGGGCCGGGTCACCCATGTCGTCCTGCACGACCTGGACGCCGAACGGCTCTCCGCCGTCACCCGCGTCCTCGCCGAGCAGGCCGCCGACATCCCCGACGCCCCCGAGGTGACCGCCACCACCGACCTCGACGAGGCCCTCACCGGCGCTGACTTCGTCTTCTCCGCGATCCGCGTCGGCGGCCTCGAGGGCCGTGCCCACGACGAACAGGTGGCCCTCGCCGAAGGCGTCCTCGGCCAGGAGACCGTCGGCGCAGGCGGCATCGCCTACGGGCTGCGGACCGTCCCCGTCGCCGTCGACATCGCCCGGCGCGTCGCCCGGCTCGCCCCCGACGCCTGGGTCATCAACTTCACCAACCCGGCCGGCCTGGTCACCGAGGCCATGTCCCGCCACCTCGGCGACCGCGTCATCGGCATCTGCGACTCACCCGTCGGCCTCGGCCGCCGTATCGCCCGGGTCCTCGGGGCCGACCCCCGCGAGGCCTGGATCGACTACGTCGGCCTCAACCACCTCGGCTGGGTCCGCGGACTGCGCGTCGCCGGCCGCGACGAACTCCCGCGCCTCCTCGCCGACCGCGATCTGCTCGGCTCCTTCGAGGAGGGCAAACTCTTCGGCGTCGACTGGCTCCAGTCCCTGGGCGCCGTCCCCAACGAGTACCTGCACTACTACTACTTCAACCGCGAGGCGGTCCGCGCCTACCAGGCCGCCGAGAAGACCCGCGGCGCCTTCCTCAAGGACCAGCAGGCCCACTTCTACGAGGAGATGCGCCGGCCCGACGCCCACGCCCTCAAGGCCTGGGACCGCACCCGCGCCGAGCGCGAGGCCACCTATATGTCGGAGAACCGCGAGACGGCGGGCGCCGGCGAACGCGACGCCGACGACCTCTCCGGCGGCTACGAGAAGGTCGCCCTCGCCCTGATGCGGGCCATCGCCCGCGACGAGCGCACCACCCTCATCCTCAACGTCCGCAACCGGGCCACCCTCTCCGTCCTCGACACCGAGGCGGTCATCGAGGTGCCCTGTCTGGTCGACGCCAACGGCGCCCACCCGGTCGCCGTCGCCCCGCTGCCCGACCACGCCACCGGCCTGGTCTGCGCGGTCAAGGCCGTCGAGCGCGAGGTCCTCGCCGCCGCCGAATCGGGCTCCCGCTCGACCGCGGTCAAGGCCTTCGCCCTGCATCCCCTGGTCGACTCGGTCAACGTCGCCCGACGCCTGGTGGAGGGGTACACGGCGGTGCACCCTGGCCTGGAGTACCTGAAGTAGGCTCCTCCGCGACGGGAGCGGGAAAGCGCTTTCCGTCCGCCCGCCGTTCCAGCCCCCCGACC
>NZ_LIRK01000274.1 GCF_001419765.1 Streptomyces torulosus
AGCCGTTGGCGGCGCCGTCGGCTCCGACGGCGCCGCCAACGGCTACCAAGCCCTCCAGGCGAAGCTCACGGCGCTCAAGGCCGCTGCGGAGCAACTCACGGAGGAGGCACTGCTGAAGGCCCAGCGCACCAAGCGCAACGCCGACTTCGCGGACATCGTCACCGACCTGTCCGCGGCCGCGGCGGTCGACCCCAGGCACCTCGCCGTACTCGGTGAGGTGGGCGCCGCGTTCCGCCGGGCCGCCGGCAGCGGGGGGTCGGTCGCGGCCGCCGCGGACGGCGTCCGGCTGGCCACGGCGCAGCTGAAGTCCGTCCACCAGGCCCAGTACGGCGGCATCCACGCCGCCGTCAACGCGTCCAAGGCGCGTCAGGCCAAGCCGGGCTTCTACCGGCAGACCTGACCCCCTGCCACTGCCCCACCGAGGGCCGCGCTCCCCCGCCGGAGCGCGGCCCTCCCCCATTCCCGCCCACTCAGAGAAAGGGACCTATGCCGTGATGAAGCGGATGCCCATGAAGGCGAAGGTGGAGCGCGCCGTGTACGGGGCGTCCGTCATCGTGCTGCCCGTCCTGCCCGAACTCGGTGAGGCCGTCGTGAACGCGCCGGTCGCCGTGGCCGGCAGCGGCTGCCTGTGGTGGCTGTACCGCCGCGTGAAGGCCGGTGACTTTCCCAAGGCGCTCAAGACCGCCCAGCGGGCGCTGCCCGTCCTGTCCGGCGCCGCCCTGTACGCGGCGAATGCGATCGCGCCAGGCACCTCGTGGTGGCAGATCGCCGCCCCTGTGGCCTGGGGAGGCCTGATGGCAGGGTGGCTGCCCGTCACCCGCGCCGGATGGACCCCCACCGACGAGAGCGAAGCGGTGGAGCCCTACCCGACGGACTTCGCGGGGGTCGCCGCCCGGATGTGGGCCGACTCGAAGGTGTCGCAGGAGACCTGGCTGGAGAACATCGAGCAGCTGGTCGGCGCCGACCACCCGGACTTCGTCGCCGATGTCGTCGCTCCGGCCGGAACGGCCGTGCCCCGCATGGACCTGGTCGACGTCGCCGCCGTATACGGCTACCCCGTCACCACGGTGTCCTTGAAGGAGATCGACGGCGTCGGCCCCGGCCGGATGCGGCTGACCGTCGCGCCGACCCGCGCCCCGCAGAGCCGCTTCGACCAGATGTGGCACGACTACATCGCCTCAGCCGGCGGCGCGATCCCCGGCGCGCAGGTCGTCGCCATCGACGACGACGTACCCGGCCGCGTCATGATCCTCGCCGCCGTTCCCGCCGCCCAGATCGCCCGCGTCGACCACGAACGGCTGTGCAGCGCCTTCGGTATCAACCCCTCCGAGATGCGGCTCGTGGCCGACGCCCAGGGCCGCGAGGTCCTCATCTCGCTGTACGACGAAGCGCCGTTCAAGACCGTCCGCAAAGCCACCCGTAAACTGCTCACCCTGGACGCCTACGGGCGGTTCACGATCGGCACCGGCCACGACGGGCGCGACGCCAAGGTCCACATGCGCTCCGCCTCCGGCACCCTGCACGGCTTCCTGGTGGGGGTGACCGGCTCCGGCAAGACGGTGGCGATGGCGCTGATGTGCGCCGCGTACGCGAACGCCGGCGTCGTCTCCTGGGTGACCTCCGCCCGCCCGGACGCGCAGATGACCGCGGTCGGCCGCTACGTCGACCGCCAGGGCTCCGGCCCGCTGTTCACGGTGCGGATGCTGCGCGCGGCCGTCGCCCTGATGGGCGTGCGCGGTGAGATCAACTCCGAGGTCGGACACGACTTCTCGCCGCACTCCCCCTACCCGGCCCTCGTCCTGGTCCTCGACGAGTTCAACTCCCAGGTCGGTGACCCCGAGTACGGCGACGAGATCGCCGAACTCACCGACATCCTCGCCCGCGAGGGCCGCAAGTTCGGCATCGGCGTGCTCTTCGCCGGCCAGACCCTCAACCTCGACAAGCTCGGCGGCGCCGCCTCCCTGCGCGAGCAGGTCCAGGGCGGCGTCGGCATCGTGCTGCGCATCGCCGGCGGTATCGCCGCCCGGCAGGCCACCGGCGGACTCGCCGGCGACGCCGAACTCGCCCCCGTCCCCGACCGGCTGGGCGCCGCCGTGTCCCTGATGGACCGCATGAAGGGCACCGAGGACGACCGTCCCGGCCAGTCCACCCAGGGCGCCGGCCACGTCGTCACCGGCTCCAGCGCACTGTTCATGCGCACCCTGCACGTCCACCTGCCCGACGACGGCTCCCCCGACGGACTCGGCGACATCTTCCCCGCAGACAGCGCCATCAGCACCCTCACCGACCGGGAAGCCGACGCCCTGTACGACCTGGGCGACCTCTACGGCGACTGGAACGCCCCCGCCCCCGAGGGCGGAGAGGGCGAGGGCGTAGGCGGTGCGCCGATGCCGCTGGTGTTCACCACGACCAAGCCGACGAAGACGACCGTCAAGGACCAGATCATCGCCGCAGTGACTCGCCGCATGACCGCCAAGGAGATCCGCGAGGCAGTCGACGCGGCGGGCGGCACCGTCCGCAACGCGCTCAGCGACCTCGTCCAGGACGGCCGGCTGCTCCAGGTCGACCACGGCGTGTACGCCCCCGTCCACGACGCCGGAACTGAGCACACCGACGCAGGAACAACTGCTCTGCCCGACGGCATCGACGCCGCCTTGGTCGTGGATGCCGCCGAGCTGATCATCACCAGTCAGTTCGGATCGCCGTCCATGGTGCAGCGCAAGCTCCGCATCGGCTTCGCCCTGGTCGAACAGCTCATGGACGTCCTCGAAGAACGCGGCATCGTCGGCCCCTCAGACGGCGGCAAGGCCCGCGCGGTCCTCGCACGAGTCGACGCGGCAGACGACGTTCTGCGCGAGCTGCGTCACGACCTTGGTGTGGAACTGCCGACTGACCACTGATCACCACACCCGCTGCCGGGCGGGAAAGCCCACACCTCCCGCCCGGTACCTGCCCGCCCAACAACTCACGGAGCTTCGCATGGTCATCTCCTTCTCCCTGGCCCTCGCGCTCACCGTCATCGTCGGCGTCCTGGTCAAGACCGGTCACCAGCGCATCTGGCCCGGGGCCGCCTGTCTGCTGCTCGGCTTCGCCCTCGCCTCCACCGGCCTCGCCCCCGGCATCACCTCTGCGATCCAGGCCGTCACCGGATGGATCAGCTCGACCTGACCCCCCTCCCCCGGCACCACATCCCCGCCGCTCCAAGGAGGATTCCCAATGACGTTGTCAAGCCGGGGTGGTGACGCCTCGTGATTGGCTCATGCCGCTGCGGCAGCAGGGAATGGAGCTGTGGTCTCGAAGGTCCGGTGGTCGCGTATCAGGGCCCAGAGCACGTTCAGCCGGCGTCTGGCCAGC
Source organism: Streptomyces torulosus (assembly GCF_001419765.1). Lineage (GTDB taxonomy): Bacteria > Actinomycetota > Actinomycetes > Streptomycetales > Streptomycetaceae > Streptomyces > Streptomyces torulosus. Next base: position 3,355 of record NZ_LIRK01000274.1, read on the forward strand.
GCGAGGACGGCCTGCTTGTGGGACTTTCCCTCGGCGCGTTTGCGCTGGTAGAAGGTCTTGGACTGGGGACAGTGCACGGTGGCGACCTGGGCGGAGAGGTAGAACATCCGCAGGAGCCGTCGGCTGTAGCGTCTGGGCCGGCGCAGGTTGCCGCTGATCTTGCCCGAGTCTCGGGGCACGGGGGCGAGTCCGGCGACGCCGGCGAGCCGGTCGGGGCTGCCGAAGGCGGCCATGTCACCACCGGTCGCGGCGATGAACTCCGCGCCGAGCATGTCACCGATGCCGGGCATGTTGGTGATCACTTCTGCGTCGGGATGTTCGCGAAACCGGCCCTCGATGAGGGCGTTGGTCTGGGCGATCTCCTCGTCGAGGGCCATCACCTCCCTGGCCAGGGTGTGGACCATCTTCGCGGCGGTCTTCTGCCCGGGGACGACGGTGAACTGGGCCTCGGCCGCGGTGACCGCGGCGTCGGCGGCGCTCTTGGCGACGTTCAGGGTGCGCACGCCGTGGTTCTTGAGCCAGGTGGCCAGCCGGGCCCGGCCGATCCGGCGCAGGGCGGCCGGGGTCTGGTATCCGGTGAGCAGGATGAGCGCGGTCTTGGAGGTGCTGTAGTCGAAGGCCCGTTCCAGGGCGGGGAAGTACTCCAGGATCTGCGAGCGGAGCCGGTTGATCGCCCTGGTGCGGTCGGCGGACAGGTCCATGCGCCGGCCGGTCAGGATCTTCAGGTCGACCGCGATCTCGCTGGTCTCCTGCAAGGGCTGGAGGTCTCGGCGCATCCGGGCCTGGTCCGCGATGACGAAGGCGTCCTTGGCGTCGCTCTTGCCGTCGCCCCGGTAGGAGCCGGAGGCGTGGTGCACGGTCCGGCCGGGGATGTAGAAGAGCCGCTGCCCATGGTTGACCAGCAGCGCGATCCACAGCGCGGCACCGCCGGCGTTGAGGTCGACCGCCCAGGTGACGGGGCTGCCGTCGGCCAGGTCCAGGACGTCACCGAGCAGTTGCAGCAGCTCGTCCTCGCTGTTCGGTACCCGGCGCGAGAGCGCCTTGGTGCCGTCCGCGTCGATCACGGTGCAGTGGTGTTCGCCCTTGCCCGCGTCCGTCCCCGCCCACAGTTCGGGCACCGGACCCTCCTTCGTTGTTCCCGCGTGCTGTCCCAGCAGACGACCTCGCTGTCACGTCCATACGAGCGATTCGGTTCGCGCATCCCAATCAGCAGTCGAGTCGTCGCGGGATGCCGAGCGGCCAATCCTCCTCAGCCACGAAAGCGGCACTCGCATGAAAGCCATACCCGGCATCCCTGGGTGTCCCGATCTTACGAATGACCGCGATCAACCCACGAACAAAGGTATGGAAGCGCATGGTCCGCCACGAACTGCCCGCCCCGATGCACCTGGTGATCGGTGTCGGCGAAGCCCGGCGCTCTCTCGACGCCCACCCGGACGTCGCCCACTTGGCCGACGACCTGATCCGGCGCGGCCGCCGCGCGGGGATACGGACCGAGCCGGTCCTGCCCCGGCGGCAGTACGCCACCCTCGCCGAGCTCGAAGCGGCCATCGAGCGCCGCAGCGGCTGACCCTGCCCGGAGCGTCCTCATGCAGAACCTCACCAGCGCACCCGCACCCGCCAGAGCGTCCACCACCGGCGCCCGGCCGCACCTCTCCCTCGAGGACCGGCTGGCCGCCCTGGACGCGGCGATGACCGTCAAGCTGGACGAAGCCGCCGTCGCGTTCGAGGTGAACACCGCGCACATCCCGAACGCCCTCGTGAACCTCGCCGACGCCGTCACCCTCCCCGGCGCCCTCGCAGCCGCTCCTCACCCGCTGCCGGACCTGTACCCGACCCCCGTCGCAGCCCTGCTGCAACGCGCCCACCACCGCATGGCCACCGACGGCTGGTGCGCCGGTGCCCTGATCGACGAGGACGGCGCGGTCTGTCTGCTCGGAGCCATCACGAAGCAGTCCGGAGGCGACCAAAGCCTGGCAGGGCGTGCCCTGGACGTCCTCATGGACGCCATCCGGCGCAAGTTCGGACCGGACGTGGAGTCGGTTCCGTCGTTCAACGACGCCTTTGCGGGCGGCCGTGTCCCGATGCGGATGCTGGAGGAAGCCGCCGTCCTGGCCGACGCACGCGGAATCTGACCGCTGCGTCGCGGCCGGGCCGCGGTCAGATGTCGATCCGCAGCTGGCCGTGCTCGTCGATCCACGCGTCGTAGATCACGCCGTCGACGATCGCGCCGGAGACCGCGACCTCGAAGCCTTCCTCGGCGTCGATCCACAACTGGCCCAGCATCGTCCGTCCAGGCCGGCCAGATCACCCCGTGGGTGTCGACCACCGACTCGAACTCCACCACGGGCTCCTCACGAGAGAACAGCCCCATCACGCCCCAACTCCTCCCAGTGCCGCCCACCAGCGCCCTGTCTTCGACGTGACCCAACAGCCGCCCGTCACCAAGAACAAGGCGCGCCGTCTCCGGCTGCGTACCGCCTGGAAGCGGTCGTGGCTGGAGGGCGGCTTCTTCCATGAGCGGTGGGACGAACTGTCCCCAGCCCGGTACGCCGGCTGGCACGAGATCGCCAACTGGGTCAAGGCGACCGCCCTGCTGGGCGGGCTCAGCCTCATCGCCATCATGGTGGACACCGCACGCGGCATCGCCGGCAGTGTGCTCAAGGGCCTCTCCGATGCTTTCACCTTCACCACCGGTGACGTCTGTGGGGAACCGTCGACCACCCGGTGAGGGTTTTCCTCGCCCAGCAGGCATCCCACCTCGCCGTCGCCCCCGCCGCCCTGTACACGGTTTGGCACCTTGCCGGACTGCTCGGACCCATCGGCGGCTTCTTCGATAACGCAGGCGCCCGCACCACCTGGGTCCTCTTTGGTTGCGGAAACCTCGCGATGGTCTGGTCAAACGGACGGAATGGCCGATAATCGGCGCAAGTTGGGCGACTGCTTCGCTGGGATGTCGAGTGGCGGCACGACCAATGCCTGTCTGTTTCGGCTCACTGCCGGTTCAGTGGCTGCTTGCAGGGACGTCAAATCGCTACAAGCTCAGGAGCCGGGCACGGGCGCCTCGGCCACCGCGCCTGCCCAACCAACCATGGCTCGCTGTTCCAGACCGTCATCATCGCTTGTCAGAGCATGTTCGCAGTCATGCCCCTTGTGCTGGAGGGAGGCATTGATCCAGGGGAATGGTGGCCACCAAGGGGAAACATCGCCCTGCGCTCCGCTGACCGCCCAGATTGTGACCAACTCCCGGTTGCTCTCGGTCAACCAGTCGAGCATGCCAGCGTGCTTCAAGGACCGTCGGGTTTCCATGATCTTCGTGCTGGCGGAACTCGGCGTTGGGGCAGGGCAGTCGATCAAGGGGCGCTTGACGGGAGTCCGGGACTCGTCAACTTCGACCCGGTCGGCCCGCGCGACCGCGACATCCGCAGTGAGCCGTAGCAGTTTTAGCTTCCCCCGGGCATGGGCCCCCACGGTCGCCCTGGTCTTCTCGCCCGGTCCCAGCCACGCCTGGTCCACCGTGATGGGACCGAACTGGATCTGCTGCGGTGGGTGATAGGTGGCGTAGGTGTTGTAGCGGGCAGCCGGCCCGTAGTTGCCTTCCAGGGCATCTCTCACCTTCTTCCCGTCCACGTCCGAGTCAGGAGAGTGCGTGACCTCGACTTCCGTACCAGTGATCTCGTACAGGGAGGTAAGGACCCTGACCGCAGTTTTTCCGGTGTTCTCGATAGTGACGGCCGCTCGTACCTCTAGCTGGCCGTCACGGTTGCTGACCTTCATGATGTCGTTGCTGACCGTTACGACCGGGACATCGGTTGAGGGCGCGTAGCGTGTGGTGTACCAGAATGGGGGAAGGGCCAGGCTGGCGGCCACGAGCGCGCCCACGGCTCCTAGCGCCCCGCCGACCACGGTCGCCCTCTCCGGCGATTGCCAATTCCAGTTCGTGGGCTCGGCCCGGCGCGCCGTCCTGAAGTCCAGCACGCCCAGGGCGGCTGCGGCCAGGATGGCGATGGCAGTAACGATGAGACTGGACAACAGCAGCGGTTGCGGAACGAAGTTCGACCGGATGCGCAGAACCAGTGCGAGACCTACCACAACCGTCGCGACATCGGAGGCGATGAGCAGGTAGATCCGAGGCCGCGCTTCACTGCCGGCCGTGAACGAGGCACCGCATCCGACCACAATGACCAGCGCGGCAAACCCGAACCAGGCCCCGGCCAACTTGATATCCAAGTCCTCGGCGAAAAAGAGGTCCAGGCCAGCAAATGCGCCCAACACCAGCCCGTATACGAGCAGGATCAGCCTAAGCGCAAGGTTCATGGTCCACCCATCGGGCATCGGTCTTTGCAGACAGTAACGAAGAGGCGGCGGCTGGACATTAAGGCTCGCGGGACTCCGGCGAACGGTCCACCGATGACCGCCACCAGGGTTTCCTGGTATGCCACGCCCCATGCAGGCCCGAATAGCGCACGTCTCGAATACCGCCTCTTCACCAGTAAAACGCGCTGATCATCGTCGGCGACTATCAACTCAGGAAGCCGTGGTCGGTGATGAGCTGATTGAGGTAGACAACCGCCGGATAGGTCGCAACGAAGATGACGAAGAAGCCGTTGAGGCCCATGAACACGGAGACTGCGCCGTGGAACAGCACTCCCAGAACAAGCAGTGCCTGCAGCAGCCCTGGCCCGGCGACGAGGGTCAGCAGGAAGCAGCACTCGAAGATGATCACAGACCAGCAAGCCGCGAAGGCAGCTGCTGGCCGGGCTTCAAGGAACCGCCACAGCCAAGCTCTGCCATAAATACACGTGCTCATGATGGCCGTCACCGCTTCACCCCGGCGCCACATCGGCCCCAGGAGCTTGACAACACCCGACGCCGTATACGCCAGTACCGCCTGGGCAGCGATGAAAACGACGCACAGCCCGCTCGCCAACGACCCGGCAGGCGCGAGGAAGAATAGCGTCGACGAGCCGAAAACGACCATGTGCATGTGATGCGCACCGTCCAGGCCGAACACGGTCCTGCAGTTCAGCAGCAGCAGCCAGCCGAACACGGCAGCCGTAAGCGTCGCGATGATGGTCGAAGCGCGGGGCAGGTAAAGCAATGCGGTGGCCAGGCCCAACGACGAGGTCAGCGCGAGTCGCATGGTCCAAGCGAACGGGGCCGGGGCGAAGACTCGGTCCAGCACCTGCCACAGCGGTCGGGGTCTGCTCGGCTGGGACGTAATCCTCAGAACAGTCCAGCTCAGCAAGCCTGCGGGGGCGAACACGTCGCTGCGGTGCATGTCCTCGACCAGCGACAGCGAGACGCCCAGTGCCGCGATGAACAGGACAGCCCGGATCGCCTCGTCAGGGGTGGTGAACAGCTCAGTCATCACAGTGGGTGCAGTTCCGAGGTGAAGATCGGGTGCGCGGGCTGGTCGATGTGGCTCTGCATGATGAGGAACTGCGTGGCGATGGCTCCGGTGGGACGGGGGATCGACGAGACGTGATGGATGAGGAGCAGGTACGGGGCGGACAGTTTGATCAAGTGTCGACGCCCCTCATCCTCGCTCTCCATCTGCAGTGAGGTGATGAGATCGAAGAGTGTCTTTCGCAACCGCTTTGTCGGGTTCCAGACACACGACGAGGGGCTCTTGAAGCGGTCCATGCCGTGCAGCATCGTCCAGTTGCCGACGGTCCCGTCCGGGAAGACGTCGCGGTAGAGCAGGTACAGGTTGTGAATTCCCGGATGCGGGGCGAAGAAGTGCCACTTGGGAAGCAGAGCGAAGGCTTCTAGCCGACCGACAATGGCAGTCGGCTTCAAGCCCACGTTGTAAAGGAGGGTCAGCGTGAAGTGGCCGCCCAGGGCTGCGGCAACTGCCGCGCTGGAGAGGACTGACAGGTTCATACCGTCCGGACCCAGTCGGCTCTTCTGCTCAAACCCCGAATTCCTCGAGGATCTCCCTGCGCATCGACAGCAGGTCGCGGGCTGAGGCCAGCGACCCCAGCTGCTTGATCTGTTCTTCGGTGAGCTCTACCTCGTCCAGTCGTTCACCCAACTGCTGGGAGCACCCACCAGCGCACGTGATCAGGGCGATGACGATAGCGGCGATGCCAGCACACGCGATTGGGCACATGGCCGTGTGCGCGACGTTCAGTTCCAACTGATGCTCGGGGACGGCATCGATGGCCTGCTGCTCAACGGCGGACAGGTCAGGCGCTGTCTTCACGATCAGCGTGTCATATGAGGCGCGATCGAAGTCCCGGTAACGCTCGACGATCTTGAAGTCGGCATCGTGAAGCTTGCCTCCGTTGTACGCAAACGTCACCACGCCGTAGTCGATCCCGTCGACCAGGGCGAGGCTCGCGACGAGGGTTTTACTGCCGTACATGACGTCGAAGTAGACCGGTGCGGAGAGTAGCTTCTCAAAGGCGACGTCGATCGGCTGAACCGGCCGTGTATCCAGTTGTTCCTGGAATTCCTCGCTCAGCTGTCGCAGGACCCTCTCATCGCCGGTCGCGTAAGCCTTCTCCAACATTCCGATCAAAGGTGTCCCCGGCCGCGCCCAGAACAGCAGCGCCGTGCCCTTGATCGGCTTCAGTACATAGTCGGTCGAGTCCTGCAGCGCGGGATGCGGTGTGACCACGACAGGGACCCGGGTCTGCACGAGACGGCGGTGCTCGTCGGCCCGCAGGCGTTGCACATGCTCGGACAACCCTTCCTTGGCGAACTCTCGCAGAATCTGTTCACGCTTGGGGTGCATGGGGCCACTTCCTCGATTGATCATCCCGCTTCGGAGTCACATCAGTCACCTAACGCTACAAAAAGTAGCAGATAGGCGCTTTCACCCTGTTTGTGCGACACGCGGCCGGATGGTCATCCCAGAGTGACGCAGACGGTCGCTCGTCTTCCGGAGTCGAGGAGCGAGCATCGAGGATTTGCGCATAGTCGGCATATCGCCTTTCACCAGTACGCTTCCCCGGCCGGGGGCCGCGCCGCCGCGACCGGATTGGCCGCCCTTATGTGGGCCCTGGCCAGCATCGTCGCCCTGCGTGGTCTGACCCTTGCGGCCCATCGTCCACAACCACCCGCCGCAGTACCAGTTCAACTCCGCACTCCACATCCACGCCGTCGTCCCCACCCGCGCGGGCGACGACTTCACCGATGCAGCCGAGAACCCGTTCCAGCGCTGACCTCCGGTCGCTCCGCCTGGTTCTCGCCCACCGGCGGGCGAGAACCGGACAGGCCGACCGGCCCCCAGCAGCATCCGCGCCTCGACGACGCACCCCGCGCGGGGCGCGCTGCTGCCCACCGACGTCTGGAGGAACTGACTCGTGCTCATCCCACGCCCGCGCCGCAGGATCGAGCGCACCCCCGCCCGCAGCGTCCCGGCCCCCGCTACCCGCAGCGTCCCGCCCGGCTGCCCGGCTTCTGGAGCAGGTGATGCCGCGCCCGAGGAAGAAGCACCGCCGCCGCGAGGTGATCCGGGTGCCGCGCAGCGACGCAGCGCTGCCCGAGTACGACCGCAGCGCGGTGCCTGAAGGCTTGGTCACCAGATGGCAGTTACGGGACATGGGCCTGAGCCCCGGTGGCAACGAGGGCCCGGTCGCGATTCTGCGCTGCAGGCTGTGCGCGACCCGCCCGCAGTGGTCCTGCCGTCACCCCACCCGCGGCTTCCTGCTCCGCGTCGACCTGGCCAAGCCCAAACGGACGCCGACGCTCGCTCAGGAGTGGGCCCTCGATCAGGCGATGGCAGCGAGACAGACCTGTGGTCAGTGCAGGAGGCGGTTCTACATCTGCCTCTCGAGAAAACTCGGCTGCTGCCTGGAGTGCTTCGACGGCACGCCCGCGGACCCCAGCAGCCTCATGACTCTCCCGGCCCCGGTCGCTCACCGGCTGGCCGCGTGAGCCAGCCCCGTCCCGACCGTCCAGGCCGGGACGGGGCCCGCACAACCCGGGCGGCCGTAGCACCGGCAAAGGCAGGCCGCCCACTCCCTCACCCCTTCGAGATCAGGAGAAACCCAGCATGACGCATCGCTCCGCCCTCTTCGCTGCCGTCCTCGGACTTGGCCGCGCCGGGTCGAACATCGGCGATCACTTCGTGCAGTCCGACTACTGCGCCCGGGTCAAGGGCGCCACCGACGACAAGCCGGTCCACTTCGCCGCCAGCCCGGACGACGAACCGACCGTCCACGGCACGGCCGACGGCGTCAAGGCATGCGCCTGGCACTGCCTGACCTACACCGCCACCCAGGCCATCGCGGTCGGGGCCGGCGCCCGGGTCCTGGGCATCCGGCTGCACCCCGGTGCCGCCGCGGCCGCGCTCGCCCTGTCGTTCGTCACGCACTACGCCGCGGACCGCCGGGTGCCGGGCGGGCTCCTGGAGACGCTCGCCACGAAGACCGGCAAGGGCAACTTCTGGCGCATGGCCGACCACGGAATCAACGGCGCGTACTGCCTGGACAGCGCCTGGCACCACGGCTGGGAAACCCTCGCCGCGCTGGTCGCCACCACCCGGTGACCGCCCGGTCCCGCACACGCCTGGAGCGCGTCCGCGAGTCGGTCGGCATCGTCCAGCTCGCCCTCCAGCAGATCGAGGACGACCTCAGCGCCGACGACGTCGACCAGGCGCAGCTCGCCGCGATCCTGCGCGAGCTCCAGGAGGACGTCGACGTCCCCGGCGGCCTCTTCCCCGCCCTCGCGCAGCTGGTCACGCCCGCCGCGCGGCGGGCGGAGCAGATCGAGCCGGACCGCGACGGTGACGCGTCCGGCCCCCTGCACGATGCCGCCGCCCTGCTCACCGACCACGCCGGGCAGCGCCTGAACTGGGCTGCCCGCTCCCTCGACCCGCAAGGAGACCCCGAATGACCTCGGTGCTGTATCCGGACATGCCGGAGAACGGACTGATCGTGCTGATCGGTGCCTCCGGCGCGGGCAAGTCGACCCTGGCCCGCACCTGGCCCGCCTCCCAGGTCCTCTCCCTCGACGGCCTGCGCGGGATGGTCAGCGACGACCCCGGCGACCAGAGCGCGACCGGCGACGCCGCGGACGTCCTCCAACTGGTCCTGGAGCGCCGGATGGCGCGCAAGCTCAACACGGTGATCGACGCGACCAACTGCGAGCAGGCCGTGAGGGTGGAGCTCGTGATGGCCGCCAAGAGGCACGGCATGCCGACCGTCGCGGTCGTCGTCGCCACGCCGCTGGATGTGTGCCTGGAGCGGCAGGGCCCGCGGCCGGACAACCGGCGCGTGCCCGAGGACACCGTCCGCTCCCAGCACCAGGCCAGGGTCCACTCCCACCAGCGGCTCGCGGCCGAAGGCTTCAACACCATCGTCTTCGCCGATGCCCTGTACCGCCTGGAGCCGTTCCTCAAGCGGCTCTCGCAGGTGAGGGAGGCCGACCTCGGGCGCGACGGCAGCGACGGCCTGGGCGAACTGTGGCTGGCCCGCCGCTTCTTCGGCCCGGAGATCCTGCCGTTGTGGCAGTGGCGGCCGGACTCGGACCTGGTGACCGGCCGGGACCGCGTCGCGGAGATCCGCCTCGGGCAGCAGTACCTCACCCTGGCGCTGCGCGAAGACGTCGACGGCGAGGGCGACTTCGGCTTCGACGTCCTACTGCCCTGCCCCTTTGACCCGGAGTGCGCCGGGCAGGCGTGGGCGCCGGCCTACTCGGTCACCGACCTGCACAAGGCGCTGACCGGCGCCATGGACAGCGACCCGGAGATCGCCTGCACCGTTCACGGCGGCGCCGACGACGTCGACCAGGAGGCCGACGACCACGACCTCCAGGCCGACGACCCCAAGGGCCGCGCCGACCTGGAGGCGCAGTACGCGGACGCGGTCCGCGCGTGAGCCGCGCTGCCGACGAGCCGCACCCGCACCCGCTCACCCCGGCCGATCTCCCGGTCGGGGATGAGTGGTGGCACGGCTGCCGCGACTGCCACCTGCCGATCCAGGGCGGGGCCGCCGGCCTCGCCGCGCACCGCCGCACCGTCCACACCGCCGCCGGTGATCCCCGGCGGCCCATCACGATCCACATGGACCTCTGACCGGCGGCTCGGTTTCCCAAGTTTGGGAAACCGGGCCCGGCGTGACGGGCGCTCCGTGCCGTCCCGGCCTCCAGCACGACGGAGGCCGGGTCGGTCGCGGTGGTCCCTCACCACCGAGCACGGAGAGGAGCTGGACGTCATGCACCTGCGCTTGCGCATCTATGAGGTGGACGTCCCGATACACGACACCAGCCACCCCGACCGGCGTGGCGTGTACGTCTTCACCGGCGTCGCGGACTCCCCCGCCGCGTCCCTGCGTCGCGCGCACGAGGTGTACGACGCCGCGCTCGCCGCGCAGCAGGCCGGGCTTGAGAACCCCGGCAGGCAGCCGGACAGCTGGGGAGCGCGCGGGCTTCGGCCCGGCTGACAGATGGAGTGGCGCGCCGCGACGGCCGGCCTCTGGAACAACCCCGTCAGCTGGACGACCCGCAGCGACTTCGCGCTGTAGCTCCGCCCCGGGACAGCCGCTCTGCTTGGCGGCTTCGTCGGCTGCCCCGGGTCCACCCATCCCGTACGAGACGAGACGGAGAACCCAAGTATGTCGTCCCTCCTGCGCGTTCAGGGCCGGATCGGCCAACGCACCCTCTTACTGACGACCGCCGCCGTGCCGTTGACCGGCTGGGCGGTCCACGCGGTCACGCTGCATAGGCAGCTCGCCGCGACCCGCCGCGACCCGCTGACCGGTCTGCTGCGCCGCGACTCCTACACCGCCCGCGCCCGCCGGCTCCTGGCCCGCCGCGACGACCTGGCCGTGGTCATGGTCGACCAGGACCACTTTAAGGCCGTGAACGACGACTTCGGGCACCCGGCCGGGGACGCCGTCCTGGCCGCGACCGCCGCCCGGCTCACCGCGTGGGCGGGCCCGCGCGCGTCCGCTGGCCGCCTCGGAGGCGATGAGTTCGCCGTCGTCGTCCAGGTGACCGCCGCGCGCCTGGAGCAGCGTCTCGCGCAGCTGGTCCGGATGCTGCACACCCCCGTCGTCCTCGAGGACGGCCGCACCGTCGACGTCGCCGCCTCGGTCGGCGTCGCGACCACCGGTGTCCTCGCCACCCGCGACCTGACCGTGTTGCAGCGGGCCGCCGACGCCGCCCTGTACGACGGCAAACACTCCGGCCGCGCCCACCTCGCCACCGCCGCGCACACCATGCTTCCGTCCGTCAACGGCCGCCGGGCCGGGCGGCCGGGCACGGCAGTCTGGGGGCGAGCGGCATGAGCACCGGAACCCTTCCGCCGGCGGGCGACTGGATTCGTGGCATCAGCGTCAGGCAGCCGTGGACCACGCATCGCCGCCAGGGCCAAGACGATCGAGAACCGCCCGCAGCCCTGGTCCTGGCGCGGCTGGCTCCTGCTGCACGCGGGTCTGCAGACCGACCGGCCCGCCCTGCGCGTGCCGCTGGTCGCGCGCACGATCTGCGGCCGTGACCTGCCGACCGGCGCTGTGATCGGCGTCGCCCGGCTGACCGGCTGCCACCAGGACCCGGACGGCTCCCCGCCCTGCACCGAGTGGGCGGAGCCCGGCCGGTGGCACCTCGAGCTCGTCGACGTCCAGGAGCTCGCCCTGCCGATCCCCGCACGCGGACAGCTCGGACCCTGGAAGCCCACCGAGGACCTGGTCGCGCAGGTGCGTCAGCAGCTGCCCGACCTGCGTCCGTGAGCACCCGCCGTCGACCCGCACCCGCACCGCCCGAGCCGCCCGCCGTGCCGGTCCCACTCCTGGACTGGCACGACAACAGGCACTTCGCCTGGCCCGAGCGGTGCGTGCTGTGCCGGAAGACCACTCCGCTGAGGTCCCACGACGGAGAAGCCGTGCACAAGACGTGCGCGGAGCTCTGGAACGCGGCGCATCCCGGCGAGACCCGGTTCGTCTCCGACCCGCCCAAGAGCGGCAAGAGCAAGGACCACGCCTGAACTTCCCCTCCAGACGGAGGCCCCCATGAGCAGCACCGAACGCGACGTCGACCACGCCCTCGCCTACCCCGAGCCGCCCGCCTCCCCACTCTGGCACCGCCACGGCGCCAAGGCCCGCCCGCTCACCCCCGAACAGCAGCGGCGCAACCGCGAGCTGCTGGACCTCGCCCAGCGCACCACCCGACCCCGCTCCCCTCGCCCCACCGAGACCCTGGCGGAGGCCAGCTGATGGACACCAAGCACTGCACCGTCGACGGCTGGGTCGACGCGATCGCCGTCCCCGGCCCGCACGGCACCATCTCCTTCGACCTGGTCGTCCGGCCCGCCGACATCGACGCACTCGCCGACGACGCCCCCGACACGATCGTCACCTGCACCAGCGGTGACCCCCGGATCACCCACGAGCTGCTGAACGGCATACAGCCCGGCGACCTGCTGCGCGCGACCGGCACTCTGGTCCAGCCGACGACGCCCGGCGAGCACGCCCGGCTCACCGTCGACGCCCTGGAGGTCTTGGACACCGCACTGGTCCCCGTCCTGCGGGAGATGGTGCTCGACAGGTACGGCGACTACGTCGTGATCTTCGACGGCGACACGGACGCCGTGCCCGTCTTCACCGCGCACGGGCAGTGGGTCGGCCTGGCGGACAACCCTGACGCCATCGCCACCCTCATCGACATCCACGAGCGCGTGAACGGCGGCGACGACTGATGGCCACCACCAGCCCGCAGGCCCGGACCGTCCTGGAGCGGTTCCCCGCCGGAGCTCCCCGCGGCTCCTGGCCGGCCGAAGAGTACGCAGCCGCCCAACGCGCCCAGGGCACCAATGCCCAGGTCGTGATGGACCTGCGCACCGACCAGTTCCTCGTGGTCACCGACACCACCACCCAGTAGCACGACCCCGGAGCGCCGCACCCGCCCGTCCCGGCCGGGCGCGGCGCTCCGTGTGTTCCCGCCCCTCACCACCGAGCAGGAGGCTCACCCTTGCGCCCGATCCGTCTGACCTCGTTCGGCTACCTGCACTTGCCCACCGGCCCGGACGGTTCCCCCGTCCCGCCCGCCGCCGACCGGATCGAAGACGTCCGCGACCGGCTCCGCGACCCCGCCGCCGCCCGCGACATCCTCGATCTCGACGGCCTCGACCCCCGCGTCCAGGGCGTCGTCCTCGCAACTCCCGGCGCCCGCGAGCTACTCGCCAACCTCGCCAACCTCGCCGACTACGCCGACCTGCCCGCCGGCCCCAGCCGCATCGCCCTCGGTTGCGCGGGCGGCAGGCACAGGGCCAGCGGTCTTACCGAACTCCTTGCCCGAGAACTCCGCAGCCGCGGCCATGAGGTCGTAGTCGAGCACCTGCACGTCCATCTGCCGCGCGTCCTCAAGACGCCCGCCGGCCCCCGCACCGCCAACACCGAGCAGGAGACCGCCCGATGATCCGTCGCTTCCGCCGCTGCGGCCACGGCCCCGGCGCCCTCACACCCGAGGACCAGGCCGTCGTCGACCAGTTCCGTGCGATGCTCACCGCCCTGCGCAACCCCGAGCCTTGGACGCCCGGCAGCGCCCGGGACATCGCCGTGCGTGTCGGCCCGTTCGTGGAACGCGCGCACACCCGGCCCGGCGACGACCACGGCCCCGACATGATCGCCGTCGCCCTGGTCCACCCCGACACCCCGCACGCCAGCGCCTACCTCCACGGCCGCCAGCTCGGCTACACCGAGCGCGGTTGGCTGCGCTGTGAGACGAGCGCGATCATCGGCTTCTGGCAGCCCGGTTACGCGATGCTCACCCACGCCGCCACCGGGCTGCCCCTGCCCGACGACGTCGGCATGGCGCCGGCGCACTACGCCCTCTACATCGAGGCCCGCAAACGCGACGGCAGTCGCGACGGCTACACCCTGCTGCGCGTCGGTCCGTACACCCAGACCCGGCACGCCCAGCAGGACCACGATCGGATCACCGCCGTGCTCGACGGACGCGAGACCACCCTCGTGCCCGGACACCGCGTCTCCGTGCGGTACGCGCCGTTCGACGTCAGCGACCACCAGCTGTTCGCCGACCCGTACGAGGCCGACGCCGTGGCGCTCCTGGACGCCGCCGTCGCGGGGGTGAGCGCGTGACCGCCCCGGCCCTGTACGAGATCGAGACCAGCGAGGGCGACGGCGGCACCATGCACCCCGCCGAACAGCTCTGGACGCCCTGCGTCGACGGCATGGCCGACCACGGGTTCATCGCCCACCAGGGCCTGTTCGTCGCCGGGATCGGCGGTGGCGCCGACGGAGACCTCTACCCGGTCGGCTTCCTGTTCCTTGGCAAGTCAGCGTGTTGAGTCAGGCGCCCCGAACTCGAGGCCCGTCGAACCGCGGACGATCGACCGACGGCTACGGATTGTCAGCGCCCTGTCTTACGATCCCGCCTAGCCAGCTACGGGCAGGAGGGGTGCAGTGGAAGCTATTCGCCGAGGTGACAGAGGCAAGCAGAAGGCCTGGGTGTGGCTGATGGTGCTGACTGCACAACGTGGCCTGTGCGTGTATTGCGGCCGCTCCCCGTCGACCACACTGGACCACGAAAGGCCGATCGCCGGGGCAGGCCACGACATCTGGTGGAACTTCGTCCCTGCCTGCAAGCCCTGCAACCTCCGGAAGAGCAAGCACGAGAGCGCCGCGCATTGGGTTGCAGATATGGACATCTGCCACCGATATCCGGAGCTGACGCGCTCCAAGTGGAGGATGAGCCCGAAGGTCTTCGCCGGCATCACAAGGCGCGTGGAACGCGTCCAGCGAGAGATAGCCGACGCGGATCGCCGCGAGTGGTTCGAGCTGCACTACGGCGAGGAGAAGTGGGGAAACAAGACTGAGCTGTTCAAGATCCTTGATCGCTGCAAGGCGGAGCTCAAGGGGTACCCGCACTACCCCTGGCGGACCCCGAAGGTCAGGGAGCTGATGGGGCACTGCACGCGCCTGATCTGCTGCGGTTACTTCCATCCGCAGGCGAGGCTCCTGCACGCGTTCCTGGATCGGGAGGAGGTCAGAGCCTTCCAGCGCGCCGTCTTCAACGAGCGCGCGCACGAGGGTGAAGTGCTCGGTCGCCTCGTCCGGGAGTACCTCGCTGACAGGCAGCGCGATCTCGACGACGAGGCATAGTTGTGCAGGCGAGAGAAGAGGTCGATACAGCACTTCGCCGCCGCTGACCTGCACGAACATCAGGGTTGACTGGAAACCGCACGTTGCCGGTCGACCCTGGCTTGCCGAGAAGCTGGGCGTCACCGAGTAATCCGCTGCCACCCCGGACGTGTAGACGTACGAGCTCGCGCCTGAACGGATCGGGGCCGGCCCACCGCTTTCGGTGGGCCGGCCCCGATCCGTTGCTGCGGCAGGCATCCGGTTGATACCTCGGCCACCCGGCGGCCCAGTTCTCCTGCCATGCTGGCTGCCCACGCCTGACGGTCAGGGCCGAAGGGGGATGACGTTCGGTGCCTGGCCTTCGTGAACGCCCGCCCGGCCTGGGGGAACAGGAGCGGGGCCACGACCGAGGACAGGGCCGTGGTCAGCCGCTGGGACAGCGCCACCCGTCCGTCGTGCAGCCGTACGGCGAGCGTCTTCGGGTGCCGGGCGTTGCCGGTGAACCCGACCACGGCCGCGTCGACGGTGTCGGCGTGCCTGATCTTCGCCCAGACCCGGCCGCCGAGGCTGCTGGTGAGGCCCAGCCGCCAGTCGGGTGCGATGAGGCCGGGGCTGGCCTGGGCTAGTGCCGGGTAGGCGGCGGCCCCGGGGACGGAGATGGTGTAGGTCGCGGCGAGCGTGGCCGGTGCGGCGCGGGCCATGGGCATGCCGCGCGCAGCGAGGATGGGGTGTCGTATCAGCGAGCCCAGAAGCCGCGAGTCGTTGATCCGCAGAAGCTATGACTCCAAGGTCAGTAACGACTGCGACACCCAAGGCACCTCGATCACTTCGGAGTAGTGCGGCGGGTCGCGGAGTGTTCCCCGCCGCAGGAGACGGTTTCAGCGTGTGGCTACTTCGTCGCCTGGGCCGCTTCCAGGAGCTGCTTCACCGCAGCCGCGTTCTTGCCGTGGGCTTCCTTCTCCAAGCCCTGAAGTTCACTGGCGTTTTCGCCCGTGGTGGTCTTGCCGTCGCTTTCGCCGGTGCCGACCTTGCCGTCGTCGTAGGGCATCGTGTGCAGGGTCGCGTTCCACTTGCCGTCATCGCCCTTCACCAGCAGGGCGATGTACTTGTGGCCCTCTTCGTAGCGGGGCTCGCCCTGCCAGGCGAACTCCCGCTCGGTGCCGTCCTCCCACCACCAGCCCAGGAGCTCGACCGGGTAGGTCGCCGGCGCGGCGTCGGCGCCGGGCTTGGACCACAGCACCTGATCGACCTTCATCGTCGCGGTGCGCGGGATGTGCCCTTCGCCGTTGTCCTTCTTGTCCTCCGGCAGGGCACCCTTGCGTTCGCTGCCGGGCACCATCTCGATCACGACGGCGTGGTCGCCGTGGGTGACCCAGTCGGACGCGGTCAGGGTCGGGAATCCCTCCGACATGTGGGCCGCAACTGCCAGCGGCCCCTCGTCACCGCCATTGGCGGTGGCAACGCCGGCGAAAGTCCCACCGGCCACGGCAGCCACCGCGACAGCAAGAGCAGTCAGGCGCCCGCGCCGGGTCACGGGCAGCCACCGCCGACCCGCAACGGGCTGGTCACTCTTCGCACGAAACATGAAACGGCCTTTCCTCGTGTGGTGTGTCCAGGGTGAAGATCGTCTGACCGGGCGGCCTGCCGTACTACCGCCCGATGTCAGTCGTGACACAGAGCCGCGCCGGGCGAGCGTACGGGGGCTTGGGCGCTCACCGGTGTGCGTCCGCACGCTCTGCCGGGCGCAACCCAACTGCGGAGACGAGCAGGATCACGGGCCGGCACCCTCAGGCAAAGGCACCGGCCGTCCGCTGCCGGTTTGTCCGGACCTCCGAGCGCCAGCCTCGAGACCTTCAGGGGGTGCGGGTCAGGCGGGTGGGCGCGCCTGCAGTCTGGCTGCCCTCGTCCCCCAGGCGCAGGGTGTCGGCCCCGGACTTCGTCAGGGTGTAGATGTTGCCCCGCACGCACCGTACGCCCGTGGACGGGTCCGTCGGAGTGCTGGTGGCCGCCTCGAACACCATGGACGTGCCGCGCGTCTCCTGCAGACGCAGCGTCTCGGTGCACCCGATGTCCCGGCCGCTGCCGGCTTCGATCACATGGCTGATCTGTCGGCCGACGACGTCACCCCGGTCCGCCGCGTGCAGGGTGACGGTCACCGACACCTTGTTCGTCCGCGCGTTGACGACACCGTCGCCGGAACTGCTCCCGGGACCGGTGCCCTTCCAGGTACCCACCCAGGAGGCGGGCAGGGCATCGGCCGCGGGCGATGGGGACGAGTACGCGGAGGGAGTCGGAGACTTGCGCCCGCCGTCGTCCGTCCCCTCGGCGTTGCCGTCAGGCCAGGTCAGGGCGACGGCGACGGCCGCGGTTGCCACGACACCGGCTATAGCGGCGGCCGTGCGCGGCCGCGCGGTCCGCCGCCCGGGCCCTGAAGGGCTTCCTGACGGAAGAGTCCCGGACTGAAGTGCCGGGGGGTGAACGTGTATGGCGCCTGGATCACCGTAGGCGATGGGCGGCCCGAATCCGGTCGGCGGTGCCGTCTGCGGAGGCGGTGGCAGGACCACGGGGCGCTGCAGCAGTGCCTGCGACTCGGCTTCTCTCGCGGCGATGTCCCCCGACAGACCCTGTGGCAGTGCGGCCGCCCAACTTCCCGGTGCCGCGCCGATCCGCTCCATCAACTCAGCGGCGGATGGCCGGGCTTGCGGCGCTTTATGCAGACAGGCGGCGAGGAGCGGCGCGAGCTCCTGCGGTACGCCGTGGAGCGCGGGCTCCTCGTGCACGATCCGGTAGAGCAGTTGCGCCGCCGAGGGGTTCTCGCCCGGGTGCAGGAACGGGCCCTTGCCAGTTGCGGCGTACACCAGCGTGGCCCCGAGGGAGAAGACGTCACCGGGCTCGCTCGATATCCCGCCTGCCGCCTGCTCCGGTGCCATGTATCCGGGCGAGCCGATGACCCCGCCGGTCCTGGTGTGCCGGGTATCGTCGGCCGCACGGGCGATGCCGAAGTCAATGAGCAGGGGATGACGGCGGGCCAGCAGCACGTTGGACGGCTTCACGTCCCGGTGGGCGAGGCCCGCCCGGTGCACCGCCCGAAGCCCCTCCGCCAGCTCCGCGGCCAGGGCGCGGACAGCGGGCTCGGGCAGCGGGCCACTGCGCTCCACCCAGTCGCTGAGCGACGGTGCGGCCACGTACTCGGTGGCCAGCCACTGAGGCCGCTGCCCCGCGGGGCTGTAGTCGACGACCGACGCCGTCCACGGGGACCGCACCTGATCACTGCTGGCGATCTCGCGGGCGAAGCGCTCCTCGAAGCCCGGGTCGAGCCCGAACTCAGCCCGCAGTGTCTTCAAGGCCAACGGCCGCCCGGACGCCGTACGGGAAAGGAAGACCTGTCCCATGCCACCGGCGCCGAGCACCGCCAGCAGCGGATAGCCGCCAATCGCCGACGGATCGCCGGGATCCAGACTCCTCATGTTCTCTCCGGGCGGTACTCGGGCCGCAGCAGGGCGGGACACCGCGGGCGGGGAGGATATGATTCCGCCCGGCATTGGCGTGAGCACAATCTACACATGCCGCATTGAGGCGGTTGATGCACCGCTCGACGGTGTTGCGCTGCTTGTAGGTCTCGCGGTCGAAGGCCGGTGGTCTGCCCCCTCGGCTGCCGCGTCGCAGTCGGTGGCCGCGCTGGTCCACCGGGACAGGGATCACGGCACGGATGCCGCGTCGGCGCAGGTGCTCGCGGATCGCGCGGGACGAATACGCCTTGTCCGCCAGGACCACGTCCGGTCTGGTGCGCGGCCGGCCACGTCGGCGGGGAACACGCAGGCGGGCCATGACATCGGTGAAGACCGGTGCATCGCCTGCCTGTCCGGCGGTGAGGACGAAAGCCAGAGGACGGCAGCGGGCATCGGCAGCCAGGTGGATCTTCGTTGTCAGTCCGCCGCGGGACCGGCCGATGGCATGGTCGTCGGGTTCGTCGGCCAGGGCCCCCTTTTGCGGGCCCCGGCCGCGTGCTGGTGAGCCCGCACGATCGTGGAGTCCACCGAGACCGCCCAGTCGAGGTCTTCCTCCGCGTCGGCCTGGGCCATCAGCGCAGTGAACACCCGCTCCCAGGTCCCGTCGACGGCCCACATCCGCAGCCGGTTGTAGACCCCTCGCCAGTTGCCGTACTTCTCCGGCAGATGGACCCACTGGGTGCCGGTCTGGAACTTGTAGGCGATCGCGTCGATCACCTCACGATGGTCCCGCCAGCGGCCACCCCGCCTCGGCGTCCGGTCCGGGAGCAACGGCTCAATCCGCTCCCACTGCGCATCAGTCAACGACACACCGGACCAACGACCAGATGATCTAAACGAAACGCCCTAGTGACCTGAGTCGGA
>NZ_LIRK01000275.1 GCF_001419765.1 Streptomyces torulosus
GCGGCATCTCGCCCCACTTCCGGCCCCGCCGACACCTGATGCCCGCACACAACTACCGCGCCGAGATGACCGTCCGCTTCGCCATCTGGGAGCAGATCACCGGCGTCGCCGCCCTCGCCACCGCGGCCTGAGCCCAGCCCGGAACCGGGCTCCACCACGCCACGATGCACCATCAGACACCTTCCCACCCAACAACGTGACAGCGCCCTTGAAACAGTTCCGCGCGGTGGCCACCCGCTTCGACAAGCTTGCCGAACGCTACCGCGCCGGGCTCCAACCAATGACCTGCTATTCGAGCAGATCGTGCTGACGACCCGGGCCGCTCTCACCCGGATCGGGCGCGCTCGGCCTTGTCTGACACGTCAGCCAGTCGTGGTGTCCGCGCCGGATGGCCCGGCGCGGACACCACGAGGTCGACACTGCGGGAGGCTGACGGCTACTTGTCCTTCCCCGCATGGAAGTTGCTGCACGGCGGGCGTCTACGGGTACCGGGTGGTGCCAGGCGTTGCCGGGTCAGCGGGCGTCGGCGAGTTCCTCGATCTGGTGGGCGAGGCGTGAGTCGGGGCGCAGTACCCGAAAACCCCATCCCTCGACTTCGTCGACCTTGAGCCGGCCGACTGCCTCCCGGAGGGCGAGGGGCGGACGGCGCGGTCGTGTCCGGCGGCGCGAGAACGGCGTGAGGTGGACGTTGGTGTCGTAGGTGATGGCCTGGTGGGCCCAGTGGTCGGCGTCGCGGAGTTCGCCGCGGCTGACGTGGAACAGGTGGAGGCAGTAGGCGGCGGTGGCGTTTCCGGCTCCGGCGGCGAACTGCCACCACCACTGGGCGCCGTCGGGGGAGTCGGCGAGGCTGAGCAGGCAGGCGAAGTGCAGGGCGCCGTCGATGTGGGCGGGTTCTTCGATGAACTTGGCCAGATGCGCGGCAGCGTCGTCGCTGTAGAGGAGTTCGGCGGTCAGGGCCTGGAGGTCCTGGTCGGCACGGTCCAGGGCGGTCGAGAAGCGTCCTTCGGGAGCCAGGCGTGTGCCGAACATGAGGGTGGCGGTGACGTCACGTACGACTTCCTGCTTGAGATCGGCGACGTCATCGTCGGTGAAGGCATCGGGCAGGGCAGCCTGCGCCAAGATGTCGTGGATGCTGCGCGGCACGGTGTTACTCCTTCTCCTCGTCGCCAGCTGTGACGTTCAGGCCGAGCTTGCTGGCGATGCGTTCACGGGCCGAACGCCGGTGCCCGCGAACGGTGTCCGGCTTGATACCCATGATGTTGGCGACCTGCTCCGTGGGATAGCCCAGGACGTAGTGGAGCACGATCACGTCGTACTGGCGCTCGGGCAGAGTCGCTATCGCGGTGTAGAGGCCGAGAGCGGACTCCATGACCTCGAACTGCCGGCGCAGCGCCTCCAGCGTGGCCCGGGCGGCGCGCTGCATGGCGACGGTGCGCATGTCCGGCGAGGCATAGGCGGTGGTGGTCCGGCTGGGAGCGCTGCCGGTGATGCGCAGGTGGAGTTCGACCCGCTGCTTGAGCAGCCGCCAGGCGTACGCCTCGGGGCTCTCTTCCTTCAGGACGACGGCCCAGTTCAGCGCCAGGTGCGAGTAGCAGCGCTGGACCACCGCCTTGGCGGCCTGCTTGTCGCCCAGCATGGTGTGGGCGTAGCGCAGGTGGGGCCGGGTGTAGAGGTCGATGAATGCTTCGAGGTCCGGGGGCATGACGTAGTGCACGCCGTGCAGGGCGTTGAGTTCGACGGCGGTGCTCGGCAGGGTGAACTGCATCTCGCTCGCCCCGTCGGAGTCTTCGTACGGCGGGAAGTTCGTCATGGCGTCAGACCTCCGGGTCGCGGGAGGCTGGAGGGGCCGGGGCCGGCATGCTCGCGGGGCTCTGCAGCAGCTCGGTCACACCGACCCGGACGCCCGCGCGGAGCAGACGGCGCGTCACCTTGCGTACATCCGGCACGAAAACGCGCAGTGCGGTGACCCCCACCAGCACGGCGAGCAGGTCGTCAACGGTCACAGGGGCCCTGTCCTTCAGTCTGCGGGCAGCGCCAACTCCCCTTCCCCACAGGGAGGGTGACACTGGAGGACACCGCTGTCCTCCTTCGCAGGATTTCGGATCAGACCCCCTGAACGCGCATTTCGTCGCCGATCAATTTCTGACACCAAGTGATCAGGCGAACACGTACAGGAATAAACAATCCCCCTAAGCTACCGCTTGGACACATGGTGTGATCAGCGGGATTCGCGGGCAGGTCGATCGCCGGAGCCGACTGGACGCAGCGTGGAACATGCGCCCGCCCCTCGAATGCGTGACGCAGATCACAGCATGAACCGGCATTTCACCCTGGCCCTGCGACTGCCACGTGTCGCGCAGCGGGGCAGCGCCCAAAAGGCAGCGGAGACCGTCCGACTCTTGAGGTGTGGGCGCTCCGGCACGGTGCGGAGCCGTGCCTGGCGCTCGAGGCGGTGTGACTTACCACCTGCGAGATGTGGTCGAACACGACCTGGTGGTCACGGGCGGGACAGGTGCGCCAGTCCAGGACCTGCTCGTGGCTTCGTAACCGAGAGCGGACACCGCCCCAGCGAGGCGGCGTACGGTCTGGGGATCCGGGCGCCGCCCAGGGTCGTAGGCTCGATGTCAGTGCCTCGTGTTTTGATCGCATCAGTTCGGCGTGGACACGCCATCCAGAGGTGTTCACGCCGGTTCTGACCATGCGTCAACACGGGGATACAACATGAGAATGCGAGAACTGCTGTGTACGGGCGCCGTCGCCATGACGGTGCTCGGCAGCTGCCTGACCACCGCGCAGGCGGCAGACAACGGTTCGGATGATCTGCGGGTGGAGTCGTATGTGCTCCCGGTCGGAGCCGCGAAGCCGTCGCTGGAGGACCTGCAGAGCGGGCGGGGAATGGAGCGGCTGCGGCAGCTGGCGGGTCAGTCCGAGCCTGGGGTGGGCCTGGCCGCGGAGACGGTGGGGCCGGCGGCCTCGTACGCGCCGCTGTCCCGCAGGGCATCCGGAGCCCCGGCGCCGGTGGAGCAGACGCTGGAAGGGCCGTCGGTAGGACCGATGGCGAACACTGCCCCGGAACCCGCGCGGACGATGACGTTCGAGGAGTGCAAGAAAGGACTGGGCAGCAGCAAGGCGTTCTACGTGAAGTCCCGGTTCGCGGTGTGCAACGGGGCGTCGTTCTTGCAGACCTGGGTGCGCAACAACCGGCCCGTCGGCGAGAGCATGTTCAACGTCCGGGTGGTCGGCACGATCGCCAAGAACAGCCGCACGATCAACTTCCAGTATTACTTCACCGACTTCGTCACGACCGGCACGACCGGCGCGGCCGCAATGCCGATCACGACGAAGGGCAACATCCCGCAGAGCTGGCCGGCCGGAGCACGCTACACCCGCGGCGGCAACAAGCCGGGCACACAGACGTTCACCCAGCTGAAAGCGCTGCGCACGTTCAGTGAGACGGTGAACGCCAAGCCGGGGCAGGGCCAGAAGGGAACGGGCCTGAAGGGCAAGACGGACTTGCTCTTCGCGGTGTACGAGCCGGCCATCAGCTACACCCCGCCCGCCGGGTGGACTCTGAGCGGGAGCCGGGGCGGCAAGCTGTTCATGCTCGCACCACGCTGGGAGACTGCGCCGTACCTGGCCAACTCCACTGGCGGCGGCAAACCGGACAAGAAGGGCGCGGCCACCTTCAGCTACGTGCCGACGCTCACCCTGAGCGCCAAGGCAGGAGCCGACGAGCGCGCCGAGGCCCAGCACATCAGGCAGGCGTTCCTCGTCCCGGAGGACACCAAGCCGTACATGTCGGCGAAGAAGGTGCCCGGTCAGACGGCCAAGGATCCGTTGCACCGGACGGTGAGCGCCGCCCGCATCGACAAGAACCGTGGAGAAGCAGTCAAGCAGTGCAAGCGCTACTGGGGAGCCAACTACACCGCCGGCGGGACGAAGGAGTGCGACGAGTATCCCTTCGCGAGCACTTATGAGGGGGCCGCGGAGAACTACTACGACGCGGAAGCGAAGAAGTTCAACTTCTCCGCGAAGCCGATCGCGAAGGACGACAACCAGGCAGGCGGGTCCATTCTGAAGAGCTTCTACGCCAAGAACCGCATCCTCGACGGCCTCGACGGCGTGGACGATGTCGACGGCTTCATCGTGAAGATCGTCAGCTGATCCAGTTCAGAATGCGGCGGCAGCGGACCATTGACCGGGCCCGCTGCCGCCGTCTGTTCACGGTCGGGCTGGCCAGAATTGCACGAGGTAGTGCTCGACACCATGTCCTGTGCCCTCGCCCTCCGACAGAGCCGCAGCGGCGGCGCGGCCCGCACAGCTGACACGCACCCGCCACGATCCGCCGACATCGGCCAGCGTGATCAGGGCATCAGTCCGGCCGGTGTGCATGGACCACACGGCCACCTCTCCACTGGTGGAGGCGAAGTCGGCTTCGGCCTGCTCGTCCCAGCCGGCCGGATCTGTCGCTGGCGGAGGCCCGTCCCACACCTCGACCGCGACAGCGGCGGTGTGGGTGTGACCGCCGCTGGTGATGTCCAGACGCCCGGGATGCGTACTGAGAAAAGCATCGAAGTCGAAGTCGTCCGGGAACGGGACGGGCAGGTCGGCGTCATCGCTTTCCTGCAGCCCGAAGGCGTGAAACCCCACATAGGCATCCACATGCTGCTTCCGGACAAGCTCAGCCACGAGCCCCCCTCACCTCGGACAACACGTCACCTTCGAAACTCTAGCCCCATCGTCGCCTTCGCCGCGGCCTCCACAGGCTCCGGACGATTCGAGCTACCGCAGCAAGGGCAAGATCGACGCCGAAGACGCTGCCGTCATCGCCGACCAGGTACGCGTCCGCCGCGACCTGCACCCCTTCGGCGGCTCACCCTTTCGGAGCATTGCGCAGGTGTGGTTCCCCCTGCCGGCCAGACCGTCGACAAACGTTGCTCGCTCTCGCTTACGAAACCAACCAGGCCGCGCGCGATGGCGATGCTGATGCGCTCACCCAGATCTGCATGGGAAGGCACGGCGGTTGGGGTGGGGACTGTGCCCTGGACGAGGGCCACGAGGCCTTGCTGGAGGAGCCGTACCGGGGCTATGGCCGCGACGGCCTGCGTAATCACGCGGGTGGGCAGCGCTCCTGATGATGCGTTTACGGACGCGGCGGCCATCCTGTGGCCGACCCTATGGAGGACGGCTCTGGCCTGGTCGACATCGCGTTCTTCGAGGACAGCCACGAGCGAGTCGCGCACACCGTGTTCCACTCCGGCCTGCTCTTGGTGCGCGGGACCGTGGAGTCCCGTGGCGTGCGCCGCACGGTGGTCGGCGAGATGGTCTGGGACCTGGACGCGGTGGCCCAGGCCCGCCGCGACCACGGCCCCCAAGCCGCCCTGGATTTGCTCGGCCGCACTGACCCCGCCCCCACCCCGCCCAACC
>NZ_LIRK01000276.1 GCF_001419765.1 Streptomyces torulosus
CCTCCCGCGGCGCTCCGGCGGTCACCCGCCCGTCCTCCGTACGGCCGCCGGAGCGCCGCGGGAGGTCAGCCGAGGTTCGGGATGGTCCAGTCGATCGGCTCGTGGCCCTGCCGGGCGATCGCGTCGTTGATCTGGGTGAACGGGCGGGAGCCGAAGAACTTCTTGGCCGACAGCGGCGAGGGGTGCGCGCCCTTCACCACGATGTGGCGCTCCTCGTCGATCAGCGGGAGCTTCTTCTGCGCGTAGTTGCCCCAGAGCACGAAGACGGCCGGGTCCGGCCGGTCGGCGACGGCGCGGATCACGGCGTCGGTGAACTTCTCCCAGCCCTTGCCCTTGTGGGAGTTGGCCTCACCGGCGCGGACCGTGAGCACCGCGTTCAGCAGGAGCACGCCCTGCTCGGCCCACGGCATCAGATAGCCGTTGTCCGGGATCGGGGTGCCCAGCTCGGCCTGCATCTCCTTGTAGATGTTCCGCAGGGAGGGCGGGGTCTTCACACCGGGCCGCACGGAGAAGCACAGGCCGTGGCCCTGGCCCTCGCCGTGGTAGGGGTCCTGGCCGAGGACGAGCACCTTCACCCGCTCGTACGGCGTGGCGTCGAGGGCGGCGAAGACCTCCTCGCGCGGGGGGTAGACGGGACCCTTGGCTCGCTCCTCCTCGACGAACTCGGTGAGTTCCTTGAAGTAGGGCTGCTGCAGCTCGTCCCCCAGGACCCCGCGCCAGGACTCGGGCAGCATGGCGATGTCGGTCACGTCAACTTCCTCCGGTGTGCGCTCACTTCACGACCGCGATGCGCGCGGCCATGGACGGCCGCGCCAGGCGCGGCCGCCGTCAGAGCACAGAACCTACAGGCGCCCACTGACAATCGGGGCCGCCCACCGGAGATACCGGCCGGACCGTCGGACGGTCCGGCCCGCGCCGGGTCCTACCAGCTGGTCTTCCGGGAGAGTTCCCACATCGTCATCATCGTCGCCGGGTCGATGAGCTTGTCCAGGCCGGCGATCTCCTCGTCCGCGGCCACGTACAGCTTGCCCTGCCACAGGGGGATCAGCCGGGCGTCGTCCAGCAGGATCTGCTGGGCCTCCTCGAACTCCTCGCCGACGGCACCGCGGTCGCTCTCCGCGCGGGACTCCGGCAGCAGCTCGTCGGTGATCTCCGGCGACTCGTACGGGGTGCCGAGGGCGTTCTGCTTGCCGACGAAGGGGGCGATGAAGTTGTCGGCGTCGTTGAAGTCGGGGTTCCAGCCACGGCCGAAGACCGGGTACTCGCCCTTCTGGTAGCCCTGGAAATAGGTCTTCCACGGGCGGCTCTTCAGCGTGACCCTGAACAGGCCGGACTCATCCAGCTGGCGCTTCAGCTCCTCGAAGGCGGGCTTGGTCTGGGAGCCGTAGCGGTCGCTGGTGTACCACAGGGTCAGCGGGACGGGCTCGGTGATGCCCGCGCCCTCCAGGATCTTCCTGGCCTTGGCCGGGCTGGGGATGCCGTAGTCGTCGAAGAAGCCCGTGGTGTGGCCGACCAGGCCCCTCGGGATCATGGAGTACAGCGGCTCCACGGTGTCCTTGTAGACGTTGTGCGCCAGTGCCGGCCGGTCGAGGACCTGGGCGACCGCCTTGCGGACGGCGGGGTTCTTGGCCCACTCGTACTTCGGGTTGAACACCAGGTAGCTGATCTCGGTCGTGGCGTTCTCGACGATCTGGAGGCCCTCCTCGTCGCGGTGGGCCTCGATGTCCACCACGTCCTTGGCTGCGAGACCGCGGTAGACCACGCTGATCTCTTTGTCCTTGAGGGCCTTGACCAGCTGGTCCGACTGCTGGAAGTACCGGATCGTGACCGCGGAGTTCTTCCGGTCGGCGATGCCCTTGTAGTTGTCGTTGCCGACCAGCTCGGCGGTCTTGCCCTCCTCGTAGGACTCCAGGTTGTACGGCCCGGAGCCGGTGACCCCGCCGTCCTCGCGGAGCTTGTCCGCGGGGTACTCCGCGGGGTCCACGATGGACATGGCGGGCGTGGTGAGCACGAGGGGGAAGGTCGCGTCGGGCTGGTTGAGGTGGAAGACCACCTCGCGGTCGCCCTTGGCCTGCACCCGGGACAGCGTGGTCAGCAGACCCGCGGGGCCGCCGTTGACGTTGATCTTCTTGATCCGGTCGAACGAGTACTTGACGGCCTTGGCGTCCAGGGTGTTCCCGTTGGAGAACTTCAGGCCCTCGCGGAGCGTGCAGGCGTAGGTCGTGCTGGCGCTGTCGGTGAACTCGCAGCTCTCGGCGGCGTCCGGCTCGGGGTCGGACCCGCCGGGGGTGTAGTTCAGCAGGGGCTGGAAGACGTTGCGCATCAGCTCCCAGGAGCTGTCCCAGGCGGCCGCGGGGTCCAGCGTGCTCGGCGCGCTGGTGGTGCCCACGATGATCGGGGCCTGCTCCTCCGAGGCGTCCGAGGAGAACACACCACACCCGGCCACCATGGATATGGA
Source organism: Streptomyces torulosus (assembly GCF_001419765.1). Taxonomy (GTDB): domain Bacteria; phylum Actinomycetota; class Actinomycetes; order Streptomycetales; family Streptomycetaceae; genus Streptomyces; species Streptomyces torulosus. The sequence goes on from NZ_LIRK01000276.1 coordinate 2,459, forward strand.
CGCGACCGCCGCGAGAGGCGGCAAGTATCGGTTCCGGTTGAACACGTGCATGCTCCTCGAAATGCCGTACCAAGAGTGGCCGAACGATACCGCAGGCCCAGCCGGCCGCCACCGTCCGGCTGGCAGAACCCTTGATCAGCTCCTTGTGACGGCTTCTCCGAGGCCCGGTGAAGGCTCGCGGCGGGCACCGGGGACATTCGGCGAAGGCTCTGCGGGAGCCCACGGAAACGCCCTCGGTGCCCGCCCGCGGGACGGGGCCCGGTCGCCGGTCAGCCGACCCCGGCGTTGAGGAAGATCCCGCCGTCGACCACGAGCGTCTGGCCGGTGATCCAGTCGGACTGCTCGGAGGTGAGGAACGCGGCGGCGCCACCGATGTCCGAGGGCACGCCGAGCCGGCCGAGCGGGTAGGCGGAGGCGGCCTCCGCCTCTCGGCCCTCGTACAGGGCCTGGGCGAACTTGGTCTTCACCACGGCGGGCGCGATCGCGTTGGCCCGGACCTTCGGCGAGAACTCGTGCGCCAGCTGGAGGGTCAGGTTGATCATGGCGGCCTTGCTGATGCCGTAGGCGCCGATGAACGGCGAGGCGGAGACACCGGCGACGGAGGCGATGTTGACGATCGCGCCGCCGTTGTCCTTCTGCCAGGCGTGCCAGGTCCGCTGGGCGAAGCCGAGCGCCGAGACGACATTGGTCTCGAACACCTTGCGCGCCACGTTCAGGTCGAGGTCGGCGATCGGCCCGAACACCGGGTTCGTACCGGCGTTGTTGACCAGGAAGTCGACGCGTCCGAACGCCTCCATCGCGCGCTCGACGGCCTGGGCCTGGTGGGCCTCGTCGTGGGCCTTGCCCGCGACGCCGATGACGCGGTCGGCGCCGAGCTGGTCGACGGCCTCCTTGAGGGCGTCCTCGTTGCGGCCCGTGATGCACACCCGGTCGCCGCGCGCGACGAGGGCCTCGGCGATGCCGTAGCCGATGCCGCGGCTGGCGCCGGTGATGAGGGCGACCTTGCCCGAAAGCTCGGGGAGTTCCACCGAAGTCATGTTCCCGGTCCTCTAGTTGAGCGGTCCGCCGGCGACGTACAGCACCTGGCCGGAGACGAATCCGGCGTCCTCGCCCGTGAAGTAGGCGATGGCACCCGCGATGTCCTCCGGCCGGCCGACGCGCTGGACCGGGATCTGGGTGGCGGCCGCGGCCTGGAAGTCCTCGAAGCCCATGCCGACGCGGGCGGCGGTGGCGGCGGTCATGTCGGTGACGATGAAACCGGGCGCGACGGCGTTGGCGGTGACGCCGAACTTGCCGAGCTCGATGGCGAGGGTCTTGGTGAAGCCCTGGAGACCGGCCTTGGCGGCCGAGTAGTTGACCTGGCCGCGGTTGCCGAGCGCGGAGGACGAGGACAGGTTGACGATCCGTCCGAACTTCGCCTCGACCATGTACTTCTGGACGGCCTTCGCCATCAGGAAGGCACCGCGCAGGTGCACGTTCATGACCGTGTCCCAGTCGGCGGCACTCATCTTGAACAGCAGGTTGTCGCGGAGCACGCCCGCGTTGTTCACCAGGATCGTCGGGGCGCCCAGCTCCTCGGCGATGCGGGTGACGGCGGCCTCGACCTGCGCCTCGTCGGAGACGTCGCAGCCGACCGCGAGCGCCTTGCCGCCGGCGGCGGTGATCTTCTCGACGGTGTCCTTGCACGCGGCCTCGTCGAGGTCGATCACCGCGACGGCCCGCCCCTCTGCGGCCAGTCGTACGGCGGTCGCGGCGCCGATGCCGCGCGCGCCACCCGTGACCACGGCGACACGCTGCTCAGTGGTGGACATTGCTGGTTCTCCTCGCCCTTGGGATGCGGCTCCTGCGGCTCGCCCACCCGGTGAGCGACCGCTTAGTACCTTCGGCACACGTGACGCTAGAAGTCCTGGCACCCGGTGTCAACGCCCCACCAGGTGTGATCCCTTACGCCCGGCCGATCGGCGGTGTGTCACCGCCCGGCCACCGGGTGTCGTCCGCCCCGGCCGCCGGGGTCTCACCTGACCAGCAGGTCGAGCAGCCGCGCGGCCTCGGCCACCGGGTCCGAGGTGAGCCCCGTGTGCACGGGGCCGGCCTGCACCACCGTGGAACGCGGCGCGACCAGCCACCGGAACCGTCGTCCGGCGTCGTCGTCGGCGGCCTGGCCCGCCGCCTCCCCGCCGGCGCAGACACCCTCCACGGCCCGCAGCGCGGCCCGTACGCCCGCCACGTCCGCCTCGGGGTCCAGGGCGAGTAGCTTCGTCTCGTCGAGATGGGTGCGCGCGGCGACGACGGCCCGGGAGCGGCTGTAGACGAGGACACCGGCGTTGAAGCACTCGCCGCGCTCGATCCGCGGCACGACACGCAGCAGCGCGTACTCGTAGACGTCCTGCCCGGTCGCCCCGGTGGCGAGGAAGCGGTCGCTCACTTGATCCCCTCGATGCGTTCGTGGATGCCGGCGGCCCGGGCGAGCAGCGGTTCCGCGTAGGCCCGCCGCAGCGCGTCCGGGGTGTCGAAGCCGGGCTCGTCCGCCAGCCACACGTCGGGGATCTCGGCGGTCACCTCGGCGAGGAGTTCCTCGGTGATCTGGGGAGCGAGCGCGGCGGCGGCCGTCGCGACATCGGGGCCGAAGCGGGCGAGGGCGTGGTCGGCGGCGTCGTACGGCTTGGCGGCGGATGTGCGGGCGCCGGGCCAGTGGTGGTGCCAGATCATGGTGGCGCCGTGGTCGATGAGCCACGGCTCGCCGTGCCACATCAGCAGGTTGGGGTTGCGCCAGGACCGGTCGACGTTGTTGATCAGCGCGTCGAACCAGACGATCCGTCCGGCTTCCTCGGGGCTCACCTCGAAGGCGAGCGGGTCGAAGCCGATCGCCCGGGTCAGGAAGTCCATGCCGAGGTTGGTGCCGCCGCTGGACTTCAGCAGGTCCTGGACCTGCTCGTCCGGTTCGCCGAGCCCGAGGACGGGGTCGAGGTCGACGGTCACGAGGCGGGGGACGCGCAGGCCGAGCCGCCGGGCCAGTTCGCCGCAGACGACCTCCGCGACGAGGGTCTTGCGGCCCTGCCCGGCGCCGGTGAACTTCAGGACGTACGTCCCGCGGTCGTCGGCCTCGATGAGACCGGGCAGCGAGCCGCCCTCACGGAGGGCTGCGATATAGCGGGTTGCAGCGACCTTCCTCAGCATTTCCTCAGGCCACCCACTTCACTGACGCCGCGATCCACGGTCAAGCATGAAGTGAGCATAGTAACCGGGGGTGATCACCTAAGACCGCCGTCCGTCGCACACGTACGGCGGTCAGCCACGCACGCCCCTCGTCAGGAGCTCGTAGCCTTTGGTTCATGACGGAAGCCACACCCGACAGCGAGCCGGACGCCAGCCAAGCGACGCCGGAGCCGTCCAGCTCCCCACCTGGGCCCAGGCCCTCTGCTGGTGCGGTGCCCTCGGGCTGATCTACCTGCTGAGCCGTGCCGTGAGCATCATCAGTCGCGGCTTCGCGGAGGTGGGCGGCGACGCGGCGTACACCATGTTCGCCTTCGCCGCACACCCATGGGTCGGGTTGAGCGTCGGCGTTCTCGGTACGGCCTGATCCAGTCGTCGACCACGACGACGGCCATCGCCGTCACCGCCGTGGGGTCGGATCGGCACCCACCGTGACGACGAGCCTGGTCGCCCTGACCTTCATCGGCGACCGCACGGAGTTCCGCAGGGCGGACCGGCGAGATGGTGGCGGTGCTGGAGGCCGAGGCCAGAGCCGCTGACCTGTTCGTGGTCGGCGCTCGTGGGATGGGCGGCTTCATCGGGATGCTGGTGGGATCGAAGGCCGTGAACCTGGCGGCGTACAGCCACTGTCCGGTGATGGTGGTACGAGAGGAAGAACCGGATCCCGCCAGGCCGATCGTGCTGGCGGTCGACGGGTCGCCCATGGGTGAGAAGGCAGTCGATTTCGCCCTCGCCGAGGCGTCGCTGCGTGGGGCCGACCTCGTCGCCGTGCACGCGTGGATGCCCGACTACGCGCCGCCCGGTGCGGGCACGGAAACCGCGGAACGCACACAGCCCCCGAGGCCGCGGAGCACGACGGTGCTGTGACCGCTGCAGCGGGCCACGGCCGAGGCTCCGGCGCGCAGGAAGCGGGCCGTCAGCGCCACCCCGAGGAGGAAGCCGAGCAGCGCCCCCGCGACGGCGGTGACCGGCACCTCGCGGACGCCGGCCCCGCCGACCGCCGACATGACCACGTTTCCCGTCATGTTGGCGGAGAAGACCCCGTCGAGCGCGAGGAGGCTGACCGCGTCCACGACGCCGGTGACGGTGGTCAGCAGCAACGCGAGCACGACGAACCGGCGCTCGCGGGGAGCTCCCGCGGGTGTCCCTCCGGGGTCTGCGGTGGCGTACCGGTCCGCTCCCGTGCGGGCGCGCGCCCACGGCATCGGCGGCGCCGTGCGGCAGGACCGCCGGGGCGGGTGGCTCCGCATGGCCGTCGCCGCGCCGCTCAGCCGTGTCCGTCGCCGCGCCGGTCAGCCGTGGCCGTCGATGCGCCGCAGGAAGGCGCGGGTGCGCTGGTGGTCGGGATCCGTCATGAGCTTCTCGGGGGTGCCCTCCTCCAGGATCACCCCCTGGTCGAACATGACGAGCCTGTCCGCGGCCGACCGCGCGAAGCCCATCTCGTGGGTGACGACGATCATGGTCAGACCGTCCTCGACCAGCTCCTTCATCACGGTGACGACCTCGCCGACCATCTCCGGGTCGAGGGCGCTGGTGGGTTCGTCGAACAGCATCAGCTCCGGTTTCATGGCGAGGGCGCGCGCGATGGCGACGCGCTGCTGCTGGCCTCCGGAGAGGACGGACGGGCGCGAGGACGCCTTGTGCGCGAGGCCGACCCTGGCGAGCAGGGCCTGTGCCTGTTCCCTCGCCTCGGCCTTCGGTACACCGAGGACCTTCACCGGGGCGACGGCCACGTTGTCCAGGGCGGAGAGGTGGGGGAAGAGGTTGAAGCGCTGGAAGACGAAGCCGATGTTGCGTCTGCGGGCGGCGATCGCCCTCGGCCGCTCCTCGACCAGCCGGTCCAGGCCGTCCTTGTAGCCGACGCGGCGGCCGTGGACGAGGATCTCCCCCTCGTCGATGCTCTCCAGGTGGTTGAGGCACCGCAGGAACGTCGTCTTGCCCGAGCCGGACGGCCCGACGACGACCACCACCTCGCGGGCCCGGACGTCCATCGAGACACCGTTGAGCACGCGTACGCCACCGAAGGCCTTGACCATCCCGCGCGCCGACAGCACCGCCGTCGGATCCGCGGGGCCGGTCGGGCCCGTGTACCCGGTGGTGGGCTGGTCGTGCGGACCGTGCGGGTCGTTCACCGTCGTTGTCCTCCCGATCGGTTCCACGTCAGGACGCCTCCCTGCCTGCGAGCGTGGGTTCCTTGCCGACGACCGCGGTGCCGCGGGGCGCGGGACCGCCGCCCCTGCCGCCGACGAGCCGCTCCCTGAGGGAGGGGCCGGGTGGCGGTGTGGTCCCGGGGTCCGCCAGTCTGCGTTCGATGGACCGCTGGACGAACGACCACACCGTCGTCAGGGCGAGGTAGTAGCAGGCGGCGACGAGGAAGATCTCGAACGTCTTGAAGGTCGCCGAGTTGATCGACTGGGCCGTCAGGAACATCTCCTGGAGTCCGATGACCGACAGCAGCGACGTCGACTTCATCATCAGGTTGAACTCGTTGCCCAGCGGCGGAACGATGATCCGCAACGCCTGGGGCAGCAGCACCACGCGCATCGTCAGTGACGGAGTCATGCCGAGCGCCTGCGCCGCCTCGGTCTGTCCGCGGTCGATGGCGTCGAGCGCGGCGCGGATGATCTCGGCCATGTAGGCCGCCTCGTTCACGGCGAGCGTGAGGACGGCCGCCTGTACGACACCGAGGAGGACGAGGCCCCCCACCTGGACGTCGGTGAAGCGGTAGACGCCCGCCGCCGCGAGGCCGTTGTAGACGAGGACCAGCTGGACGAGCAGGGGCGTGCCCCGGATGAGCCAGACATAGGCGCCGCCGCCCCAGCGCAGTGCGGCGAAGCGACTGCGCTGGGCCAGCGCGATGACGAGGCCGAGGAGCACCCCGAGCGCCTGGGCGACGACCGAGATGTACACGGTCCGCCACAGCCCCTCCAGGAAGGTGCCCGAAGGGGATATGAGGTAGTGCCAGAAGAACGACCAGTCGAAGCCGGCCACCTGCGCCGAGTCGGCGAGCAAGGACGTGTCAGCCACGTCATCCTCTCCCTGCGTATGTGCGGATGCGGACGGGCCGGCCCCTGCCGGCCCCGGTGGACGGCGGCCGGGCGGCCCCACCGGTCGAACGGGCCGGGCGCTATCCGGCGATGTCGTCGCCGGTCAGGTTCCACTTCTTGAGGATGGCGGTGTAGTCGCCGTTCTTCCGGATCTCCGCGAACGCCTTCGTCAGCGCGTCGTGCAGGGCGGTGTCGTCCTTGCGGGTCGCGGCGCCCACCTTGATGCGGTTGAAGGGCTCCCCGACGAGCTGGAAGGTGTCCGGCTGCTGCTTCATCGCGTACGCGGCGGCCTCGAGGGTCGTCCCGTAGGAGTCGACCAGACCGAGGCGCAGTTGCTGGAGCGCGTCGGTGTCCTTGTTGAACAGCCGGATGTCGACCTTCTGTTCGCCGTCCGCGACGCACTTCTTCGACTGGGCGGAGAGGTAGTCGGCGATCGTCGTGCCGGTCTGGGCCGCGGCCTTCTTGCCGCACAGGTCGGCCGCGCTCTTGATGCCCTTGTCGTCCTTCGCGGACACGACGTACGTGTTGGAGGCGTACATGTACGGGACGAAGTTCACGACCTTCTCCCGCTCGGGCTTGATGTAGAGCTGGGTGATGATCGCGTCGCACTGCTTGGCCTGCAGCGCGGGGATGATGCCGTTGAAGGCGGTGTCGGCCCAGTTCGCCTTGACGCCGAGTTGCGCGGCGAGCGCGTCGCCGAGTTCGATCTCGGCGCCCACCGGCTTCTGCGCGGCGTCGTAGTACGTCATGGGCGGTGCGCTGATGTCCGAGCAGTAGGTGATCTGCCCGTCCTTCACGAGCGTCCCGGCCGGCAGGTCGACCACGGGCGAGGCCGCGGGCGAGGCCGCGTTCTCCGTGGAGCCACCGCATCCGGCGAGCACGGCCGCGGCCGCGAACGCGGCACAGGCGACGGGGAGTGTCGTACGACAGGCACGACGCGATGATCTTGCCATTGCCGGCCCCCTTCAGGGAGTTTTCCGTGGTTGCCCCGACAGGTAGTCAGTGCCATAGTCGACGTCATTGACTATGAGGGGAAGCTAGGGCTGGCGCTCCGGGGCTGTCAAGGAATCTCCCGTAACAGGGCGGTTAACGACGATTGCCCGAGGAGTGGAGCCCAGTCGCCGCGTCCGGGTTCACGGCTCTGCCGCACCGGTGGACGGGCGCACCTCAGCGGATCCGCATCGGTGTTGGGGAAGGGAACCATGTCCGAATTCACTGCTCGCCGACTCTCCGCCACGGGCGACGAGTGGGCCGTGGCGACACCTCACTCCGCGGCGAGCGACGTCGCGGCCGACGTCCTGCGCGGCGGCGGCAACGCGGTGGACGCCGCTCTCGCGGCCGCCGCCATGCTGACCGTCGTCTACCCCAACCAGTGCTCCGTCGGCGGCGATCTGCTCGCCCTGGTGGGTACCGCCGACGGCGAGGTCCGCTTCGTGAACGCCGCCGGCCGGGCGCCGCGGGCCGTCGACGCCGGGGAGATCGCGGCACGGTACGAGAGCATGCCCGTCCTCGGCGCGCTCCCGGTGACGGTCCCCGGCGCGGCGGCCGGCTGGGCCGCGCTCGCCGACACATGGGGGACCCGTCCGCTCTCGGCGGCCCTCGCGCCCGCCGAGACGGCCGCCCGCGAGGGCGTCCCCGTCGCCCCCGGACTCGCTCTGGACCTGCGCAGGGAGGAGCGGACCCTGGCCCGCGACCCCGGCATGCGCGGTGTGTTCTTCGCCGACGGCGACGTCCTCGCGGCCGGTCGGACCCTGCGGCAGCCGGCCCTCGCCCGGACGCTCGCGTCGATCGCCGCGCAGGGTCCGTCCGCGCTCTACGGCGGAGACGTGGGCCTGAGTCTGGTGCGACTGCTCGCCGAGCAGGGCTCGGCCATGACGGTCGAGGACCTCGCCGAGCACACGGTACGGCTGTCGGGAACGCACAGCGCGGTGTACGACGGCGTCGACCATCTCTCCAGCGGCGACAACTCGCAGGGCCTGTACTTCCTCCAGGGCCTGCGCGCGCTCGACGTGGTGCGCTCGGTCCGCGGAACGCTCGATCCGCTGGGCCGCGACGCGGGCGTCGTGGCCTCCGTGCTCGCCCAGGCCGCCGCCGACCGCGACCGCTTCTGCTGCGACCCGGAGTGGGGAGAGGCCGCCCCCGCCGAGGAGTTGCTGTCGGAGCCGTACGTACGGCGCATCGCCGAGCGGGCGATGGCGGGCACCCCGGTCGAACTGCTCGGCCAGCGCAAGGCGTCCGGCGACACGGTCGCCGTCGTCGTGACGGACCGGGACGGTACCTGGGTGTCCCTGATCCAGAGCGTGTTCCACTGCTTCGGCTCCGGGGTGCTCGATCCCGGTACCGGTGTCGTCCTGCACAACCGGGGCGCGTCGTTCTCGCTCGACCCGGCGTCGCCGAACCGTCTCGCCGGCGGAAAGCGTCCCCTGCACACGCTGATGCCCGTCCTGGTCCGCGAGGGCAACGAGCTCGTCGGAGCGCACGGGGTGATGGGAGGCCGCGCGCAGCCGCAGGTGCACACCCATCTGGCCCTGCGCCTGGCCGCCGGCGCCTCCGCGGAGCGTGCCGTGTCGGCGCCGCGCTGGGTCCTCGGGGCCATGGAGGCCGGGATGACGGAGGGCGCCGGTACCGTCAAGGCCGAGCGGGACGTGCCCACGGCGGGTGTCCGTGCGATCGAGGGCGGGGGTTTCGACGTCGAGCTGATCGACGCGCACGACGACGGTGTCGGGCACGGCCAGTTGGTCCGCCGGGCGGGCGGCGCCGACGGTCCGCGCCTGGTCGCGGCCACCGATCCTCGTGCGGACGGCTCGGCCGAAGCGGGCTGACGCGCGCCACCGGTGGACCACTATGGGAGACAACCGAGATGAGGAAGGACATATGACCTCGAGTAACGCCGGCGGTACGGCCAAGGGCACCCGCCGAAGCCGGTTGCCCCGCGGCACGCTGAGCCAGGAGACGATCGTCCAAGCCGCGTTCCGGGTCGCCGACTCGTCCGGGATGGACAAGCTGACGTTCTCGGCGCTCGGCCGCGAGCTGGCCGCTCATCCGACCGCGATCTACCGGCACTTCCGCAACAAGGACGAGCTGCTGCTCGCCCTCATCGACGCCCTGCACGAAGAGGCGCTGGCGCACACGCCGCCGCCGACGGACGACTGGGCCCACGACCTGATGCAGATCGCGGTCCACACCCACCAGGCGTTCCTGCGGCACCCTCGGGTGGGTGCCCTCGCGGCGGCGCGGACCGCCCGCCGGGAGAACGAGTTCCGGACCGTGGAACGCAAACTGGACTGCATGCGCCGCGCCGGCCTCGACGACGACGACGCGGCCCGCTACCACCGGGTCTTCGCCGATGTGGTGCTGTCCTACAGCGCGATGGACGCGAGTCTCGCGTCGCTGTCCCCGGAGCTCCGGGAGGCGGACCTCCGGGCGTGGAAGACGGACTATCTGACCCTTCCGCCCGACAAGTTCCCCAACATCGCCCGGCTGGCCCCGCGGTTCAAGTCGCTGGACGACCCGCAGAACTTCGTCACCGCGGTCCAGGCGGTCATCGACACGATCCGGGTGAGGGCGAAGGCTCGGTCGTAGCCAGAGCCGGACTCATCACGGCCGATGTGATCCATGCCTCGTCCCTCGGGCGGGTTTTCCGGGTTTCCGCTGTAACGATCAGCCCGCTCGGACCACTACCCGACGACAGAACACACCGTGAGGGACGGGAGGTGCGGCAGTGGCCGACTCCGACGCTGATCGATTCACCGCCATCTACGACGGCTGCCGACAACGCGTATGGGCCTATGTGGTCAGCCGCGCGGGACGGCAGGTCGCCGACGACGTGGTGAACGAGACGTTCACCGTGGCCTGGCGCAGGCTGGGCGACATCCCCGAGCCGCCGCTGCCGTGGCTGCTCGTGGTCGCCCGCAACATCCTGCGGGACACCGTCCGGGCCGAGGCCAGGCGCGTGTCGTTCACCGCCGAGTGGATGTCCTGGGTGGAACCGGCCGAGGCGGACATCGCGGAGGAGGTGTCCGAGCGCAGCGCCCTGCTCAGGGCGCTGGCCACGCTGCCGGAGGACGACCGGGAACTGCTGATCCTCTCGGCGTGGCAGGGCCTGACCCCGGCACAGGCCGCCACGGTGGTCGGCTGCTCGCCCCTCACCCTGCGGGTCCGTCTGCACCGGGCGCGCAGACGCCTCGACCAGGCCGCGTCGGCCTCCCCGCCCGTGGCGGCGGCCGCAGCCCTGCGGCACGAGTCCACCCGAGCCCGGATCGCCGTAGGAGAGGAAGCCCGGTGAAGAACGACGTGCTGCACCGCCTGACCACCGCCCGCCCCGCCCACCTGGACCCCGGGCTCCCCACGCCGTCGTCGGTGCGGGACGAGGAGCTCGCGACGGTGATGAGCGGTCCCCGCGCGCCGCTCGGCGCTCGCGTCACCGTCCGTTCGCGCCGGTGGGGGCGTCCGCTCCTCTCGGGTCTCGCCCTGGCCACCGCGGCGGCCGTGGTGGCCCTGGTGGTCACGGACACCGCGCCGGAGAAGCCGGCACCCCCGTCCTCCGTGGCGTCGGAGTCCGGCGCCCGGATCCTTCTCGCCGCCGCCTCCCACGTCGAGCGCCAGCCGGTCGGTTCGGGCAGGTACTGGTACGTGGAGCAACACATGGGTTTTTTCCGCAAGGTCCCCGGCGAGGTCTACACCATCGACGTCCGCTCCGAGCAGCGGTACTGGACGTCCACGGACAAGAACACGTACTGGTCGCAGTACCTGGACTCGGGCGCCCGCCCGGCTACCAAGGCCGACGAGGCGGCGTGGAGGGCGGACGGCTCCCCCACCTCGTGGAAGCTGTCCGACGCGCCCGACGAGACCGTCACCTACGCCGGCAAGGGCGAGATCGAGCACGACGCCCCCGGCGGAAAGGCCGACTCCGGGCCGTACGGAGAGGTCCCCCTCCGACTGCTGCCCACGCTCCCCACGGACGCGAAGGCCCTCCGCGAGCGTCTGCTCGCCCTGGTGGACAAGGACCACAACGGCCCGAAGAGGGTCCTCGACCGGATCGTCGTCAACTGCGCCATCGAACTGGCCACGTCGCTCCCGTCCAGTCCGGCCCTTCGCGCCGCCGCCTACCGCCTCCTCGCCGCCGAACCCGGCGTGCGCTCCCTGGGCGACATCAGGGACCACACGGGCCGCGCCGGCTACGCCGTGGCGCTCCCGAGCCCCTACGCGTCCGCCCCGGAACTCCGCCTGATCTTCGACAAGTCCACGGGCATGCCCCTGGGCACCGAGACGGTGGCCACCCGGAGCGGTGACGGCGCACGCGAGGGCGAGACCCTGAGCTACACGACGATCACGTCGATGAAGTGGACCGACGAGGCGCCGCCCTTCGACACCGACACCCCCGACCCGGGCCCGGAGACCCCGTCCGATCGCTGAGACCGCCCGAGTAGTGCGCCCGAGCGGTGCGCCCGAACAGTGCACGGGGGGCGAGCCGACCTCCGGATCGACAGGTTCGAGACAGCTTCACTTGACGCGATCGTGATGCCGGGCAGACCAAGATGTGCCCCTGTCTGAACGTTCAACCACACCGTCGCCGTATCCATGGGCGAAAGTGCAAAGCGATCTCGGAGGGATTCGTCCGCATGAGCAGCGAAACGATCAAACCCGCTTCTGAACCGGCCCGTCGCACGATGATGGCGGCTGCCGGTGCGGCGGGGCTCGCCGTCGCGCTGACCGCGTGCGGGTCGGGCGACGACTCGTCCGGCTCGTCGGGCGCCGGCGGCGACGCGAGCGGTTCCGCGAGCGGCGGCAGCACGAGCGGTGGCGGCACGGGCGGGGACGACGCGGGGTCGGGCGGCACCGAGTTGGCCAAGACCAGCGACATCCCGGAGGGCGGCGGCAAGATCTTCGAGGACAAGAACGTGGTGGTCACGCAGCCGAAGGCGGGCGAGTTCAAGGCGTTCTCCTCCACCTGCACCCACCGTGGCTGCGCCGTGAAGACGGTCGCCGACGGGGTGATCAACTGTCCCTGCCACCAGAGCAACTTCTCGATCGCCGACGGCAGCGTGAAGAGCGGCCCGGCGACGGAGGCGCTGCCCGCCAAGGAGATCAAGGTCAGCGGGACGTCGATCACGCTGGCCTGACGTCTCTCGGTCGCTCAGGTCCGCCGCTCGGCCCGCTCGATACAGGCCAGGACCTCGGCCGTGGTCGCGACCGCGGCGACCAACGCGAGGGTGTGGCGGATCATCGCGGGGGTGTAGTCGGCAGGCACCCCCGCGATGGCGTCCCCGGGCACGACGACGCGGTAGCCGAGGTTCACCGCGTCGAAGACGGCGTTGGGGACGGCCACGTTGGCCGAGACGCCGGCGACGATCAGGGTGCGGCAGCCGAGGTTGCGCAGCAGCGCGTCGACGTCGGTGCCGGCCAGCGGGGACAACCCGTGCAGCCGCCGGACGACCAGGTCCTCCTGGGCGACCTCGATGGGCGGCGCGACACGTACGGCCGCGGTCCCCGTCAGTTGCCGTACGGGAAGCCGCGAAGCGGCCCGGAAGAGACGGGCGTTGTGGTTGGCGCCGCGCCCGTCGGGCCGCCGCTCGGCGACCGCGTGCAGGACCTGGACCCCGCTCGTGTGGGCGGCGGCGACCAGCCGCGCCACGTTCGCGAGCGCCCCCGAGGAGCGGGCCGCCTCGGCGAGTTCGGGGAGGGCGCTGTCCGGCCCCACGACGCCCTCCTGGCACTCCACGGTGAGCAGCGCGGTGGTGGCGGGATCGAGGAGCTCGCCCAGCTCCCGCTGCCTCTTCGACTCGTTCGCGTGCGACGGCATGGTGTCCCCCAGGGTTTCGAGCGAGGTCGAGAGCGGGGCGTCGGCTACCGGCGGCAACGGGTGCCGGGACCGGGCGGGCGAGCGTAACGCCTCTTGCGCATGGACGGAAGACGACCCATGCTCATCTGACGCCACGTCAGAGGAGAGGAATTCCATGGCCGCCACTCAGCGCCGGGGCCGGAAGATCATGATGGAGGCCGGCGAGCTGGACGCGTTCCTGGGCGCACAGCGGACCTGCCGGGTCGCGACGGTCTCGGCCGACGGCGCGCCGCACGTCAGCCCGCTCTGGTTCGTCTGGGACGGCACCTCCCTCTGGCTGTACTCGATCACCCGCAGCAAACGCTGGTCGGAGCTGCGCCGCGATCCGCACGTCGCCGTCGTGGTCGACGCGGGCGAGGACTACGGCGAGCTGCGAGGTGTGGAGCTGTCCGGCACCGTCGAGGTGGTCGGCGAGGTTCCGCGGACGGGTGAGCCGCTCGCCGAACTGGCCGGGGTGGAGCGCCTGTTCGCCCGCAAGAACTTCGGCATCGACGACATGCCGCACGACGGCAGACACGCCTGGCTGCGCCTGACCCCGGACGCGATCACGTCCTGGGACTTCCGCAAGCTCGGTTCACTCTGACCGGGACGCGCTCGAGGAGACACCGGCCCCGGGGGCGACGACCGAGCCTGACTGCGCCGTAGCGCCACCTGGGTGACCCCCTGGTCGGCGAGCCATCGCCGCGCCGTCTCCCTCGCTCGCGTATCCACGCGGGAAGTATGACAAGCGGGAGATCGCTCTACGCCCCGCCCGCGGGCGCCCGGCTGCCGTGAGCCCAGCCCTACACCCCGCACGCGACCCCGGCTGCCCTGAGTGCAGCCCCCTACGCCCCGCACGCCGCCCCGGCTGCCCTGAGTGCCTCGACGGCCGCCCTGATGGACGGTCTGCGGTCCGCGTCGGCGCGCCACACCGCGTAGACGGTGCGGTGGACCCGGTGCCGTACGGGCACGGTCCGCACCCCGGCCGGCATCGGGTCCCGTCCCAGCCGGGGCGCGATGCACACCCCCAACCCGGCCTCCACCAGGGCGAGTTGGGTGTGGTGCTCGCCGGCCCGGTGGGCGATGTGGGGTTCGATGCCGTTCGCGCGCAGGGTGTAGAGCAACCATTCGTGGCAGAACTCGCCCTCGGGCCACGCCACCCACGCCTCGTCCGCCAGTTCCTCCAGGTCGATCCCGTCCCGCCCGGCGAGCGGGTGATCCTCGGGCAGGGCGACCTCCACGGGGTCGTCGAGGATCGAGGCGCGGGCGAGCCCTTCGGGCACGGGCAGCGGTTTGTTGTACCAGTCGAGGACGACGGCCAGGTCGACATCGCCCCGCACCACCGCGTTGATCGCGAGTTCCGGCTCCAGCTCCCGCGACCGTACCCGCAGCGCCGGATGGTCGGCCTTGAGCGTGCGGAAGACGGCGGGGAACAGCCCCCGCACGGCCGTCGGGAACGCGGCGAGCCGCAGCTCGCCGACGACCTGCCCCCGCTGGGCCTCCAGGTCGGACTGGGCGAGCTCGACCTGGGAGAGGATCCGGGCGGCATGGTCGGCGAGAAGCCGTCCCGCGTCGGTGAGCCGCACTCCGCGTCCGTTCTTGGCGAGCAGCTGCTGCCCCACCTCCCGCTCCAGCTTCGCCATCTGCTGGGAGACGGCCGACGTGGTCACGTGCAGGCCGTCCGCCGCGCCGCTGACCGAGCCGTGCCGGGCGAGGGCGTCGAGGGTGCGCAGGCGCTCCAGATTCAACATGTAAGCGATGCTACGAGAATCGACTCACGAAATCTCGCTTGTGCTACGAGATCTTTGCGGAGCATCGTGTCAGGCATGACCACGGCGACGCCCACCCGAGCCCCCTCCCCTGCCTCCGCACAGCGCCGCGCCACCGTCGACTGGCGCCTGCGTTTCGGCTTTCTCTCCCTGATCTGGGGCTTCAGCTTCCTGTTGATCAAGGTGGGCACGGAGGCCTACGCGCCGTTCCAGGTGACCTTCGGGCGGCTGGTCTTCGGCACGCTGGTCCTGGCGGCGGCGATGGCGGTGAAGCGTGAGCGGCTGCCGCGCGGCGCGCGCACATGGGGGCATCTGGCGATGGCGGCTCTCCTCCTCAACGCCCTGCCGTTCTCGCTCTTCGCCTACGCCGAGCTGACGATCCCCTCCACCCTCGCCGGCATCTGCAACGCGACCTCCCCCCTGTGGGGCATGGCCCTGTCGCTGGTGGCGCTCTCCGAGGACCGGCCGACGCGGGTGCGGGTCGCCGGTCTCGGCCTCGGCTTCCTCGGTGTGCTCACCGTCCTCGGCGCCTGGCAGGGCTTCGACGGCCTCGACCCGAGGGGCACCGCGATGGCCCTGCTGGCTTCCCTCAGCTACCCGATCGGCTGGATCTACGTCCGCCGCACCCTGGCCGGTACCGACCACTCCCCGCTCTCCCTCACCGGCGCCCAGCTCCTCCTGGCCACCGCGCAACTCGCCGTCGTCACCCCGCTGTTCACCACCCTGCCGAGCCGCTTCCCGGTCCTGCCCCTGCTGGCCGTGATCGCCCTGGGCGCCCTCGGCACGGGAGTCGCCATGCTCGTCCAGTACGGCCTCGTCTCCGAGGTCGGTCCGACCACCGCCCAGATGGTCACCTACTTCATCCCGGTCATCGCCACGGCCGCGGGCGTGGCGATGACCGGGATGAA